>JAQCFL010000112.1 GCA_027619375.1 Verrucomicrobiota bacterium | reverse complement strand
GCCCTCCACCTCCTCCACCGCCCTCCGCCAGCACAACCGCTCCTACATCCACTCCATCGAGTTCGCCCAACCCACCCCCGCCATCTCCGCCGCCCAACTCACCGCCCTCAACCCCCATCTCCCCACCATCCTCCCCCATTTCGCGAAGCTCATGGAAACCGCCAAGGTCTCCACCCGCTTCGCCGAACTCTACGCCCGGAAACTCCAGATCCTCAAAATGGGCGAACTCCTCACCCCTCACAACTACTTCGACTGCGAGACCGCCCTCCTCCTCGAACACCCCGACACCGGGCGCAAGGTCTTCCTCCTCCAGGCCGACATGGATGTCGTCACCGATGGCTCCGATCCCGGCCGCGCCCCCAACCTCGCCGACTACGACCTCGCCCGTAGCTCCGATTGGTTCCTCCCCGAAACCGCCTACAGCTGGCACAACTCCGGCCGCACCGAAAACCCCTTCCTCACCTACTACCCCGAGACCCTCGCCAAACTACAGGAACTCCGCACCCAACTCGAAGCAAACGCCAAAACAGATCCCGGCGTGGTCTGGCGCGAAATGATCAAATCCTGCGACGACCAGATCTACCGCGTCAGGGAGCGCGGTCTCCACAACTCCACTAAGAGCAACCTCCGGAACCGCCGCTTCCTCCTCGCCGACCGCGATCCCTTCGTCGTCCTTCCCGTTCCCTGGGTCAATAAGGACGCCGCCTTCTCCCCGAGGATCGGTGACTACGCCGCCGTCATCCACGGCAACAAGATCTACCCCGCCATCCTCGGCGACGCCGGCCCCTCCGACAAGGTTGGCGAAGCCTCCCTCCGCCTCGCCCGGGAACTCAACCCCAAGGCCAACGGCCGCACCCGCGCCATCAGCGACCTCACCGTCACCTACCTCTTCTTCCCCAAATCCGCCACCAAGGCCCAAACCCCCGACCTCACCCTCTGGCACCAAAAAGTCTCCTCCCTCCTCAACGAAATCGGCGGCCTCGGCGAAGGCTTCACCCTGCATGCTTGGAACGTTTCCCCCTCCCCGTAGCGGCGCCCTTGCAGGGCGTCGGCGGTTCCCACCCCCGCCCCAACCCTCCCCCTTCGCCTCGTGCCCCCCCAAAAGCGTAGCGCTGGATTGCATCCAGCGAATGGCCCCCGGAAGTCCGTTCCGGCGCCCCCCGGATCAGCCTCATCCTCACCCGGGACCCGCACCGTTCCAGCATCACCACCGAGGCGACCATTGGCCACCCCCGTCCCCGCCCCAACGGGCGTCCTGAAAACCTTTCCAAAGTCCCCGCCGGTAGCCACCACTAATTCCCTCTCAATTCCCGAATCACCTCCAGCTCCAGCACGGTGTGCAGATCCCGCGGACGGCGCATCGCCCGCTTGGCCGTGATCAGGGCATCCAGCGCTTCATCTCAGTTTCGGGCTTTCTGCAAAGCGTCCGTTAACTCCAAGGCCGCCTAGTGCTGCTCGACTCTTTCTTCCGGCGTCAGCCGTAGGTTTTCCGCGATCAACGACAAGTCGATCCCATAGGCCTCCGCTCGTTGGGACGCCGTCCGACCGTCGTCCGTCTTCCAGAACGGGGTCAGCACCTCCTCGATTTCCTCTGCCTTCACTGCCGGAATCCTCCCATGCCACAAGTACCGCGTCAATGGATTGAACCAAACCCCGCTCCCTCCGCCCGATCCACCGGAACCACCCACAGCGCGGGCACCCCTTTCGCCACCACGGAGAATGGGGAACCCTCCCCAAGCGCCTGACCTGCCACCCCGAATGCTACCGCGCCGAACGGGCCCTCCGGAAGCGGCCGGGATGCGCCTGATCCCCGTCTCCTGACCTGCCGCCCTCCTCACCCTGCCTGCCGCCAGCCCCGCCCCCCCCGATGCCACCCCTCACCGCCTCGACTTCACCGCTTCCCCGTTCGTGGTCAGCACGTGAATCTCGTGCGCCCCCTGGAACCCGGGCGCCTTGAACTCCCACACCACCTTCTTCTCCGCGCTGATCTCAAACACGTCCGGCTTCGCGTCCTCCCGCTGACCATAACTGCAAATGACCACGTTCCCGTTCGCCAACACCGAACCCCCGCAGGGATCCGCAAAGCGACCGCCCACATCCTCATTCGTCACCGTCCACACCGCCTTCCCCTCCTTATCAAAGAACACCGTCTTGTTCCCGTGGGTCAAATTCACCATCACCTTCCCATCCTCCAACAAGATCGCCGTGAAGGGCCAGTTCTCCGCCGCCCGACCACCCAACTCCGGCAGATCGGTCTTGATCGTCCGCACCACCTCCCCGGTCGGCGTGTACTCCTTCACCGCAAAGGCCAGCAGATGCGGCGCGAGATAGTTTCCATTCGGCAGCTTCCGGGCCATGCGCGTCTGCATGTGCGCATTCCCCGTCTCCGGCTGCAGCGGAAAGTCCACCACCACCTTCCCGTCCGCCGCCACCTCCATCAGGCGCGGCTTGTCTCCCAACTCCGTGATCAGCGTGTTCCCGTTCTCCAAGCGATGCACCGTCCCGATCTCCTTGTTCGCCGCGCTCAGCGGGTAGCGGAACACCACCTCCTTCTCCCGCGTGAACTCCTTCACCTCCTTCGAAAAAGCAATCAGCACATTCCCATTCGCCAGCACCTCCCCGTCCCGCGACCCTTCCTTCACCTCCCAGGAAACCTCACAATCCTCCCCCACGATCACCGTCCTGTGCCCGGTGACCAGAAAGGAATGCTTGATCCCTCCCTCGCTGATCTGCTCGCCCCACGGCGACGCGAAAAGTGCTGAAGGCAGGAAGACGGCGGCAAGGAAGGTGATGTTCATGGGTTGATGGATGGGAGCCCGGAGGGCCCCTCCGTGCTCTTAGCCTAGACTCCTCTCCCCGGGAGAGAAACCCAAAACTCACTCACCTCCCTGCCGTTGCCCCTACGGAGCTGTGACCAGGACGCGGATGAGGAGAATGTCTTCCGTGCCGAGGGGATCGCCGAGGCGGATGGTCACTCGTTCCGTGCCGTCTCCTTCCTCGAGGGTGCTGACTTCGACGATGTCGGCGCTGCCATCCGCCCAGGTGAAGCCGTTGCGTGAGGTTTGGACTGTATAACCGATGCCGGGGTCACTCAGGCGTCGGCGATAGGACAGGGTGAGGAAGGTCTCCTCTAGGATGGTCATCTCTCCCGAGATCGGCAACGCGACTCCGGCATCACCACCGGCGAGGTCGAGACCAAAGGCGTAGGCGAGGAGGTTGCTCATCGGCTCTCCGGCCTTGGTGGCGAGCGGATCGGTTTCCCCGCGATCAGCCATCCAGGCATCGAACAAGGCTCCCGTATCGCCGGCACCGGGGGTGACGCGGACGCGGAGTAGGACGAGCTCCTCGCTGCCGAGGGGGGCGAGCAGGCGGACGATGATCCGCTCGGTGCCATCTCCCTCATCGGTGCCGCTGACTTCAACGATGTCGGCCGCCGCGTTGGCCCAGTTCTGACCATCACGGGAAATCTCGACCATGTAGCCGATGCTTGGATCGCTGATGCGGCGCCGGTACTCGAAGGTGAGGAATGTATCATCATCAATGGTCATTGCGCCGAGTTTCGGCAGGGCCACGGACGCATCACCACCGGCGAGATCGAGTCCGAAGGCGTAGGCGAGCAGGTTGTTGACCAGCTCTCCGGCCTTGGTGGCGAGCGGATCGGTTTCACCCCGGGCGGCCAGCCAAGCGGAAAATGCTCCGCTCAACTCGGAGTACCCGGGCGAGCCGCCGGGCTGGGAGCTTGCGGTCCAGTCGCTTCCATTGCCCATGTCGCCATTGACCGGATCGATCAGCACAAGGGAGGTGCCATCGTTGTCCGGAGAGGTCGGCCAGGGCGGGGAGTCGGAGTAGTCGAAGGAGAAGACCGTGTTCCCTTCCGCGTCGAGCAGGGTGATCGTCTCACTGGAGTTGCTGAGGTTCCCACCGATCCATTCGCCTGCGATGATCGAGTTCAGCCCCTCGCCATATCGGGAACGGAAGGCGGCGAGGTTGTGGACCACGAGCCGGTGTTCGCCCGGTCCGATGGTGATGCCGCCGAAGACAAACTCATCGAAGGGCGCGCCTTGCGGAAACCGGAAACCGGTCAGATCGATCGAGGTGGGTCCGGTGTTGTGGAGTTCGAGAAACTCGTAAAGATCGCCTTCGAGCGGCTTGTAGAGGATCTCGCTGATGACGAGCGCGTCGGAAGGGGGGACGATCGGCGTGGGATCGATCAACATGACGTAGTCAAATGTCACATTGAGGATTTCTTCCGCTTCCGTCGCGGCGAACGGACCGCCATCAAAGACAAGATTTCCCGCAGGCAAGGCAAGGCGATGCACTTCCTCGAAGAGTTCGTTCGGGCGCCATTCAAACACTAGCTCGTTGCCTTCCCGCCGAATGCGCAGCTGCATGTCGGAGCGGAGCCCGTAGGGGAGGCTGAACAGGGAGACGGTGTCCGCCGATTCGTTGATCTGCACGACGGCGAGCTGGTTCCCATTCTGGTAACCGATCGCATAGCGATTGCGTGCTGCGGGGCCTCCCACTTCGACGAGGAGTCCCGTCATGAAATCGCCGAACTGGAGGCCGGAGAGTTCGAGGTCGGTTTGCAGGACCCACTCGCCGGCGGAAGGCAGCTCCCTTTTGAGCCAGGGATGCGTCACGGAGTCGAGGTCTCCACCTCGGCCGGGATCACCCAGCGGATAACGTTGATGCCCGGGAATGCCGAGGAGGAGGTGACCGGATCGATACTCCAGCGAATACCATGGACCAGTGCCGAGGTTGTTGATCAGTTGGAGGTTCGAGGTCTCCCAATAGGGCTCCAGAAGGGGACCGTTGAATTTACTGAATCCACCCCCGCCATACACTGCGGCCTCACGGGTGAAATCGGCACTTCCAGTGTCGGGGTCGGTGCCGGTGACGGTAAACTCATAGAGGCCCGGCTTGCTGAATCCTGCGCTGGCGAGGCCGGCGGCGGGAGCGAGGGTGGCACCGGCGGCCGGGGCAAGGGCCCAGTCGAAACTCAAGCCCCCCCCGTCCGGGTCGTAGCTGGCCGTGGCATCCAAACCCAGGCCTTCGACCAGGCCGACATTGAAGGAGGCTGGATCTCCCTCCAGCGCCATGACCGGGAGTGCGTTGCCGGTCTTCGTGATCACGATCGTCCCGGAGGTGACCACCGTGCCTTCATGGTTGATCCCCTCGACCTTGATTGTATTGGATCCGGTTTTCAGGATGATGCCCGGGAGGCTCCAGTTCGTGGTGCTGCTCCATGTCGGCATCACCCAAGGCTGCCCGTCGACGCGCACCTCATAGACGGTGGAGGGGCTGGTGCCCGTGAGGGAAATTGTTGCGGCCGAGGTGGGGGCGTTGCTCGTGGTGATCGCGAATGTGGCGTTCAGGGCCGAACCGATGAAGGAATTCGCAGTGGACTCACGATTGGCAAACCAGTTCTGGTAGTGGCTTTTGGTCATCGTGATTCCGCTTCCCGCGACAGCGAGAGTCTCCGCGTCCATCCAAGCGTTGGTCCGGTAGGAATCCTTCGTGTATTTGTCGAGCAACTCGGTCAGATAGTAGTTCAGGACACGCCGGTTGTAGGGTTTGTTGAAGTAGGTTGGAACTCCCGGCAGGGAGCCAAGGATCGTCTGGTTCACATTGTCAAAAACCCGATCGCCGTCCCAGTGAATGAGCATCCATCGACCGCCCTTGGGCCGATAAAAATAGGCGTTTTTGCCCCGGTTGACAGTGAGCGTGTCCCAGTCCGCATCATAGCCCCGGACGGCGGCGTTCAGGCAGAGCATGTCGCGATCGGCGAGACGGCTGATGGTGGGCTCGTCGAAGGTGTTGCTGTCCAAGGTGCGGACAAACTCCACGAAATTACCGTAGTCATAATCACTTTCGCGGGAGCGCATCAACCATTCGCTATGGTAACGAATCGGATTGGCGCTGTTCTTATAGGACCAATCGGCGTTACGGCTTTGTCTCGCGTTACCATCGTCGGAAGTGAAGCGCCATTCGTCATCGACGCGCAGCAGGGTGCCCTTGGTGCCACCCTCCCAGTTGCGCTTGAGAAAGTCATTGGAGATGGGCTCCTGATTCTCACGCAGTTTAAAGGCGTCGCCATTGACCACCCAGTGGACAAATTCCATTTCGTTGGTCGGGTGTCCGAGGAGGTAGAGGAAATGGCGCGCGAGGCGGTCGTCATAATACCTCGGGGTGATCGCGTCCCCCGATGGATCGAATACCGTGCGGCTGCGCTCACGGAACAATCGGTCCCCGGGAAGCTTCCATTTGCCGTGGGTGAGATCGTTGTTGCTGGAACGCGTGAAGGGACTGCCGCTCTTCCTGATCTCGGCGTTGTAGAACACCTCGCTCTCGTTGGAGATGAAGGTGGCGTTGAAGAAGTGGTTCGACATGCGCGGGAAATGGTATCCATAGGGCGCACTGTCCCCCGATATGGCGTTCATGGCTTCGCGGTCGTATTGGGATACGATGAAGCGCTCCTGCATCAGGGTAGCGGGCATGGTGCGGCCATCCACGATCCACAGCGCCGGGCGGTTCGGGCCGAGCTTGGGGAGTTGGGTCGTGGCACCGCCGGCAGCGAGCGCCTCCACGTAGAATTGCACGATGTTTGCCTGCGCGGTGTATTGCGTGATGACGGCGGTGTAGAGCCCGTCGCCAGCGTGTTCGTCCCCGCCGTTGATGCCGTCGTCATACATCGGGGTGCGCAACCAGGCGCCGTTTCCGGCAATGGTGTCCAGGCGGTGGACCACTTCGACGGAACTCAGTGCGGCGGATGATTCGACCCGGGCCGTGATGGTGACCTCGTCCGTGGTGGAGGGGACCGCGGGGCTGTGCACGACACCGCTCACGGTCGGCGCCGGGCTGCTGATGAGTCGGGAGTTGGCCATCCCGGGGGTGCCGAGATTGTTGGGGATGGGGAGGCGGAAACTGGTGCCGAATCCGTGATCGAGCGTCTGCACGATCAGGCGGGGCTTCCCACTGATCCAACGGCCGCGGAAGGTGAAGGTATAGCTTTGGTTGAAACTGAGATTGCCGGTGTCGATCTCGACGCGGTTCGCCTTGTTGTCTCCGTGTCCGTCGGAGATGATATGAATTTGGGCGGGGGTGACCGTCCTGTCCATGTAGGTCTCCCAGTGGGTGCCCTGCTCCACCCAGCCCCGGGAACTGGAGTTGCTGCGCGACATGGAGCCGGGGTAGAGAAGGAGGTTGTTGCCGTCCGCATTGAGCTCCAGGGAGGGACTCTCGATGACAAGGTGACTGTCGCCGACAAGGTGCAGATGCATCTCCTGTCCAGAGGTGATCGGGTTCCAGGTGGCCTGGTCAAAATTGGCGGTATAGCTGAAATCCTGCATCGTGGACTTGTTGGTTTCGTCACTGTCCGACCATGCGCTTGGCGAGTCGTTGTTCATGGAGGGATGCTTCAGCTCCATACTGCTGCCGTCCCCGTCAGCCAGTTCCGGCCAGTCCCCGGAAGGAAGGTAATCGACCTCATCCACCAGGTTTCCTGCGGCGTCCTCCAAGCGGATCAACTCACCCGAATCGCTCAACTGACCCGTGAAATCTCCGAGGATCTGGATGGATCCATATTGGTTGGCAAGCCAGGAGGCATCCGCGGCGACAACCAGATAGGCTCCGGGGTTGAGGATGGTGCCGGTGGGGAAGGTGAAGTCGATTCCATCGACAAAGCTCCAACCACTGAGGTCCTGTTGGGTGCCGCCACGGTTGTAGAGTTCGACGAATTCACCGGTCCGGGCGTCGGACGGGGTGTCATACATGATCTCGTTGATCACGACATTCGTGTTGCGCGCCGTCGGGTTGTTGGGCGCATTCCGGGTGTGGCCGGAACCGCCGAACCATTCCTCTCCCACCGGGAGTGATTGAAATCCATCTTGACCCGGACCCCGGGTGAATTTTTGCGCGGCGATCACTGTTCCCCCCGCATCGATGACGTAGATCTCAACATCGCCATCCACATCAGTGGGGAAGGAGGTGTTCCAACTCGCGTAGCCGCCAGCGGCGACGGAGCCCGAAAGCGGCACCGCGTTTGAGAAATCCTTCAGGGACGCCACGGAGTAGGTGTCGACCGCCACGGCGGCCTCTCCCGGGGCATGAAGTTCGACCCAGTCCACAGCTCCGCCGGGACCAAAGTGAATTTCACTCAGATCAAGAAGGGCGGAGAGTGGCGGCAGGGTGCTGGCCGGGCCGCCGGGGGTGCCGTCCGGATCCCGGCTTACCTCCCAGTTGCGCCAGTTCGACCCACCCCGGTTCGGCCTGGCCAACTGGATCGTATGGCCTGCCCCGTCCGCTGCGATCGGCCACTTGCGGCCGTCGTCGTTGTAGGTAACCTCCGCGCGGAGGATGCCGTTCTTGTCCTCGAGCACGAGGCGTTCGCCCGCGTTGTCCAGCGCGCCGGTCCATGGGCCGAAAATTTTTGTCCCGGGGGGAATGGTGTAGGAGGCCCGCAGCGTGGCTTCGTCCACTGCCGCGACGATGATATACTCGAACTCAGAGAGAAAGGCGGCGGTCGGTCGGCGGGCGTTGAAATCGGGGAACTCGAAATCAACGCCGTCCGAAATCCGCCAGTTCGCGATGTCGAAGGGAGTGGCGGTCAGGTTGCGGATCTCAAGGTATTCCGGTTTCCCGTCCGCCGGGTTGTAATTGATTTCGCTGAAGACGACTTGCTCCGCGAGCAAGGAAGTGGTCAGGAGCGACAGGACGGCGAGTCCTCTTCGCAAGGCTGTGGGGTTATTCATGAATCAGCTGATCTCTGGGGGGATCCCCACAGTGGCTGCAGGACGAGGAAGATCAATCTCCCATTAGCCAAATCGACTTATTCCGGATGCGGGAGGGGGCCATGAAACGCTTCATTTATCCCCACCATGGCGGAAATTAAGACTTTTTGACGGAAATCCGACCTTTTATGCCAGGTTCCCGCCGGGGAAGCAAAGGCACCCTCCACGAACGCAGCCGGGAGGAGCCCGGCCCGGCCCAAGGCCCCGACCCATTTGGAGTGCGGAGGCTCGCTTGTCCGTCATAGCTCGCACGTCTCTTTCCCCAGGTCTCTTTCCCCAAGTCTCTTTCCCAGACAATTAATATCTCACCACCGGACTGGTACCCAATGTGAAGACCGCGTAGGTAAGACCGGCCACATTTCCCTGGACCGTGTGGCTCCGAATAGCCCCAGTGCTCCTGTCCAATTCCAGAGCACACCTTCCATTTCTCGCTCACTCCCGACGCATCCGAACAAATCCCTTCGCAGGCGGGACCTCCACCTCAAAGCTAGAGACAAAGTCATCCGCCACATACTCCACCCCGGGGACCGGAATCAAATCGAGCAACCCCGCCCCCATCTCCAGCGAATAACGAAAGCCAGGAAATGTCCGCACCTCGACAGTCATCCACCGATCCGTCACCGGATCAAATCCAGGTGCGGGACTGAAACTCAACACTCGAAACAAATCCGAAGCATCCAACGGATCCGTCATATTCGCAATCTCTTCTCCATCCGGAGATCCGTCTCCGTCCGTATCGACCGCAGAGTCATCCACCAACGGATCCAGCTCTGGATACGCACCATCCACACCTTCCAGAATATCGGGAATGGTATCTCCGTCAGCGCTTCCCAAACCCAAATCCGAAAATGGAACCGCCTCCACCGCCCCCAGATCCGGCAGTGGCCCGGAAGGCCGGAGATTCCCAAGTTGATCCGTCGCCGGCGTATCCCCCAACAACACCCCTCCTTCAATCGCTGGACTCCCCGGAAGCGGCGGCATAGACCGGGTGGATCCACCGAACTCCCCCAACGGAGCCAATCGCGGGTCGGCCTCGCTCCCCATCATTCCAACGAATGGCGGCAAAAATGGAAACGCCGCCTCAACCGTGGAGTTGTCCCCAATGATATTTCTTCCCCTGGACGATATCGACCCTACTTCATTATGAATATCCGGACCCACATTCGCAAAATTCTGAGCGACTACACAATTACTCAACTCCAGTAGTGAGCCAATCTTACTGATGCCCCCTCCTGCATGATGAGCCGTCACCGGGTCGGATCGGATCGAAGAGAACGATTCGACCTGTCAGGAGGCACGGGGCGGGCGGATCCGGCGTGACTCGAAGTGGAGGACGGGGCTAAACGCCTGAAATACAGGCGAAAAGCATCCTTCCTTTAGCTGCCCAAAGCCGCGCTGCTAGCAGCCTGTCGGACTTGAGTCGAGTGATGGATCCATGCTGCGAGGTTTGAACGGGGTCCGGGATGATCGGTTCAGACCTCTTGC
>JAQCFL010000111.1 GCA_027619375.1 Verrucomicrobiota bacterium | reverse complement strand
GGGGGGGGGGGGGGGGGTCATGGAGATGTGAGCGGAGCGCTTTAACCGCCGGACCGCCCGGAGGTCGGTCCCTGCCTTTGTCGGCGTGCCATTCGGGGGAGCTGCTTTACAAGAGGGGGGTCCTCCTCCTTAGTGACGGGGTCATTTTTTCCTGATTATGAAACTCCCGCTTGTTCCGCTTCTGACGACACTCGCCTTGCTGGCCCTTCTCCCTGACCGCGCTGCGGCCCGCCAGCCGAACCTGATCCTGATCATGGCCGATGACCTCGGCTACCGCGACCTAGGGTGTTACGGGCATCCTTCCATCAAGACGCCGGTGCTCGACCGCCTCGCCGCCGAGGGCATCCGCCTGACCGGTTTCCACTCCGGGGCCACGGTCTGCACCCCGTCGCGGATGGCGCTGCTCACCGGGGCCTACCCGACGCGCGTGGGTTGGGAACAGGGCGTGGTCGGATTTTTGATGGGCAAAAACGACGGCATGAGCTCCGAGGCGCTGACTATTGCGGAGATCTTCCATTCGGAGGGCTATGCCACGGGGATTTCCGGCAAGTGGCACATCGGCAACCAGCCCGACACGGCACCCATGGCGCAGGGGTTCGAGAGCGCCTACTTCCTGACGATGAGCAACAACCAGACCAAGCAGCTCTGGCGGGGGGACGAGATTGCCGAGGATCCCTTCCAGAACCGGCTGCTGACCGAGCGCCTCACGGTGGAGGCGATCCGCTTCGTCCGGGCCAACAAGGAGCGACCGTTTTTCCTCTATCTGCCCTACACCGCGCCACATTTCCCGGTGCAGGCTCATCCGGATTGGAAGGGGAAATCCGGGTTCGGCGAATACGGCGATGTGGTGGAGGAGATGGACGCGCGGATCGGCGATCTGTTGAAGACCGTCGCGGAGCTGGGATTGGAGAAGGATACCCTAGTGGTCTTCTGCTCCGACAACGGCCCGAACCCGGGCGAGAAGGCGGATAGCCAGCCATTCCGTGGCGAGAAGTGGAGCGCGCTGGAAGGCGGCACGCGCGTGCCGTGCATCGTGACGTGGCCGGGGGTGATCCCCGCCGGGCAGGAGAGCGACGCCCTCTTCAGCGCGATGGATCTCCTGCCGACCCTCTGCAAAGCCTGTGGCATCGATTGGAAGAGCAAGACGGGGGGCAAACCGGTCATCGACGGCTACGACGCCTGGGACACCCTGCTCGGGGAGCCCGGCCCGCATCCGCGCCAAGAGCTGCTCTTTTGGCAGGGCAGGGATGCCGAGCCGCAGGCGATCCAGATGGGGGATTGGAAACTGTTTTTCGACCGCCGCAACGCTCTCGAAGGTGTCGGCACGAAGCGGATGACAAAGGAGCAGGCTGAGAAAATCGCGCCCTACCGCGTAGGCTTGAAGGCGAAAGGCGGCAACCCGCCCTTCCTATTCAATGTGCGGGATGATGTGGGGGAGACGCTGGATCTGAGTGGGGAGTATCCCGAAAAGATCGCAGAAATGCAGGCCCGCGCGAAGGCCGTGATGGCCGGGATCAAGGCCGACGGGATTCTGGCGATCTCTTCGCCGGGGGAGTGAGGGGAGTATCGACGGCAGCTACTGCGGCCCGCGGATGTCCGCGTCCCGGCTCCCCTGCGCAGCACCACAACGCCAAACGAATTTCGCTCCGCCGCCTGTAGGGGCGTCAGGCTCAGACATCCTGACCTGGCGGGAAACGGGGTGATCTCAGGGGGAGGTGGACGATGGAGCGGCTATTTTGGCCTTCCCGAGCCGGTGCCGCATTACCGGTAGATGTCGGGATGCCTGAGCCTCCAAAAGAAGGCGTTCTCACGAAGGTGCCCCCCTGTATGCCGATCTAGGTCTGCACCGGTTCTCGGCGGAGGTCGCGGAAGGTGCAGAGGGGTGTGTCGATGCCGCGGATCTTGCGGGGGCCGGTGCGGCGCTTGGGACCGAAGTGGCCGCGGGTGAGGACGAAGAGTTTTCCGAGGAAGGATTGGGAGCCGAGGGCGACTCCGTCGATGAAGAAGCGGACCTTGCAACGGAGGGCCTTGGCTTCGGAGAGGGGCTTGAGGCCGTTGATTTCCGCTTTGGAGGGGCGGCGCTTGAGATCGAGGGACATCAGGTGTCGGTAGCTCTGGGCAACGCTGCGCCAACTGGGGAGTTGGAGTAGGGAAGCCGCGCGTCCTTCGCCGGTGAGGGTGCTTTCCTTTTCGAACATGACCCGTTGGAGGCCTTCACGGGCGCGTTGCTTGCCGGCCACCGCTTCGCCGAAGGAGCACCAGCGGTAGTCCTCGGGATCGCTGACGATCCCGGCGCGGACGGGATTGAGATCGATGTAGGCCGCGATGGTCCGGGCGGCGTGGCCGTCTTCCACGAGGATGGAGTCGAAGCGGTCCTCCCACAACGTGCCGGTGCGGCCGTGCTGCTTGTTGAACCAGCGGGTGAAGCGCTGCTTGAGGGTCTTCATGAACTGCGAGAGATCCCACATCCGCCTGAGGAAGGACTCGCGCAGCGTCTCGGCTCCGGCGCGGTTGCCCTGCTTGCGGAAGAGTTCCAGTTCCCAGCGGATGGAGGCGAGCTTTGGCTTTGAGTAGAGGCAGGAGAGGTGCCGGAGGAGCTTTTCATCCGACCAATCCGCCCCGCGTCCTTCGGGAGGGGCGGGGACCTCGACGAGGAGGTGGAAGTGGTTGGACATCACGCAAAAGTTGAGGATGCGGACCTGGCAGAATTTCTCGTAGAGGCGCATGTATTCCACGAACTGCTCCCGCTCCGCGTCCCCCAGCACAAAGCGCCGGTCCACGACCCGGGAGAGGCAGTGGTAGATGGCTGGCTTGCCTTTGAGTGCCTCCAACTCCTTGCGCGTGAGCCCCTCGGCGTCTCCCGCTTCTTCTCCAGCAGCTATCGCCGCCTCCATCAGATCGACTTGGTGCCAGGGTGCGAGATAACGAGCTTTCGGCATGACGGGATGGAGCAAAGCACAGGACGCAAAGGATTGCAATGCGCTTCTTTATTAGTTGTCTGGGAATCTGCTCTTTGGGAATCTGCTCTTTTGATCTCGTACGGTATCAATTCGGTGCGCAACACCTACGCCCGGCAGGAGAGCCTCTACAAAAGCCGCTTTGGCATCGAGCTGCCCCGCCAGACCATGAGCGACGCGGCCGGCAAAGTCGCCGACCAGCTCACCATCCTCACCACCCTCATGAAAGAGGACATGCTCAAGAGCGGCTACATCCGCGCCGACGAGACCGAAGTGCGCTACCTTGACCGGCAGGCCCCCGGCGGCAGCTCCCGCGGACGCTTCTGGGTTTACAAAGGCCTCAACGGCGACGTCCTCTTTGACTGGCAACTCACTCGGGAGCACCACCACCTCACCGACTGGCTCGGCCGCGACTACGAAGGCGTCCTGGGCAGCGACGGCTATGAAGCCTACCAAAGCTACTGCGTCGCCCAGGCCCTGCGCGGCAAAAGCGTCGAGCGAGCCGCCTGCCACGCCCACATCCGCCGCAAGTATGAGACGGCTCTGGATCAGAACCCCGGGCTCGCCGCCTGGTTCCTCAAGATCTACGGCCAGCTCTACCAGATCGAAACCACCCTTCGCGAAATACAAGCCGATGCCCGTGCGAAGGAACGCTATCGCCGAAGACACAGCCTTCCCTTGCTGCGCCTGCTCGACCGAGCCAACAAACATCTTCTCACCAAAACAAGAATCCTGCCCAAGAGCCGTCTTGGACAAGCCATCCGCTACGCACTTGGCCAATGGGGCGGCGCGCTCACCTACATCGAGAACGGCCATGTGGAGATCGACAACAACGGCGTCGAGCGCGACATCCGGCCCAGTGCGGTCGGCAAGAAGAACTGGCTGTTTGTCGGGAGCCCCGAAGCGGGAGATCGCAGCGTGGTACTCTACAGCCTGCTCATCAGCGCCCGCCACCACGGAGTGGATCCCGAAAGCTACCTGCGGGACGTCCTCAAGCGCCTGCCGGGCTGCAGCACGGACCCGGCCGCCCTGCGCGAGCTGCTCCCCGAGAACTGGGCCGCCGCCCACAAAGCCGACCAAGCCCCCGGCGGGGAATCGGCAGCCGCATAACCACATCGGGCTCACCTCGGCCACCCCATTCGCAACGGGTTGCTCGGACGCTTACGGCGGAACGGAGGGCGCGGAGGGCGTCGAAGTTGTCACCTTCGATGATAAGATTCTCGTAGGGGCCTTCTCCATGGGAAAGCTCGGGATCGTGGTCGAAAACGACGAAGTCTTGGTTTAGGGCCTTGTCATGTTCAATGGCATCCCGTTCCCAGATGAGGCCGAAGCGTTTGCGGTCGCGGGCGCGGAGGAGTTCGACGAGTTGTTCCTTGGTGAGGTCGCGGTAGTCTTGCTTGGGCATGGTTCGAAAACGTCAGGCGTCTGCTTGGGTGGTGTCGGAGATGGTGTCGCTTCTTGGCGCGTCGGGTGAGCGGAAGAGCTTGAGATAGGGTTCGAAGCGGAAGCGTCGGTTGCGTTTCTGGCCGGTGGTTTCTTTCACGAGGCCCAACTCCTCGAAGTGATGGAGGACCTTGTTGGCCTGGGCGAAGGAAATTCCGAGGCGGTCTTTGGATTGATTGGTGGTGACGGAGGGGCAGTCGAAGAGGTAGTCGATCAGGGGGAGAGCTCCGGCCATGTTTCCGAGTTCGTTCCCGACGGTCTGGCGGCTGGATTCGCGGAGAGCGATGATGTTCCGGGCGGTTTGGACGGCATCGTTGGCAACGGTTTTGACGCCGCGGAGGAAGAATTTGACCCAGCTTTCCCAATCGCCGGTGAGCCGAACGGCCATGAGACGGTCGTAGTATTCGGCGCGATGGAGTTTGAAGTAATGGGAGAGGTAGAGGAGGGGATGTTCGAGGATGTGTCGTTGGCAGAGGAGAAAGGTGATGAGAAGTCTGCCGACACGGCCATTGCCGTCAAGGAAGGGATGGATGGTTTTGAATTGGGCGTGAGCGAGGGCGCAATGGACGAGGGCGGGAAGCCCCTCAGTGGTGTGGAGGAATTTTTCGAGGTCTCCAAGTGCGGAGGTCATTTCCGGGACGGGCGGCGGAACGTAGGTCGCGGTGGACAGGGTGCATCCAGCGGAGCCGATCCAATTTTGGGATCGGCGGAACTCACCTGGATTGCGTTGGGATCCGCGGGTCCCAGCGAGGAGTTTCTCGTGGATCTCGGTGATGAGGCGCAGGGAGAGGGGGAACTCATCGTCGCGCAGGCGGCGAAGACCGTGGTTCATCGCCTTGATGTAGTTGATGACCTCCTCCACGTCTTTGGGGCTGTCGGAGTGGTCCGCTTCGTAGTCGACCACGTCTTCCAAGGTGCTCTGGGTGCCTTCGATTTGAGAGGAGAGGACGGCTTCGTAACGGACGTACATGGCGACAAAAAAGTCCGGGCTGGGGAGGATGGAGCACACGCCATCCAGTCTGCCGAGGGCACGATCGGCATCAGAGAGAATCTGGGACATCTCCTCGTCGAGGGAGACGGGGGGCTGGGGTGGGAGCGGTGCGGGGATGAAGGCGGAGTAATCCTCTCGTTGTTTCACAAAATGACCAGATCGTGAAATAAAGTCGCTCACGGGCGAGCTGTATGATGCTGGCGGATATTATGCGAGAGAAAAGCGATCCATATTATTCAAATGTTGAAAATATGATAATAAAAGGGCGTTTCGAGGTGTCCGTGTGCTGGCTGAAGAATAAGGACCTCAACAGCCGCCGCCGCCGGGGGTGCAGGAGGGGTCTTCGCCGTCGGTGGGGATGCCGCAGACGTCTTTGGCGAGGCAGTCGGTGTGTTTAGTGGGAGAGGTGGAGGGTGAGGGACGTGTTGGTGGCCTCGAAGTGGGCGAGGGGGAAGTGGGTGAGGCCGGGGTGGTTGTATTCGATCTCAACGGGGAGGGCGTCGGTGGGGAGGACGGGGGCGCCGTGCTTGAGGATGGCGGCGAGTTTGTCGCCGTCGACGCGGTGGTCGGTGTCGGTGGCGACCCAGATCTGGAGGAGGCATTTGCCCTCGGTGCGGATCTTGCCGCCGCAGTCGATGAAGTCCTTTTTGGCGAAGCCGACTTCGGTGACGTGGAAGTGGGGGGGGATGGTTTCGCCGTCGGGGAGTTGGATGGTGATGGGTTTGCCGTGGTGTGAGGCGAGGGTGGACTTGAGGTCGCCGATGGTCATGGGGGGGTAGGTTAGCGGTTATTGGTTATTTGTTATTGGGGAAGAGGGGAGGAGGAGGTGGCGGGGGTGTCACCGGGGGGTCTCGGTATGGTGGGGTGTTCTGGAAGCTACTGCTTTTTCAGGCGGCGGAGGTCGCCGCGGTCGCGGAGGGTCCAGAGGTCGGGATCGGCTTGTCCGGTGATGAGGCGGGGGCCGGAGGGGCGTCCGGGGGAGAAGAAGGTTCGGTTGAGCGTGTAGAGGTCTTCGATGAATTGGTGGGAGCCGAGGGCGATGCCGCCGTGCAGGTGGGGGACTTCGTAGTGGAGGAAGGCCTTGCGGGTGAGGGGAGGTTTGCCGCGGTGGTGGGTGACGGCATTGGGGGGAAGCTCGTCCACGTTGATGAAACTTCGATAGGCGGCGGCTACTTTCTGCCAGCTGGCCTCGGGATCCTCGGGCAGGAAGAGGTCTTGAATCATGGATCTGGCCACCTGATCGCCGGAGACGGCGCGACCAAAGGTGGAGGTCTTGTCGTCGGCGGGGGAGTCGGCGCGGCCAGCGCGCACGGCGGCATGGTCGATCCAGGCGGTGAGGACCCGGGAGGGGTGTCCGGGTTCGACGAAGACCTGGTCGTATCGGTTTGACCAGAGGCTGCCCGAGGTGCCGTGGACCCGGTGGTAGTGGCGGGTGGATTTTTGTTTGAACCGTTTGACGAGTGTCGAAAGGCTCCCGAAGCGACTTTTGAGCCGGGACCAGGCATTTCGATCGCCCTGCTTCAACCGGGGCAGCTCCAGTTCGAGGACGGTGGGGGCGCTGAAGGCTTCGAATCGTCGGAGCATTTCCTTTTTGGTCAGGGTCACATTGCGGGGGACATCGACGATGAAGTCAAACTGGGTGGGTTGGATGGAGAATGCGACGAGCTTGAGATCGGAGAATGTGGCGGAGGCGTGGAGATCGGTGACCATGTTCTCCAGTTCGACGGGAGGCATGTCGGGCCAGGGTCCGCCGAAATGGGAATGGCAATGGCAGCGGACGATGTCTGCATTGGGAAAGTAGGAGAAGGTGTCTCTGGATTTGGGCATGGGACGGATGGGGACAGTGAAGTCTAGTTGGCGACGATGTTGATGAGGCGGCCGGGGATGACGATGATTTTGCGGATGGTTTTGCCGGCGGTGTGTTGCTGGACGTTCTCATGGTCCCGGGCCAGTTGCTCGAGTTGCTCCTTGGGGGTGTCGGGGGCGACGGTGAGTTTGGCGCGGACCTTGCCGTTGACCTGGATGACGAGTTCGATGGTGTCCTGGACGAGGTATTGTTCGTCGTAGGGGGGCCAGGGCTTTTCGGAGAGGAGAAGACCGGATTGTGAAGCGGGCGGGACGCCCACGCTCCCCTGGAGGCGTTTGTTGATCTCTTCGGTGAGGTGGGGGGCGAAGGGGTTGAGGATCTGCAGGAAGGAGAGGAGGAGGTCGGTGGGCAGTTTCTCCGCGGCGGTGAAGGCGTTGGTGCAGACCATCATCTGGGAGATGGCGGTGTTGAAGCTGAGACGCTCGATGTCCTCGCCGACCTTTTTGATGGTTTCGTGGAGGACTTTGAGGAGGGCCTTGTCGGAGTTTGCGGTTGCGCCGGGGGGAGTGGTCGACGGCGGGGCGCCGTCGTTCCCTTGGAGCTTGGAGGAGGTGACCCATTCGCCTTCCTGGTTTTGCTCGAAGGCGACGCGCCAGACGCGGGCGAGGAAGCGGGAGACGCCCTCCACGCCCTTCATCTGCCAGGGTTTGACCTGCTCGAGGGGGCCCATGAACATTTCGTAGAGGCGCAGGGCATCGGCGCCGTAGTTGTCGACGACGTCGTCGGGGTTGACGACGTTGCCGAGGGACTTGGACATCTTTTGTCCGTCCTCCCCGAGAATGAGGCCCTGGTTGACGAGGCGCTGGAAGGGTTCGGAGGTGCTGAGGTGGCCGAGGTCGTGGAGGACCTTGTGCCAGAAGCGGGCGTAGAGGAGGTGGAGGACAGCGTGCTCGGTGCCGCCGATGTACAAATCCACCGTGCCGGTGGATTTTTGGTTACCAGGTATCGGAGAAGAGTGATCAAGGGAAGAGGTGCCGGACCAGTAGTGTTCGGCTGCCTTGGAAATGAAGCGCTGTTCGTTACGAGGGTCGCAGTAGCGGAGGTAATACCAACAGGAGCCGGCCCACTGGGGCATGGTGTTGGTCTCGCGGGTGTATTGGTCGGAGTAATTAATCCAGTCGGTGGCGTTGACGAGGGGGCCACGGGGGTCGCCGGTGGGCTTGAAGTCCTCCATCTCGGGTTGGAGGAGGGGGAGTTCGCTTTCGGGGAGGGCGGCGTGGAGTCCGGTTTCCCTGTCCCAGAGGAGGGGGAAGGGCTCGCCCCAGTAGCGTTGGCGGGAGAAGAGCCAGTCGCGGAGCTTGAACTGGATCTTGCGGGTGCCTTTGTTGTTCTCTTCGAGCCAGGCGATCATTCTGGCTTTGGCGTCCGTTGTCTTGAGTCCGTCGAGGAAGCCGGAGTTGATGGCGGTGCCGTGGCCGGTGGAGGGGAGCGTGGGCGTCCCGCCCGCATCAAGGTTCGTGTCAATTACCTGCACGACGGGCAGCTCGAACTTGGTGGCGAACTCGAAGTCGCGTTCGTCGTGGGCGGGGACGGCCATGATGGCGCCGGTGCCGTAGCCCATCATGACGTAGTCGGCGATCCAGACGGGGATTTGTTGGCCGTTGACGGGGTTGGTGGCGAAGGCGCCGGTGGGGACACCGGATTTGTTCTTGTTGAGGTCGCCGCGGTCGAGGTCGGACTTGGAGGCGCACTGTTTGATGTAGGCCTCGACGGTGTCCTTATGTTCGGCGCTGGTAATTTCGGCGACGAGAGGGTGCTCGGGGGCGAGGACCATGTAGGTGGCGCCGAAGAGGGTGTCGGGCCGGGTGGTGAAGACGGTCACCTCGTGACAGTTATCAGTTATCAGTGATTGGTTATCAGGGGAGGCAGCGGCTTCGCCGGAGGGGGTTTTAGAAGCGGGTTGCAAACCCGCGCTCCCTATTGTGAAGACGACTTCTGCTCCTTCGGAGCGGCCGATCCAGTTGCGCTGGAGGAGTTTGATGGAGTCGGGCCAGTCGAGGGGTTCGAGTTCGTCGATGAGGCGCTGGGCGTATTTGGTGATGCGGAGCATCCACTGGCGGAGGGGGCGGCGTTCGACGGTGTGGCCTTTGGCTTTCCATTCCTCGATTTCCTCGTTGGCGAGGACGGTGCCGAGGTCGGGGGACCAGTTGACGGGGGCTTCGTGGATATAGGCGAGGCGGACGTCGTCGATCTGCGCGGGGGTCCAGCCTTGGGCTTCCAGCTCGGTGACGGGGGCGGCTTTGCCGGTCTCCTCGTTGAAGTAGGAGGCGTAGAGTTGGAGGAAGATCCACTGGGTCCAGCGGACGTAGTCGGGATCGGTGGTGTTGACCTCGCGGTCCCAGTCGTAGGCGAAGCCGAGGGCCTGGAGTTGGCGGCGGAAGTTGGTGATGTTGGCCTCGGTGGTGATGCGGGGGTGTTGGCCGGTTTTGATGGCGTATTGTTCGGCGGGGAGGCCGAAGGCGTCCCAGCCCATGGGGTGGAGGACGTTGAAGCCGTTCATGCGCTTGTAGCGGCCGATGATGTCGGTGGCGGTGTAGCCTTCCGGGTGACCGACGTGGAGGCCGGCGCCGGAGGGGTAGGGAAACATGTCGAGGATGTAATACTTCGGCTTGGAGGCATCGAAGTCGGCATCGCCCGGTCCGGGGGTGCGGAAGATTTTTTCTTCGAGCCAGCGTTGTTGCCACTGGGGTTCGAATACGTCGAAGGGGAAGGGTTTGCGTCGGTCGTCGCTCATAGGTCCGGGGAAAGGGGCCGGACGGTGGCAAATGGCGGCGGGGACGGCAAGGGCGGCCTTGCGGCCTATTCCTGCAGGCGCATGGGGTCGACCGGCTCGGGTTCTCCGGGGAGGAGGGGGACGGTGGAGGGTCGGTGGCTGGCGGCGGGGCGCTGGGATTCGATGGCCTCCATGCGGATACTGCGGACGCGGCGTTCGGCATCCCACTGGAAGAAAAGCACCACGCAGGCGCTGAGGAGGACGGCGACGAGGCCCCAGGCGAGGGCGGTGCCGATGGGAGCGTTGAGGAAGTCGTCGGCCTCGCGGAAGAAGGACTTGATGTGGTCGAGGGAGGAGCGTTTCCGGTGCCGGGGGGTGGTCTT
>JAQCFL010000110.1 GCA_027619375.1 Verrucomicrobiota bacterium | reverse complement strand
AAAGGGGTCAGTCCTTGAAATCGAGCAATTGGCCCGAATGCCATTACGCTCAGGTCACCTGAAAACCGTATAATCGCGTCCCCAACCCCTTGGGTCCTCGATCCCCTCGGCAGACCCTCCGAGGAGCAATGGCGTAAGAAATCGGCATGTCGATCAGCTGACACTCCTATCACCGCTTCCCCTCCCTGTCACGTCCCCATCTTCCCCACACTCCCCATCTGCCCCCCACCAGGACACCAGGCCAGCCACCCCGATTCCCGGCAAATTCGACATTCCTTGCTCACCCACCCCTAGCCTCTTGACCTTCATCGCTCGTTGGGCGACGAAATTTGGCGAAGGATGGTTCGACATTGGACGTTCAATCTCCTCCCCTCACCCCGCCCCATGCCCGAAGCCCCCATCACCGCCATCGGCATCGTCCGCGCCCCCATCCCTCCCTCCGCCGTCGAGGTGGAACTCCCCAACGGCAAGATCGTCGCCGGACACCTCCCCAAACGCCTCGCCGCCCTCGAAACCCAACTCTCCGACGGCATCCGCGTCCACCTCGAGATGACTCCCTACGACTTCGAAAAGGCCCGCATCGTCGGGATCGCCCCAGATGCCTGAATCCCGCCACTTCATCCTCGGCACCGCCGGCCACATCGACCACGGCAAGTCCTCCCTGGTTCGTGCCCTCACCGGCACCGATCCCGATCGACTCCCCGAGGAAAAACTCCGCGGGGTGACCATCGAACTCGGCTTCGCCCACCTCTCCCTCCCCGATCCCAAGTCCCCCGACCTGACCTACGAACTCGGCGTCGTCGATGTCCCCGGCCACGCCGACTTCATCAACAACATGGTCGCCGGCGTCGGCGGCATGGACGCCGTGCTCTTCGTCGTCGCCGCCGATGATGGCTGGATGCCGCAGTCGGAGGAACACCTCCACATCCTTTCCTACCTCGGCATCACCCGCGCCGTCATCGCACTCACCAAGGCCGACCTCGTCGATGATGTCGAATTCGCCGCCGAGTTCGTCCGCGAGTGCCTGAAGGGCTCCGCCCTCGAAAGCGCCACCATCATTCCCGTCTGCGCACCCAAGGGCCAGGGTATCGATGAGATCCGCGCCGAACTCACCCGCCTCCTCGCCGACGCCACCCCACCCGCCGACTTCGGCAAACCGATCCTCCCCGTCGATCGCGCCTTCCAGGTCAAGGGTATCGGCACCGTCGTCACCGGCACCCTCTCCGGCGGCAGCCTTCATGTCGGCGATGATCTCCGTCTCCAACCCCGCGAGGAAACCGCCCACGTCCGCTCCATCCAGAACCACAACGCCTCCGTGCAGACCGCCCTGCCCGGCATGCGCACCGCCCTCAACGTCCCCGACCTCACCGTGGCCGGGGCCCATCGCTTCGGCGTCCACCGCGGGGCCCTCCTCACCGGACCCCATGCCGGAGAGCCTTCCGAAACCATCAACGTCCTCCTCACCCGCAGTGACCGCGAAATCCCCGGCCAAAGCGGCACCCGTCGCGTCCTCCCCGCCGGACGCCGCGTCCGCATCCACCACGGCTCCGGATCCATCGGGGCCCGCATCTACTTCCTCGATGGCGGCAGCCTGCCTCCCGGCCACACCAAGATCGCCCAACTTCGCCTCGACGAGAAACGCTACATGCTCGTCGGCGATCGCTTCGTCCTCCGCGATTGGTCCGGTCAGGCCACCGTGGCCGGTGGCACCGTCCTCGAAACCACCGCCACCCGCCAGCGTTTCCGCAGCGATGCCCAGAAGGAGTTCCTCGAAGCCCGCGCCGCCGATCCCGACTCCCTCCGCGCCTTATTGCGGTCCACTCTTCGCCGGGATCACACCGCCGCCCTCCGACATCTCGCCGCCCCCCTTCGCGCCACCCCGCAGCAGGTCAGGACCGCCCTCAACCAACTCATCGCCGCCGACACCTGCATCGCCCTCGGCGACTACTTCGCGGATGCCGCCTGGTGGTCGGAAATCGTGAAGTCCGCCCAACAAGCGGTCCTCGATTTCCATCAGGCCCAACCCGACCTCCCCGGCCTCCCCCTCCAGGAATTCCGCAAAACCCTACCCCCCAACCTCTCCGAAACCCTCCTCACCCACCTCTTCCAAAGCCTCGCCGCAGAGGGAGTCGGTTCCGCCAACAACGTTCTCACCAGCAAGAGCTTTTCCGCCAGCCTCCCCGACGACATCCGCGAACCCGCCGCCCGCATTGAGGCCGCCCTCACCGCCGACCCCCTCAACCCTCCCGGCCGCGCCGAACTCACCCCCGACGGCCCCTCCCGCCGCGCCCTCGCCTTCCTCATCCGCACCAAACGCGTCATCGCCCTCGGCGACAAGGCCGTCCTCCTCGCCACCGCCCTTCAGGCCGCCGAGAACGCCGTCCTCAACCACCTCGACCAACACGGCCCCGCCACCGCCTCCGACCTCCGCCAGGCCCTCGGCACCTCCCGCCGCATCGCCATGCCCCTCCTGGAGGCCATGGACCAAAAAGAACTCACCAAACGAGACGGCGACCTCCGCAAACGCTGCTAAATTGTCCAGCGCACCGGGTTGCCGGGATGATCGCGACCACCCCGGCAAACCCGTCAATATCCTCGCCCTAACGCGCCGCATCCTGAATGGCGTCACCAGCGTGTTCGACGTCGTGGCCGACGCCGTGGACCGTGCCGCACGAAGCGGTCAAACCCACCAAGGCTGCCCCAACCAGGGCGGCAAGGAGACGAAGGAGAATGGAGGATGTCATATTCTTGTTGTTCATAACCCCTCCCCACTCGCACGAGGCGTTCCAACCGCCGCCCCTCGCCCTCTCTCCCGCCAATTCACAACGAACAAGGCCCATCACTCCCACCTTCCCCCGATCCTGAAAGCTCATCAAACCACTCTCCGCAATGCATTCTGCAACCACGGCAAACTCCACGAATGCATTTTGCAGCCTCCGCCCGCCCTTTTCCCGGATCGGCCAACAGGCAAATTCACGCACATTCCGCTCCTCCTTGTCTCTCCACGCCATTGGTATGGTTCCTGCAAACCAAGACCCGTCATGAGCAACACACAAAACACCGAAACGAAGGACCCGTCCGTCAACCGACTCGTCGATGACGTCCGCACCATGGGGCACGAACTCAAATCACAAGCCAGGGACGCCAAGGAAGTCGTGGTCCGCTCCGCCAAGGAGATCGCCGCCGACACCCGGCGGGTGGCCCAGGCCAAATTCGAGACCGCCAGGGAACACCTCCGGGCCAAATCCCACGAGGTCAGCCTCGCCACCGACGCCCACCTCGAAACTTCCCGCCAACAGATCGTCGCTCAACCGCTGAAGTCGATCGCCATCGCCGCCGGCGTCGGTTACCTACTGGGCCGTTTCATCTTCAACGGTCGATAAGCCCCGCAGCACCCCCTCCACCAGCACCACTCCCCCGCAATCACTGCAGCGCGTCGCTCCCGCGTGATATATCCCGTGGCATACCGGGCAGTACTTGTCCCCTTCCGCCAATTCCTCCGGTCCGCGCTCCCAACCACCCCGATCAACACCCACCCGATCCAAAAATCGCTCCAAGGCCTCCCGCCCCGCCTGATCCGCCCCCGGTCCGTGACACGCCCTCCGCCATTCCTTCTTCGCCACCTCCCCAAACACCTTTGGGAACAACAACAAGGCCTGTGCTTCAAATGTGCCCAGTCGCAACTTGGGATGCAGCACCAGATGATCCACCGCCTTCATCCCATGCCACGGCAGCACCGCCATGGTCAGCACGCACTTCAAACGCTCCTCCCCGCGCTCCGGAAAAAACCGCCGATGCACACACCAGTAGCACCCCGTCTGCCAGAACAGCAGCACGTATCCGGCCCCAGCCATCAGCATGACCCGCTCACTCATCGGATCACGCCAGTAGGTCACCGGCAGGGCCACGAAGAAAATCAACGCGAGCAGCACCCCGTTCATCACCAATGGCTCGCCGGCCCGGTTCAATACCCGCAGATACCGACGGGCACTCGACAGGCGCCGCGCCTCCGGCACCATCCGCCCCCCCACCCCGCCCACCACATGCGCCCGACCCGGCCAGGGAAGGAAATACAGGAAATACAGCTCCTTCCGGATCCCTCCAAACTCCAGCAGACAGGAGCGCCGGCCATGATGCCGCCCGAATGTCCGCACATAGACCGCACTCCCCGTCGGAGCCATGCAGAAGCACTCCAGCGCGTAAAAAACACCTAGAAGCAACAGGAAGGTCTGGCCGTCGGACATTGCAAGCTGGACCGACCCTCAACCCTCCGTCCCCGTGATCCGGCCGAAGAAGCGCTTGATGCCCTTCCACACCGCCGCGATCGCGGCCACCACGACATACCAGAGCTTCTTGAAAAAGACGAGGATCGTCCCCAGAAGCCCCGTCTTCACCGCCCCATAGGCCGCTCCACCGGCAATCAACGCCGTCAATCCATAGGACGCCAACTTGTCGCCCTTCTCATACTCCCCGTAGGTCTTCCCCGGCACATAGGCATATGACGCCAGCAAGGCCTGATACTCCGACATCAGCCCGTCCAAGTCCTCGGGATCGCAAAGAAGCGTCACGTTCATGTAGCCCTCCCGACCCAGCAGACGCGTCTCGTAGTTCACGGTGCGGCTCCCGTCTCCCGACAGGATCACCGTCCCCCACTCCAGGTTGTTGGTGCTCTCGTTGTACTTCGGCTCCACCGCCCAGCGCTCGATCACCAGAGTATCAAATCCCATCTTCTTGCGCTCGGCATTGGCCAGGTCCTGCCCCTCCTTCAGGGTCTTCAGGATCTCGTCCGCATCCAGATCATCCTTCTCGTCGTCCTTCACGTAACCCTCCTCGGAAAACTGGAAGATCACCGTCCAATCCAGAGCCTCCGTCGACAGCGCACCCTCATAGCTGTCGGGCAGGTTCCCATACATGCTCATCAAGGTCGCCGTATCCGCGCCGTTCAAAAATCCCATCCCTTCCGGAATCTTGATCGTCGCCCACGACCCGAGCGCCCCCTCACCCTCCGTGACCCAGTTCAACCGGGATCCCGTGCCAAGAAAGGGAAGGTCCTCGACCGGGGCCGCATCGCCCTCTTCCGCCGGAGTTTCCTGTGCGAGGCAAACCGGTGCCATCAGGGCCAACATGAACCAACCAAGGGTCTTCTTCATTGGCTCTTCATTATCATAGTGTGGATTTCCCACCCTGAACACCCGCCCTCATCCTGTCAAACCATTCGCAGTCCCTTCACCGCACCCGATCTCAACCCGGTTGGGCTTCCCCCGCGGGAACGGAAAGCAATGACGAAACGGGTGCCACCCCGCCCGGGGCTCCAATCCCGGCATCCTTCCTGCTACAAAAAGCGAACCGCCGTGAGCACCTTTCCCCTCTCCGACTTCTTCGAGATCCTCCAGCAACTCGTCCGCGAACCCTCTGTCGTCGGCACGGAGGATTCCTTTTTCCGGGTCCTCCGCCGGGAACTGGAGGAGGTCGATGTCCGCGTCGAACGCCATCTCGGCATCCTCGTCGCCCAGGGCGACGAACCGGAGAGCCTTATCCTTTCCGCCCACATCGACCGCCACGGCCTCCTCTGCACCGGTCCCAACGAATTCCAATACGCCGCCTTCATCGCCGGAAACCGCGGCGAACTCACCGGTGATTCGGTCTCCGAACAAATGATGGCTTCCATCGCCGACCGCTTCACCGGCCAACGCGTCCAGGCTCACCTCCCCTACACCGGCACCTACCTCGGCCAGGGCATCATTTCCAACGGCTACCTCTGTCCGAAACGACACAACCTCATCTTCGAGATCGACGGCCTCGAATTCCTGCAGCCCGGCGCCCCGATTTCCTTTCTCGATCGCCTGAAGGTCACCGATACCCACCTTTCCGCCCAGCTCGACAATGTGCTGAGCGTCGCCATCATCGTCTGGCTCTTCCGCAACGGCTTTCGCGGCACCGCCCTCTTCACCGCACAGGAGGAATCCGGCAAAAGCTGGCGCTATGCGCTCGATTGGTTCCAACGCACCTCCACCACGACCCGCCGTCTTCTTGTCCTCGACACCAGCCCCTATCCTTCAACCGAAGCCGCCGAGGAGCAGGATCTCGTCCTGCGCTACAAGGATGCCACCGCCGGGTTCGATCCCGGCTTCACCGCCGAAATCACCCGCCTTTGCCATCGCCTCGGGATCCGCCATACCTTCAAGGACCAATGGATCGAGGCTCAGAACATCGACCGCCCCAAGCCGATGTCCCTCGGCCGCACCGAACTGGGTCGTCTGGTCGCCGCCACAGGTGGACTCATCAGCGGCACCACCCTCCAGATCCCCACCACCGGATACCACACCGCCAACGAAACGGCCTCCCTCTCCTCGCTCCGTGCCGCCATCCGCCTGCTCCGGAGCTATGTTTGACGGAAAAGCCGAACCATCGCGCAGCCAACCTATTGGGAATTCCCACCGGAATCCCATCGCCCGAATGCCGGAGCTGGCCTCACTCCCCGACACAATACAACGCCGCGTTCGACCGCAGATAAATCGCATCCTTCGCCACCGCCGGCGTGGCGTTGAAGTCCGTCTCGTCCCCCAGATCATTCTGCGCGATCTGCTTCATCTCCTTGTTTGCCTCAAAGACAAAGGTCCCGTCCCGCCTGCTCACCACGAAAATCTTGTCCCCCACCCGCACCGCCGAGGCATAGAAACTCATCTGCTTCCGCCCCGGAATGCCATCCACCTCCCGATTGGTCAGCACTTTCCCGCTCTTCAAATCCATCACGATGGCCTTCCCCTCATCGCTCACCCAGTGCAGTAAGCCCTCGTGCACCAACGGAGTCGGCACATAGGAGAAGGTCTTGCTCCTCCAGAGAATCTTGTCCGTCACGTCACCCGCACCACCGCCCTTCACCGCCAGGGATCCCTTCCGCGGCCAACCTCCGGTCGTGAACAGCGTCTCCCCCGCACTAACCACACTCGGACAAATGTTCCCGGGGATATCCGAAGCCAAAAACCACAACCGCTTCCCGTTCGCCGGATCGAGCGCGAACAACTCCTCCGGCGCGGACACCACGATCTCCGTCCGCCCGCCCTCCGGACTGTGAATCGTCGGCGTGTTGTAGGCCAACTCCAGCTTGTCCGACTCATAACGCCACCGCTCCTCCCCGCTCTTCTTGTCGAACGCAATCACCCCCCGCGCCTCGTCCGCCGCATTCACGATGAGCAAATCCCCGTGCAACACCGGACTCGCCGCGGACCCCCATCGCTTGTCCCCCGAGGAAGTCCCCACCTCCTTGCTCCAGGCCTTCTCGCCCTCGAGCGTGAAGGCATGTAGTCCGCCCTTCCCCAGAAACACGAAGACGTGCTTCCCATCCGTCACCGGCGTGGCACTCGCGTAGCCATGCTCCATGAGATAACCCCGATAGTCGTCCTCCTTGCTCTTCAGCCCCACCTCCTTGCTCCACAAAATGTCACCGGACACCCGATCCACACACACCAACTCCCGCCCCAGTTCATTCGGCTCCCCGGGCTCCTCCTTCTTCACCCCATACCCGGTGTAACAGGTCACAAAAATTTTATCTTCCCACAGAATCGGACTCGACGATCCCGGCCCGGGCAGCGGCGTCTTCCACTTCAGGTTCTTCTCCGCACTCCACTCCGTGGGAATCGCCGCCCCCTCCACCGCCGTCGCCGCGCCGTCCGGCCCGCGAAACTGCGGCCACCCATCCGCCCAGAGGAAGTTTGAAGATACTAAAGTGACCGCGAGAAGGGTGATATTCGGATTCATGGGTGCGCTCGGTTGATCAAACGCCGCACGTTAGCCACTCCCTTCCCCAAAGCAACCCGGATCGACCCCGGCCTCCCCGCCGCCCAGGGCGGTTGTCTGGAAATTACAAGATGTTGATTATCAAGGGTCCGGTCCTAACAAATTTTGGGATACAAGAACGCTTCTTCAGCGATCCAACGTTTCCAGGCAACCGCCCTGCCCCGCCGCCCAGGGCGATTGGCTGACCTGTCCGTGACGGGACCATCCCACCCATGGCGACTCCCCCACCGTGGCGGCGGTTTCCAACCGCCCAGCCGAAAACGCCCCTTCCAATTCCACCCACCCAAATCAAGAGCCCCCTCAATCCGTGGCGGCGGTTTCCAACCGCCCAGCCGAACAGCGGCGCGAAGCAGCCCTCACTCCCCTTTCCCAAGGCTTCCTCCGGTAGCAAGCCGGTGGTAACACCACCGGACCTCATCCTCCCGAGGAGAATTAGACAAGAGGCACGCTTCCGTGCATGCTCCTCCCGGAGACGGTCTGGAAAACACCCGTGGAATACAAAAACTACTACAAAATCCTCGGAGTGGAGCGCGAGGCGACTGCGGCGGAAATCAAGAAGGCCTTCCGCAAGATGGCCCGCCTCCACCATCCCGATGTCGCGAAGGACAAAGCGGGCTCGGAGGATCGTTTCAAGGAAATCAACGAGGCTTACGAGGTCCTCGGCGACCCCGAGAAACGGAAGCGTTACGACGAGATGGGCCCCAACTGGAACCAACCGGGCGGCCCCGCTCCCGGTCCGGGCGGATGGACCGGCGGCACTGCGCCGGAAGGCTACGAGTTCGAGGGCACCGGCTTCAGCGACTTTTTCGAACGCTACTTCTCCGGGGCCGGCCCGCGGACCGGCGGCGGCTTTGGGGGCACACCCCGCGGCGCACCACAATCCCGGCGTGGAGCGGACATCGAGGGCGACCTCATGGTGACCCTCCAGGAGTCCATGACCGGTTCGATGCGCTCCATTTCCCTTCGCAGCATCGACCCCGCCACCGGACGACCCTCCGTCCAGGAGGTTCAGGTCCGCATCCCCGCCGGCATCACCGAAGGCCAACGCCTCCGCGTCCCCGGCCACGGCGGCAAGGGAACCGGCGGCGCAAAACCCGGCGATCTGTTCCTGCGGGTGCGCCTCGCCGCCGATCCCGACTTCCGCGTGAAGGGCCACGACCTCTACCGCGACCTCGAAATCTCCCCCTGGGAAGCCGTCCTCGGCACCACCATCCCGGTCCGCCTGCCCGACGGCCAGAGCGTGCAGGTGAAGATTCCCGGCGGCACCGAAAGCGCCGACCAACTTCGCCTCCGCAAGTACGGACTGCCCGGGAAAAATGCCCCCGGCGATCTCTATGTCGTCATCACCATCGAGGTACCCGCCGCGATCAGTCCGGAAGAACGAAGCGCTTGGGAAAAACTGCGCGATGTTTCCACATTCAACCCGAGGAAATCCTGAGATGAACATCTGCGAACCAGACCCCCACCAACTCTATTCGCTCCGCGTCGTCGTCCAGATGACCGGATCATCGGAGCGCAAGATCGTCTTCTACTGCCGGAAGGGCCTCGTCAAACCCATCGCCCAACCGGAACAGGAGGACTGGCACTTCGATGAACTCGCCGTCCTGCGCCTGCAGAAGATCGAATTGCTCCGCCGGGAGCACCGCATGAACTGGGCCGCCATCCAGATGATCATGGCACTCCTGCAGGAGGTCGACACCCTCCGCGACGAACTCCGTTTCCGGCGCTAGCCCCAGCCCCCGCCACCCGGCGTCTCCATCACGATCCGATCCCCCGCCGCCACCTCAAAACTGGCGATCCCCGGCAACTCTTCCTCGCCGCCACCCACCCGGATCAACACCTGCCGTCCTCTCGCTCCCTCCCCGCCGCCCTCCGCACCTCGCGGCGCCAAGGTCCGCCGCTGCGTCAACACCGACACGGTCATCGCTTCCAAAAACTCATACTCCCGCACCAACCCCTCGCCCCCATTCCAACGGCCAGCCCCACCCGATCCCTTCCGCAGCCCAAACCTCCGCACCCGTACCGGATACCGCCGCTCCAAAATCTCCGGATCGGTGATCGCCGTGTTGCTCATGTGCACATGCGTCCCGCTCATCCCCTCGCACCCCGCCGCTGCCCCGGAACCTCCCCCGATCGTCTCATAGTACCCGAACTCCTCCGTCCCGAAGAGAATGTTGTTCATCGTTCCCTGCCCGTTCGCCTGCAAACCAAGCGCCATCAACAACACGTCCACCACCCGCTGACTGGTCTCCACGTTCCCCCCCACCACCGCCGGGCACTCCGCGGCATCCTCCGGAAACTCCGGATTCAACACCCCCCGCGGCACGATGATCTCCACCCCCTCCAGCAACCCCTCGTTCAGCGGAATCGCTTCATCCAACCAGGCCCGCAGCACATAGAGCACCGCGCTCCGCACGATCGCCGGCACCGCATTCAGATTCCCTCCATGCACCGCCCCGCTCCCCGTGAAATCGATCTGCAACCCCCGCCCATCACTCCGCACCTCCACCTTCAACACCGTCCCGTCATCCAAGGCATCCTCCCCCCCGCACACCGCCCCCCCCCCCCCCCC
>JAQCFL010000109.1 GCA_027619375.1 Verrucomicrobiota bacterium | reverse complement strand
AGGCGGCGGTTTCGGGTTCGGAGCCGGGGGAGGATCCGGGGGAGAGTTGGACCTCGCTGCCGCTGCCGGTGTACCAGGAATAGCTGACGGGGTGGGCTTGCCAGTCGGCGGTGGGAAAATTGCGGTTGAGGTCGACGCCGTTGGCGTTGGCGCGGGTGCCGCGGGCGAGGCCGTCGGGGTTGGCGGCGAGGACGATGGCGCATTCGTGGGGATCGGAGGAGAGGGTGCGGAGGGCGCGGGAGAGGAGGTAGGTGCCTTCGGGTTCCTCGCCGTGCTGGCCGCCGACGAGGAGGGTGCGGACGTTGCCGGAGGCGGGGTTCCAGACTTCGAGGGGGGCACCGAGGACGGTGGTGCCGAAGGGAGTGAAGGTGTTGCGGAAGGTGCCGCGGTCGGAGCGGGGGCGTTTCATGAGGGGAGGTGGCGGTGGACGCCGATGCCGGGGCCGACGGGGGGGAGGAGGTGGCCGTGGTGGAGGGTGATGCCTTGGTAGGGGTCGTTGGCGACGAGGAGGTGGCCGTCGAGATCGATCCAGTCGGCGAGGGGGGCGAGGTGGAGGGCGGCGGCGATGGCGAGGGAGGATTCGATCATGCAGCCGAGCATGATTCTGAGGTCGTGGTGGCGGGCGACGTTGGCCATGGCGATGGCTTCGAGGAGCCCGCCGGTTTTCATGAGTTTGATGTTGATGCCGTGGCATTTGCCGGCGAGGGCGGGGATATCGGCGGTGGTCCGGGCGTCTTCGTCGAGGATGATGGGGAGGGGGGAGCGTGCGGTGAGCCAGGCATGGTCGTCGAGGCGGCCGGCGGGGAGGGGTTGTTCGATGAGTTCGACGCCGCGGTGGTCGGCGAGCCATTCGATCATCTGGAGGGCGTGTTGGCGGGTTTCCCAGCCGCCGTTGGCATCGATGCGGATGGGGGCGGTGGTGGCGGCGCGGACGGCCTCGAAGCGGTCGCGGTCGGCGGGGGTGCCGAGTTTGATTTTGATGGAGTGGAAGTCGGCGGCGGCGAGGGTTTTCTCGTGCATCCGCTCGGGGGAATCGATGCCGATGGAGAAGCTGGTGAGGATGGGGTGGAGGGAAGCGGGGAGGTCGAGGAAGCGGTGGAGGGGGAGGTTGGCGCGTTTGGCCTGCCAGTCGAGGAGGGCCATTTCGAGGGCGGTGCGGGAGGCGCCGGTGAGGGGGAGTGTGTCGAGGGAGGAGAGTTCGATGGAGGTGAGTTCTGCGGCGGCGCGGGTGAGGTCGGCGTGGACGGTGGCGGGGGATTCGCCGAAGTGGCCGTGGAAGGCGGCTTCGCCTTCGCCGGTGATGCCGTCCTGTGCGATTTGGACGTAGGCGTTGCGTTTGGAGGTGGCGGCGCCGCGGGAGATTTCCCAGGGGTCGCGGAGGCGCAGTTCGTATTCGTGGAAGGCGATGCGCGGGGGCACGGGATGCTTGTAGCATTCCGTGGGGGGATGGGAAGGGTGGGATGTAGAACTCAGAATCCAGAATCCAGATGCCGGAAGCCAGAACCCAGAACCCAGAACCCAGAGGTCGGAGGTCGGAGGTTGGGAGCTGCTAGGACTTTGGTCGCGCAATCGTTAAGAGGGCGCTGTCGATCAACTGCATAGCGGATCCGTACCCGTCGTCGACGTAGTAGAGCGACCACGCCTCCTTGCCATCCTCGTCTTCGCGTTTCGGGTAGCCGAGGAGGTCGAGCAACTGAAAGGTGGTCGGTCGGAGGTTGTCGATCTCGACTGCGTAGACGAGCGATGGTTGGTCGGCGTGCGGGCCATGGGGGTCACCAAGCTGATTGATTTCGATGAGTAATTTGTAGGGTGTGGAGTTCTCGGCATCGGCCGGAAGGATGTAGTCGGCTGGATCAAAGGAGCCGTTGGGGGTCGGACTGGAAACCACATCGAGGCCTTCCTCGGCCTCCTCTTTCGCCTTCTCCCATCCCTTCACTTTGAAGGCCCAGTAAGGCAAGCTCTCCCGGTGCCGTGCTTCGGGGCTGTGCAGCGTTTTGATGTGATAGCCTCCCTGGTTCTCCAACCAGATCGCGACCTGCGGTGGAGTCTCGAGATTGTAGGACGCTCCGGTTTTGACGGTGAGCGACATCTGGTAGTCGGGGGAGGGGCTGTATTGGAAGACCATGCTGTCTTCACGCATCTCAAAGCGCTCCATGGCTGGACCGAGGTTACCGCTCAGGCCGAGCAATGACTTCACCGGGCCCGGTTGCAGGAAAAATAGGGACGTCAGGGCTGCGGTGATGGCGAGGGTGACCCAGACAGCCCGGCTGTGCAGATAACCCTTCAAGGGCCGGACATTGTTCACGACGTGGATCCCGACGAAGACGATGAAGACGAAGCCCATGAGGGCGTGCAGGCCGACCACTCCGATCGAGAAGGGGCGCACGAAGGCAAGCACCCCGGTGACGGCGAGGACCAGGAAGGTGAGCGCGGTGAGGAGAGAGGTCGCTCTGCGGCGGAGGGTGCCGAGGTTCGGTTTCACGACGCCTTTTTGGGAACAATCGCGCCGTGCTCGCGAAGCAGTTGGTGAATTTCGGCGAGCGGGACATCGAGCGGAGTCGTTCCGTTCTTGGCGGCCAAAGCTGCGGCCACTCCGGCGGCCTGCCCCATGCCCATGCACGAGGCCTGGACGCGGAGGCCGGAGTTGGCAAGGCGGTCGCTGCTGACACAGCGCCCGGCGACGATGATGTTGCGACTGCCTTTGGGGATCAGTGCCCGCAAGGGGATGGTGGGGACAGTGCCGGGCTTGAGCGGCTTCGGACGCACCCCGCTCTTGGTGTGGAGGTCGACGGGATAGAAGGCGTTGGAAATGGCGTCGTCGAAGTGTCTGCCGTCGGTATAGTCATTCACCGTGATCATCGTTTCGCCAACGATGCGGTAGCTTTCACGGAAGCCGGCTTCCGGCTGGAGGTGCATCAGGCGCTTCTTGTCCTTGCGCAGTTTGGCGAGGACCGCCTTGCGGCCGGTCAGGTTGGCCTTGGTGACGGTGCGGGAGTTGGTGGAGTCCGCGCCGTGCACGTAAAGCTGATGGAGCTGGTGACGTCCGGGGTCGTTGGCGGTGCCCAGGTGAAACAACATCGAGCCTGGCTGGGTTTCCTCCTCGCGCAGCCGCGCCAACCCCAGCATTCCGACCACCTCGGCGCCCCCGGTGCAATCGATGATCTGTTTGCAAAGAACCCGGCGGCGGGTGCCGAAGCCGACACAGTCGACCTGCCAACCGTCAGGGGTCTTGCTGACCGACTGGGGAAACTCGTGATAAGCGATGGCCACTCCCGCCTGCGCACATTTTTCCTCGGCGAGGATGGCGTAGAGGAACTGGTTCACATGGACCTGGTTCTGCCAGTGGCTCTGGGGCACCTTGGCGAAGTTCGGAAGTTTGCCGCCGTCGATCTCGACGCTCTCCTTGACCAGTTCCCAACCGATTCCCGCGATGATTTGTTTTCCCCAGGCGTCGAAGAGGCCCGGAAAGGCCACGCCGCCGGTGGTGGTCATGCCACCCAACTGCGCGCCGCGCTCGACGAGGAGGGTCTTCGCGCCGGCTCGGCCCGCCTGGATCGCCGCGATGTTTCCCGCCGTTCCACCGCCGACCACCAGCACGTCGACCTCGTTGGTGATCTCCGGTTCCGCTGCGTCGGGAACTGGTTCTGCGGACACGTTCCCGGTCGAGGCAATGGCCATTCCCAGACCGGCGGTTCCGAGAATGGAATGCTGGAGAAACTGTCTCCGGTCGGTGGTGGGCTTGTCATTCATGAGTCGTTGATCGCTGGTCCGTCAGGGTCAGGCGCTTATGGCCAAGATGAGGAGATACCACAATGCTTGCGTCGCCATGCAACGCCCGCGCATGGGCGATCCTTTCAGGATTGCCTTCGCTCGCCAATGATGTTCCCGGGATGGTCCGAATGGCACTCAGATAAGGCCGGCGACAGCCGTCCCCTACCTTCGGTCATCCACGCAGAGTTCATGCGGATCACGAGCAGCCGGAAAGAACCCGATGACATGGCACTTAACTACGCGCCATTCTGACCTGTCCCTCTATCTGGCCGTGAAAGTCGAGGCGTGGGGAATGGCGCTTGCGCCGGGGGGCGGGTGGGTGCTGGATGGAGGGGTGAAGACGGTATTTTCGAAGGCTGGGAATGTTGGAGGGGCGCTGTTGGTTCTCGTGGCGGGGTGGATGGCGACGGTGGTTTCGGGCAGGGCGGAGGAGCGGTTGGCGGACAAGGCGGAGCTTTACACGGGGAAGGAATATCAGAACGCCTTCGCGAACCCGGTGGACGACCCGGCCCTGCCGCGGGTGCTGTTGATCGGGGATTCGATTTCGATCGGCTACACGGTGCCTGTTCGCAAACTATTGGCAGGCAAAGCCAACGTGCATCGGATCCCGACCAATGGACAGACCGCGGAATACGGGGCGGCGAATCTGGAGAAGTGGCTGGGGGAGGGGAAGTGGGACGTGATTCATTTCAACTGGGGGTTGTGGGATCTGTGCTATCGGAATCCGGAGTCGAAGACGCAGGGGCACCGGGACAAGGAGCATGGGACGATCACTGCCGAGCCGGAAGTTTACCGCGCCAACCTGGAGCGGTGCGTGGCCCTCCTGAAGAAATCGGGAGCGGCCCTGATCTGGTGTGAGACGACGCCGGTGCCGGAGGGGGAGGCGGGGCGGGTTGTGGGCGATGATTTGAGGTAAAACGACATTGCGCGGGAGGTGATGGAGAAGAACGGGATCCGCATCGATCCGCTGCACGGGCACGCCTTGAAGAAGTTGCCGGGGATCGGCTCCAAGCCGGGCGATGTGCACTTCAGCAAGGAGGGGTATGATTACCTCGCGGAGAAGGTGGCGGAGGTGATTGGGGAGCGCCTGGGGCGCTAGTTATCGGTTATTAGTTATTGGTTGTTGGGGAGAGAGAGCGTTTGGAAGGCGGAATCGCCGGAGAGAGGATCGGAGGCGGGGTTGGGGGGACGACGTGGGCGTGGTAGGTCCATGGTCGGAGGGGGCGAGCCGGAGGCTCGCGGTGTCGGGGGAAACCGTTTAGGGTATCGGCATGGTTCCGATCTTGATGGTGGCTGTGGGGGTGGGAGTGCTGTTGTTTGTGCTGAGGCTGGTGCTATTTTGCGGGGCGTATCGAGTGCCGGTGGAGGAGGCCCCGAGGGGGATCATCGACATGCATTGTCACACGGCGGGGATGGGGGGGGGGGGGAGCGGGGCGTGGATTTCCGATGAGCTTCGGAACAGCTGGAAGTTCGGGCTCTACCTGCGGGTGTTCGGGACGAATGAGAAGGAGCTGGAGGAGAAGGGGGACGAGTGGGTGATGGAGGTCATTGCGCGATCAATCCGCGAGTCGGAGCATGTGGATGGGGCGGTGATTCTGGCCATGGATGCGCCGCATGCTGCGGCGGGGAATCTGGACAAGGCGGCGGGGGAGGTGTTTGTGCCGAATCGGTTTGTGGGGGAGGCGGTGAAGAAGTTTCCGGAGCTGTATTTCGGGGCGAGTGTGCATCCGAGTCGGGCCGATGCGCTGGAGGAGCTGACATGGTCGAAGGAGAATGGGGCGGTTTTTGTGAAGTGGCTGCCGAATATCCAGGGGATCGATCCGTCGGAGGAGCGGTATCGGGGGTATTATGGGAAGCTGGTGGAGTTGGATCTGCCGCTGCTGACGCATGTGGGGGACGAGGATTCATTTTCGACGACGAACAATGCGCTGGGGGATCCGCGCTTGTTGAAGCTGGCGTTGGAGTGCGGAGTGCGGGTGATCGCGGCGCATGTGGGGAGTTCGGGGGAGTCGGAGGGGCAGGACAATGTGGAGCGCTTGCTGGAAATGATGCCGCGGTGGCCGAACCTGGTGGCGGATTTGTCGACGCTGACGCAGTTCAATCGGCGGAAGCATCTGGGGACGGTGCTGAATGATCCGCGATTGGAGGGGCGGTTGATGTATGGGACGGATTATCCGCTGACGAACACGCCGCTGGTGACAGCGTGGCAGTATGTGTTTCGGTTGCCGTTGAGGGTGGTGTGGGGGTTGTGGCGGACGAAGAACTCGTGGGACCGGGACGTGCGACTGAAGGCGGCGCTGGGGGTGAGGGCGGAGGTGTTTGGGAAGAGTGGGGAGTATTTGGGGATTTAAGTCGGAATGCGGAATGCGGAATGCGGAATTGTCGGAGGGGAGAGGGGAGCCGGGGTTGGGCGGACGACGTGGGCGTCGTAGGTCCGTTGGGGGAGGGGATGCGGAATGGGGAGGGTGGGATGGGGAAGGCGGAAGACCGGTGGTCTCGGGGAGGGAGCTGGACCGGTGAAAAGCGGGTTGCAAACCCGTGCTCCATATTGAGAGGTCGGAGTTGGCAAGGAGGGGAGGAAGGGGCAGGGTGGGCGGATGTCGAATGGTTTCAAGCAGCTTGGGGTTCCCGAAGATCTGATCAAGGGGCTCGAGGAGTTGGGGTTTGAGCGGCCGACGCCGGTGCAGGCGGCGGTGATTCCGTATTTGATGGAGGATGGGGGGGACCTGATCGCGCAGGCGCAGACGGGGACGGGGAAGACGGCGGCGTTCGGGTTGCCGTTGCTGACGAAGATGGATCCGAAGGTGGGGGAGGTGCAGGGCTTGGTCATCGCGCCGACGCGGGAGCTGGCCAAGCAGATCGGGAAGCACCTTTTTCGTTACACGAAGTATTCGGCGAAGGTGTTTGTGGAGGTGATCAGCGGGGGGGAGGACGTGCCGAAGCAGGAGGCGCGGATGCGGCGGCCCACGCAGATTGTGGTGGCGACGCCGGGGAGGTTGCTGGAGTTGTTGCGGCGGAAGGCGCTGAAGCTGGATGCGGTGCAGCATCTGGTGCTGGATGAGGCGGACGAAATGTTGAGCATGGGGTTCCGGGAGGAGTTGCGGAAGATCCTGCATCTGGCGAACGGGCGGAAGAGCACGTGGTTGTTTTCGGCGACCTTTCCGGAGGCGATCGAGGAATTGATCCAGGGTTGCATGAAGCCTGGGGCGAAGCGGGTGACGGTGGATGCGGCGCATGTGGTGAACCGGGACATCGAGCATCAGTTCGCAATCTGTGGGCGGGGGGACAAACTGGAGTTCGTGATCCGGTTTTTGCGGAAGCAGGAGGGGGAGCGGGGCTTGATTTTTTGTCGGACCAAGGCGGGGGTGATCACGATGGGGCGGCAGTTGGGCACGGCGGGGTTTGCGGTGGATGTGCTGCACGGGGATCTGACGCAAAAGGAGCGGGACAAGGCGATGCGGGCCTTCAAGAAGGATCGGGTGCAGTATCTGATTTCGACCGATGTGGCGGCGCGGGGGATCGACGTGGAGGGGCTGTCGTTTGTGCTGCAGCACCAGTTGCCGGATCAGATGGAGTATTACACGCACCGGAGTGGGCGCACGGCGCGGGCCGGGAAGAAGGGGCTCTCGCTGACGCTGATCGAGGGGGCGGAGCGGCGGAAGATCCGGAAGCTGGAGGATGAATTGGGGGTGCGGTTTGAGGAGGTGGGGTAGGCGCGGAGCGCCTGGTTATCGGTTATCAGTTATTGGGGGGGCGGAGCTTGAAGATTGGGGTTGGACGTTGGGTCCCTGAAGGGGACGGGGCACGGAGGCTAGGGCTTCAGCCCTAGTTTGGTTAGTTCTGGATTTTGCACCCTGAAGGGGTGCTGGAGGTCGTTGGAGCACAAGGAGGGGCGGGTGATCGAGGTGGAGTTGCTGGAGATTGACCCGACTTGGTTGTTGGCGCGGAAGAAGGGAGGGGAGCCGTTCAAGTTGGAGGTGCTGACGCTTTCGGAGAAGACGCAGGGGATGTTGGATGAGTTGGCCTACAGTGAGGAGTGGTTGACGAAGCGCTACGCGGGGCGGGGGGAATGTGCCGTCGGCGAGCGGTGTGCGTATGGCGTTGGCGAAGTTCAGGGGCGGGACGCCGAAGTGTGAGGTGGCGGTGGTGCGGGCTTTGGATTGGTTGAGCAAGACTCAGAAGGAGGATGGGTCGTGGGGTGAGACGAGGACGGTGGCGATGACGGGATTGGCGTTGCTGTGTTTTACAGGGCATGGGGAGGGGCCGGTCTCGGAGAAGCATGGGAAGACGTATTTGGAGGGCCTGCTGTATTTGGTGCAGCTTGGCGGCAAACAAGAGGGGAAATTGTAATTTCCCACCAGGGGGCGGATGGCTCGTGGGTGGATCTTGGGGGGGAGGAGAAGGTGCCCGGCGCCCTTTCGCACGGCAGTGGGAGCGATGAAATGGCGGTGCACCTGCGCAACTGTCTGGCGACGCTGATTCTGGAGGAGTATTGCCGGTAGTGGTGGCGGAGGTTGGCGTTACCGCCTGGGGATGGGGGAGTGCTTGCGCTGTGGGGGGGCGGGAGAGGGAGCGGGTGGAGGCGATGGGGTAGAATGAATGGGGAATGGGAGGGTCGCGGTTGGGTGGGGAGGGGGACGGTGGAGATGGGCGATGGTTGCCGCCACCCTGTCAGGGTGGGGTGCCTTTTGGGGGTTTTCCCATGGTTGAAACCATGGGCTTTGTGCCTGGTCCCCTGCAGGGACGAAGAGCCGGGGCAGGGGTCACAGGCGGGACGCCTGTGCTCCCTTTCCGGTTGGGGGAGCGGGGGTGCTCGCGTTGCGAGGAGAGGGAATGGAGCGCGACAGGAATGTCGCGGCTCCGGGGGTATGCTTTCGCGGTGCGACAGGGAAACGACGGGGGCGGCGTTGGTTCCAGGGGGGAACGACGGGGCGGCGTTGGCCCCTTTTTGGGGGAGGGGCTACTTGGCGTCGTAGAGTTTTTCGTAGTACTCGGTGGCCATGCGGTCGGAGTCGAAGAAGGGGACGACGTCGTTCATGGATTGGAGGACGAGTTTCCACCAGTCCTTGGGTTTGTCGTAGTAGAGAGGGAGGACCTTGTTCTCGAGGATGTGGTAGAAGCCGTCCATGTCGTGCTGGTCGCGGGCTTCGGGGGAGAGGCCTTCGGCGGCGGGGGGGATGATGAAGGAGTTTTCGCCGTCGCGGGCGAACTCGCAGATCCAGCCGTCGTAGGTGGAGAAGTTGATGGAGCCGTTCATGGCGGCGGTCATGCCGCTGGTGCCGGAGGCCTCGCGGGTGACGACGGGGGTGTTGAGCCACATGTCGGAGCCGTCCTTGAGGAGTTTGGAGAGGTCCAGTTCGTAGCCGACGAGGACGGTGGCGTTCTTGTATTGCTGGGTGAAGTGGACGAGGTGGTTGAAGAGGTCGATGGCGCCCTGGTCCTTGGGGTAGGGTTTGCCGGCCCAGATGACTTGGACGGGGCGCTCGGTGTTGGTGACGAGGGCCTTGAAGCGGGCCACGTCGCGCATGATGAGATCGGCGCGTTTGTATCCGGCGAAGCGGCGGGCCCAGACGATGGTGAGGACGTCGGGGTCGAAGAGGCGGCCGGTTTGGTCGGCGACGACCTTGAAGAGGCGTTGTTTGAGTTCGCGTTTGCGGTTTTGGAGGGCGGTGGCGCTGCCTTTGACCAGGGCGGCCTCGAGGTCGGCATCGACCCAGAATTTTTTATTTTGGGCGTTGGTGATGTGGATGATGGGGCAGATGTCGTCGTTGCCCTTCCACATGTCGCGGGAGACCTCGCCGTGGAGTTTGGAGACGCCGTTGGCGATGCGGCTGAGGCGGAGGGCGGCGAGGGTGTGGGTGAAGGTATTGCCGCGCATGCCGGTGATCTGGCGGACTTCCTCGCGGTTGAGGCCGTTGAAGAAGCTGAACTTGTGGAGGAGGTCGAGTTCGTGTTGTTCGTTGCCGGCGGCTTCGGGGGTGTGGGTGGTGAAGACGAGGCGTTCCTTGAGGTCGGCGGTGTCCTTGCCGTTGTTGCCGAGGAGGTGGAAGGCGGCGGAGAGGGCGTGGGCCTCGTTGAGGTGGTAGACGTCGGGTTGGACGCCGATGACCTCGAGGAGTTTGGCGCCGCCGATGCCGAGGACGATGTATTGGGCGATGCGGGTGAGGAAATCGGAGTCGTAGAGCCGCATGCTGATGGAGCGGGACATGGGGTCATTTTCCTCGAGGTCGGTGGTGAGGAGGAAGATGGGGGCGGTGCCGAAGACGTCGGCGGGGAGGTAGAGGGCCTTGACCCAGACGGGGTGGTCGTGGACGGTGACCTGGAACTTGATGTCGGGGTCCTCGAGGAAGTGGTAGAGGTTCTTGCGGCGCTGGACGGCCATTTCGCGGTCCTCGCCGCGGGTTTGCTGGTAGTAGCCGTAGGTCCAGAGCATGGAGATGCCGACGAGGTTCTGCTTGAGATCGTAGGCGCTGCGCATGTGGGAGCCGGCGAGGAAGCCGAGACCCCCGGAGTAGGTCTTGAGGGTCTGGTCGATGGCGAACTCCATGGAGAAGTAGGCCACGCTGGTCTTGAACTTGGGATCGACTTCGTAGGGGTGGGTGAACG
>JAQCFL010000108.1 GCA_027619375.1 Verrucomicrobiota bacterium | reverse complement strand
ATTCCGCATTCCCCCTGATAAATGATAACTGATAACGGATAACTTCCCCAAAATGCCCGCCAACACTCTCCTCACCGCCATCCGTGCCCACCTCAAGCTCCACCCCACCCACACCGTGGTCATCGAGCCCATCCAATCCGGGGCCAGCGGACGCACCATCCTGCGCCTCCGCCCCGACGGTCACCCCACCTTCATCGGCCTCCACTACACCAACGAACGCCCCGACAACGCCCTTTTCCTCCCCATCGCCCACTTCCTGAAAGACGCCGGCCTCAACGTCCCCGCCGTCCTCTACGACAACCGCGCCAGGAACCTCGCCCTCGTCGAGGACCTCGGCGGCGACGACCTCCTTTCCCTCAAAGACGCCCCCTGGGCCGAACGCGAACCCTACTACCGCAGCGTCTTCCAACAACTCGAGAAACTCATGTACCTCAAGGTCCCCAAAGACCTCGAACTCATGCCCCCCTTCACCGAGGATTCCTACCTCTGGGAGCAAAACTACTTCATCGACCACTTCGTCGAGGAACACCTCGGCCTCAACGGCAACTCCCTCCGCGAAGACCCCCAACTCGCCTCCCTGCGCAAACGCCTCGGTGCCGTCCAACGCGGCCTCGTCCACCGCGACCTCCAGTCCCAAAACATCCTCCTCCACGACGGCCAAGCCTGGCTCATCGACTTCCAGGGCATGCGCCTCGGCCACCAGGAATACGACCTCGCCTCCCTCCTCTACGATCCCTACATGGACCACTCCGAGGAAGACATCGAACGCCTTCTCGCCCTCTGGGAAGAGGTCGCCGACGAACGCCCCATCGACGCCCTCCTCCGCGACTGCGCCGCCCAACGCCTCATGCAGGCCCTCGGCGCCTTCGCCAACATCGTGCACAACTACCACAACGATTGGTACAAACAGCACATCCCCACCGCCGTCCGCACCCTCCGCCGCCTCACCACCGACTCCCCCCTCGAGTCCCCCCTCGCCGAGTCCCTAGGCAAAGCCGCCCTCGCCTGATTCTCTCCTCCCTCCCGATAACCAATAACCGGGGCGCAGCCCCCCCGGAGTGCGGAGGCTCGACTCCGCCCGGGAAGGTCGGGGCTTGACCCGTGCGGAGGAGAGGAGTTGCGCATAATGTTGGAGCCATCGGCATCGTCGGGAACGTTGCTGCTGGTGGTCAGATCCACACCTGCGGCGGGATCGTCCTCGTTCAGGGCGTTTGCTTCGTCGTTGGGGAACCCGGCGGAAGGACCGTTCCGACCTCCCTCGGGTTGGCCGGGCGGGGCGCAACGTCGCTGGCCATGTGGTGGGCGGCATGCTAGGTTCCGCGCATCAAGAGAAGGAAGGTCATGACTTGGTGCCTCACCGGGTGCCTGCTGGCGGGAGCCGGCGCTCCCGGGATGGCGGCCTAAATCCGCTACAACCGCGAAATTCGGCCCATCCTGTCGGACAAGTGCTTCTCGTGTCATGGGCCCGACGCGACGAAGGCCAAGGCGGGATTGCAGTTGCATTCCGCAGAGACCGCCACCGTGCTGCTCGGAAAGGACCTGGACCATCAGGCCATCGTTCCCGGTGACCTTGCCGCCAGCACCCTGTGGGCCAGAATCAGGGAGACGGATCCCGATGAGCGCATGCCGCCGCCCGAATCCCATCACGAACTCTCCCCCGCCGAAATCGAGATGCTCGGGGCGTGGATCGCGCAGGGCGCAAAATACGAGGGGCATTGGGCCTTCCAGCCGGTCGTGACAGGGGAACAGGGGTCGATCGATTCCTTCATCGATGCCCGGCTTGCCGCCGCCGACCGGAAGCGGTCCCCGGAGGCCGACAAACTGACCCTCCTGCGCCGCCTGACCCAGGATCTCACCGGACTGCCGCCGACCGTGGAGGACATGAAGGCATTTCCAGCCAGCACGGAGCCGGACGCCTATGAGAAGCAGGTCGACAGGCTCCTGGCATCGCCCGCCGCGGCGGAGCGGCTGGCGGTGGATTGGCTCGACGGCGCGCGCTATGCGGACACGAACGGCTACTCGATCGACGATCACCGCGACATGTGGGTGTGGCGCGACTGGGTCATCAACGCCTTCCTGACCAACAAGCGGTTCGACGAGTTCACCGTCGAGCAGCTCGCGGGCGACCTGCTGCCGGACGCCACCGAGCAGCAGAAGGTCGCCACGGGCTTCCTGCGCAACAGCATGAACACCCACGAGGGGGGCACCATCGCGGAGGAATACCGGGTCACCTACACCGCCGACAAGGTTGACACGGTGGCGACGGTGTTCATGGGTCTGACGATGAAGTGCGCACAGTGCCACGATCACAAATACGATCCGGTCCTGCAGCGGGACTACTACCGGTTCTTCGCCTTCTTCAACACCAGCAGCGAGCCGGGCAACGGCGCGGCGAATGCCAACACCCCCCCGCTGATGGAGGCCGGCTCGCCGCTCTGTTCGCCGGAGCGGGTGAAGCAGGACATGGCGCACCGCATTGCGGAGCTGAACCAGTTGCGCGTGCGGCCCGAGGCCTCTCTGGCGGCCCTGCGGGATGAATGGGAACTCGGCCTCCGTCCGGCCCCGACCCCCGGCGGGGCGACGTCGGGAGAGCCGCCGATCTTTCCGGCTGAACCACCCGCCTGGATCTGGGCATCGGAAGACGAGACCTCCGAAAGCGCGGCCTTCCGGCGATCCTTCGACCTCGCCGCGGCCCCCGGCAGCGCCCGCCTCTGGGTCACCTGCGACAATGGCTGCACGGTGGTGGTGAACGGCGAGACGGTGGGTGCGACAGACGACTGGACCGCTCCGAAGGTGTTTCCAGTCGGGAATCTGAAGGCGGGGACCAACGTCCTCGAAGTGCGCGCCACAAACGCGAAGGGCAGCCCCACGGGACTCCTCCTGAGCCTCGCGATCAAGGCGGAGGACGGACAGGTGTCCCACCTTGCCACCGACAAAAACTGGCAGGCGAGGACTCCTGCGGAAAACGAGGCCGCGGAGTGGCAACCGGCGGCCGAGGTCGCGAAGCTCGGCGATGGCCCCTGGGGGTCCGTTTCCGGAGCGCTCCAGGGTGCCGGGGAGGGACCGCTTCCCGCGGCCCTCGCCGTCGCGCCGGAGAAGCGGTCCGCCGCGGACTGGAACGTGATCAACAACGCCTTCGCGGCGAAATCGGGAGCATTCGCGACCTACCTCAACCAGCTGAAACTCGAGGAGCGCGTCCTGCAGAAGTCCGCCGACACGGGACGCTCGACCGTCATGGTGATGAACTACCAACCGCGCCCGACCCACATCCTGACGCGCGGCGCCTACGACCAGCCCGGGGAGGAGGTTTCCGCAGGCGCGCCTGCGGTGGTCCTGCCGATGGCGGAGAAGGCGGACGGTCAGCCCCTCACGCGCCTCGACCTCGCAAAATGGCTGGTAGATCCCGCGAATCCCCTGACTCCCCGGGTCATCGTCAACCGCTACTGGCAGTTGATCTTCGGAACGGGCCTCGTGAGGACGGCGGAGGACTTCGGGGCACAGGGCGAGTTCCCCTCCCATCCGGAGCTGCTGGACTGGCTCGCGTCGGATTTTGTGAAGAGCGGCTGGGATGTGCGACGCCTGCTGCGGCAAATCGTCCTCTCGCAAACCTACCGCCAAAGTTCGGTCGTCACGCCGGAGCTGCTGGAGGTGGATCCGCTCAACCGGCTTCTGGCCCGGGCACCGCGCTTCCGTCTCGCGGCGGAGTTCGTGCGGGACGGGGCCCTTGCGGCGGGCGGGCTGCTGAACCGCGATCTCGGCGGCCCCAGTGTCTTTCCCCCGCAGCCCGACAGCCTATGGGCGGAGGTGAGCCACTACGGTTATCCCCAGGGATTCTCCGCCCAGAAGTATCTGCCGGGGTCCGGGAGGGCCCACTACCGACGTAGTATTTACACAATCTGGAAACGCACCGTGCCACCGCCGTCCATGGCGGTCTTCGACGCCCCCAGCCGCGAGACCTGCACGATCCGCCGCCTCACCACCAACACGCCGTTGCAGGCCCTCGTCCTGCAAAACGACCCGCAGTTCGTGGAAGCCGCGCGGGCCCTCGGCACCGCGATGGCGGCGGCCGGATCCCCGGAGGCCGGGATCGACCTGGGCTTCGCCAGGCTCCTTGGACGCGCGCCGCGGGAGGCGGAGCGAAACCTGCTCACCGCCGCCCTCACCCGCTATTCCCGGAGCTACGAAAACCGGGAGTCCGATGCGCTGGCCCTGCTCGCGGTGGGCCAGCTTCCCCGGGACAGCTCCGAAAACACCGCCGGGCAGGTGGCGTGGACCCTCGTGGCCAGCACCATCCTGAACATGGATGAGGCAATGACGAGGCAATGATCACTCCGATGAACGACAAGCTCAGCAACTCCTCCTTCGCCCTCTCCCGGCGGGCTTTTCTCGGCCAATCCGGAATCGGGCTGGGAGCCCTGGCCGCCGGCACCCTCCTCGGTGAGGCCGCCGCGGGTGAAACCAATGCCGGACGCCCCGGGTTCCCGCATTTCGCCGCCACGGCAAAGCGCGTCATCTATCTCTTCCAGTCCGGCGGCCCGTCGCACATCGACCTCTTCGACTACTCGCCCGCCCTCGAGAAACTGCACGGCACGGAACTGCCCGAAAGCGTGCGGGGTGGCCAACGCCTCACCGGCATGACCTCGGGGCAGAAGCAGTTCCTGGTGAGCGCCCCGGTGTCCCCCATGAAGCAACGGGGCGCGTGCGGAACTTGGATGAGCGACCTCGTGCCGCACACCGCCGGAATCGCCGACATGATCACGGTGGTGAACTCCATGCACACCGAGGCGATCAACCATGATCCGGGCATCACCCTGATCAACACCGGATCCCAGATCCCGGGGAGGCCCAGTGTCGGGGCCTGGGCCAGCTACGGGCTCGGCAGCATGAACACCAACATGCCCGCCTACATCGTCATGCTCTCGCAGGGGAACGGCAAGAATCCCGGACAACCGATCTTCTCACGGCTTTGGGGCAGCGGCTTCCTGCCCTCCAGTCACCAGGGCGTCCTGGTGCGCAGCGGCAGGAATCCCGTCCTGTATCTCCACGATCCCGAGGGACTCGACCGGGGCACCCGCCGCGAGATGCTTGACGACCTCGCCGCGCTCAACCGCGGCAGCTTCGCGCGCTTCGCCGACCCGGAGATCGAAACCCGCATCGCGCAGTATGAGATGGCCTTCCGCATGCAGACGGCCGCGCCGGAAATCATCGACCTCTCCGACGAACCCGCCACCACCTTCGCCCTCTACGGGGAGGATGCCCGCCAGCCGGGGACCTTCGCCTACAACTGCCTGCTCGCGCGTCGCCTCGCAGAGCGCGACGTGCGCTTCATCCAGCTCTTCCACCGTGGCTGGGACCAGCACGGGAGCCTCGTGCCGCACCTGATTGCCCAGTGCAAGGACACCGACCAGGCCTCCGCCGCCCTCGTCATGGATCTCGCGCAGCGCGGCCTGCTGGAGGACACCCTGGTCATCTGGGGCGGGGAATTCGGACGGACCGCCTACAGCCAAGGCGGGCTCGGCACCGGGCGCGATCACCATGGCCGCTGCTTCAGTCTCTGGATGGCCGGCGGGGGGGTGAAGCGTGGCCATGTCCACGGCTCCACCGACGAATTCTGCTACAACATCGCGAGCGATCCGGTGCACATCAATGACATGAATGCCACCATCCTCCAATGCCTCGGGATCGACCACGAACGCTTCACCTACAAGTTCCAGGGCCTGAATGCCCGTCTCACCGGCGTGGAGGAAGCGCACGTCGTCCGCGGCATCCTGGGTTGAGCCGGGACGTGGGTATCCCGCCCGGAGAGCCGACTGTTTCCGGCCCAACCCCGATAACCGTCGGAACGCTTACTTTTCCCAGCTTTCCTGAGCCTTCTTGAGCTGCTCGGCGCTCAGGCCGAATCCCTTCAGGACGCCGGTGGCCATCATCTTGTTGCCGGCGGGGTTCATGTGCACCCCGTCGGTGGTCAGGAGATTGCCCTTCTTGTCGGCTCCGGCCTTCGCTATCTCGGCCTGCATGTCGGCATTGAGGTCGGCAAGGAGGCACTTCTTCTCCTTGGCGAGCTCCCGCAGGAATTCGTTGTAGCCGGCCAGCTTCTGGTTGTTCGCGTTGGGCTCGTCCTCCCCGATCATGGTGGAGGTCAGGATCATCACCTGGATGCCCGCAGCCTGGCACTGGTCGACGATCTTGGTGATGTTCTCCTTGTACTGGTCGAGCGGCACTCCGTTCGCGCCGTGCCAGACGTCGTTCACGCCGCAGCTCAGGGTCATCCACTGGGGCTTCTTGCTCAGCACGTCGCGGTCGAGCCGCTCCAGCATCTGGTTCGACTTGTGGCCGCTGATGCCGGCGGGGATCGCCATCGTCTTGACGCCCGCCGCCTCGAGCCCACGGATCACCAGGGGGATGTAGCCGTCGGGGCCGGCTCCGGCCTGCGTGATCGAGTCGCCCATGAAGGCGATCTTCTGACCCTCCTTGACGGGCAGCTCCGCAGCCTGCAGATGGAGCGAGATGGTCGATCCGGCCACGAGGCCCACAAGGGCTGCGATTCTTCCGAGTTTTGCGAATTGATTCATGTTCAGTGTGCTTTCTTGTTTGTTGTGTGTCTGGATTCCCAGGGTCGGGTTCTATTCCCTCCCCCGTTGAAGGAATCTTTTATCAATCTGGACCGGGAGGACGGGGCTGGAGGAGGATTTACTTGCGGAGGTGGTCCCGGAGGCTGACGAGCTTGGGCGGGTTGGCGTCATTCTCAATGAGGGCGATGACCGCCACAAGCTGTTCATGCTCTTTGGGCATCTTGCGGAAGGCGACTTCCATTTCCCTGAGCTGTGGGAGGGCCGACTTCGCCGCGCCCCGGTATTGCCGGAGGACTTCAAGGGAGGTCTGGATGATGTACCCCTTGCCCCAGTCCTGCAGGTTCATCATCATGATGGTGAGCGGGATGCCCTCCGCGATGTGCAGGCGGGCCATGGCCTGGATGCCGGCGAGGCGCACGCCCTTGGAAAACATCGTGTTGGCGGCGGCCATGTTCTCGATGCTGTCAACCATCTCGGGGGCGAGGGCCCGGGCGTCCTCAAGGGTGAAGAGCGCATAGGTGGAGCGCAGGCAGCCGCGGGCGGCCGAGTCGGGGTTGGCTGCCACGGCGCGGATGGCCGGGTAGAGCTGATCCTTGTCGATGTCCTCGATCGAGCCGGCCAGGATGCCCCTCGGTCCGTAGGCCCCGCCGGGGTAGAAAAGGGCGTAGGCCAGCGCGCCGACCGCGAACTGCATCTGGTCGGTCTCGTCCTTCACCGCGGCGGCCTTGAGCATCTGCGGCAGGACCGCCTTGGCATCCGGTCCAATGGCGCGGAGGGCCTCGGCGGTCTGGACGCGCAGCCAGCGGTCCTCGGCATTGAGCAGCCCCGCAAGGGTGTCGAGGGCGGGAATGGCGCGGGCGCGGAGCCGTCCGATGGCCGCCACGGCCCCGAGCCGCGCGTTGGGATTGGAGCTCTTGGTCATCTCGATCAACTTCGGGAGGACCTCGTCCGGTCGCTTGCCCAGCTCCTGCGCCGAGCGGGCCCGGTCGAACGGCGACCAGCTGCCGAGGCCCTCCAGAAGCTGCCCGATGGTCCTCTTGGAGTAGGCGTTGTCGCCAAGCCAGCGCTCCGCGGCGATGGCCTCGGCGATGTCGGCATCACCAAGCCAAAGCTGCGGGTCGGCTTCCCGGCCGGTGAGGTGGATTTTCTTCAGGGGCGCGGCGTAACCGAGCATGTAGCACCCGGTGGCACCGAGCATGCCGTGGTAGCTGCTGGCGACACCTCCGCCGGTCCCCACGTTGACAAACGATCCGTCCCAGCGCCGTGCTAGGTCATAATACCAGCGCAGCTCCTTCATAAAGGCGGCCATGGCCTTGGGTCCGCCACAGTTCGCGGCGACGGGGCCCCAGAGGTAACTGAAGCCGTTGCCGGTGTGACCCCATTCGCGGGACTCGTAGGAGGCGGTCACCATCTTCGAAAAGAACTGCGATTCGGTCTTCCGTCCCTGCAGCGCGAAGGCCATGGCCGCGAGGGAGGTCTTGCCGTTGTCGTCATGCACCTCGCCGGGCCGGTGCTCGCCGTAGGGGATGGCCCCCTTCCCGACGTAGTAGCCGAAAAACGAGTTGGAACGAGCGATGGCAGGCTTGAGTTCAGGCACTTCCACCCCGCATTTTTCCGCGAGCACCAGGGAGAGCAGGCAGGGCAGGCCGGTCGCGTTCACGGGGCCGTAGGGGGGGACCGGACCGTGCAGCCCGCCGTCCGGACCGGGCGGAACATAGCCGTGCCCCCAGGTGCCGAAGTGCCCCTGCCCGCGACAGATGGTGGTTGTGTAGGAGCGGATGGCCGGCAGGACCGACTTGTCCCCGGTGGCGAGGAAATACTCGCAGAGGAACAGGTTGTTGTAGCCGTGGTTCCAAGTGCGCATGCCGCCGTGGTTCGAGTCCTTCCAGAGCGCCTCGACCTCGGGCGTGCCGGCCGCGACCTCCCGCGCGGTCTTGCGGACCAGGTCGAGATACTTGTCCTGACCGGAGGCGAGGAGGGCCAGCTCATTGATGTGAAAACGGTTCTCCTTGCCAAGGTTCTTGACCATCGCGGCGAGGCCCTGTTCGAGGATCCTTGCCGACTTGGGGCACATGTACGGGGAGGTGTCGCTGTAGGCACCGAGGACCTGCAACTTGACGATGACGTTCACGTTCCCGCCCTTGCGCCAGACCGTCAGCGGCAGGATGCCGCGGGCCTCCTCCGTCTCGGCCTGCCCGATGGCGAGGCCGAAGCTCCGGCGCGCGTCTTCCGTGAAGGGTTTGCCGAACACGCCCAGAATGACGTCGCCCGTCTCCAGCTCGCCGTCCGCGGGCGAGTCCTTCTCGACCGAAGTGACGAGGATCTGGCGGCTTTGCTCGGTCATCCCCCCCTCGACGTGCATCCAACCGAGCGCCCCGGTGGGCCCCAGATTATAGCTGTTGCTGGTCTTGTCGGGTGTTTCCTTGGTAAGGTCGATCGGGGCGGCCTTGGCGGCGGGGCCTCCAACGAGCAGAAGGAGGGCCAGCCCCGCAAGGGAGGAGGGGAAGACCGCGGGACGGGCAGGGATTTTCATGGGGTGGTTTGATGAATGACTACGGAGGATGGCCCGAATTTCTGGCAATGACAGGAGCAAAGTCGCCCCTCGACCGCCAATCAGCAAGGGGGGCCGTCCCGGCACGGCCCGGATCGGGCTGGAACTCCTCCGCCGTGGAAATTTCCGAAAAATGAGAGACAAGTCGGACAAGACGGGCCCGTATCCGAGGCGGTCACAAGCCTCCTGCCGCGCGGGCGGTCGGTTGACGCGGTGATCACCCAATAAAACAAATTAATATGACGAAAAAATCCATATCGCTCGGCCTTCTGTTGGTCGTGACCGCCGCTTCCCACGCCGCCTCCCCGGTCCCGCCCCCGGCCACCGTCAAGGTGGGCAGTCCCGGCAACGCCGCTGACGGAACCGGTTATGGGGCAGTCCCTTACGAATACGCCATCGGCAAATTCGAGGTGACCAACGAGGAGTATTGCCAGTTTCTCAACGGGGCGGCCAAGTCAGACCCTCATCAGCTCTACGACTCGCGCATGTCCGGCAACTACGGCGGCATTTTCCAGAGCGGTGATTCGGGCAGCTATACCTACACCATCAGCTACGGCATGGGAAAAATGCCCGTGAATTTTGTGACATGGGAGTCCGGCGCCCGCTATGCCAACTGGCTGTCGAACGGCGGCGGCAGCGGCGACACCGAGCAGGGGGCCTACACACTCAAGTTCGGACGGGTCACCCTTCCGGATCATGCGGACCTCGCGGCGGGCGACACCCTGAAATGGGCGATCCCCACCGAGAACGAGTGGTACAAGGCCGCCTACTTCGATCCCTCGAAGTCGGGTGGGGCGGGCTACTGGTCCTATGCGGTGAAAGGTGGTAGCGCCCCGGAGTGCAACCTCAGCTCGGATGGCCCGACGGAGGTGGGCAGCTACAAGTCGTCCCCCAGCCCCTGGGGCACCTTCGACCAAAACGGCAACATGTGGGAATACAACGAGACCATGTCAGGCGACAAGGTCGGCCTGCGCGGCGGGTCGTTCTTCCTCAATGACCACGCCGGCTATCTGCTCGCGGGCACGCGCTACGATGTCTATAGCGCGAAGTGGCCGAACTACGGATTCCGTGTGGTGGCCCTCGGAAAGGCGAAGGAGTCCAAGGAGAAGGAGGAGGAGAAAGACGAGACCAAAGAGTGATCTGATGGCGGCCCCCCCCCAATCGGGGCCCCGTACAGTCCCCGCCTTCCGCAGCCGCGGACGGCGGGGATTTTTTTTGGAGGGACCGTGATTCCCTCTCTCGCCCTCCTCAGCACGAATCCTCCCGGTGGGCCCACAAACTTATCCTCAAATCCGACGAAACCAGTGGAATCAGCGCTTCAAACTCCATCCCCCACCGTTGTTCCACGATGGACGCCCCCCCCCC
>JAQCFL010000107.1 GCA_027619375.1 Verrucomicrobiota bacterium | reverse complement strand
TGGAGGCGGGGTGATCGGATGTTGGCGGGAGGTTTTAACCGCCGGACCGCCCGGAGGTCGGTCCCACCCTTTGGGGGGGGGGGGGGGAGCGGTCGGGATTCAACCCGCTTCGGGGAGTGCGGCGGTGTTCGGGGCGGGATCCTCTTCCCCGGTGGAGGGCAGGGTGATTCGTTTCATGACCGTGCGGGTGGTGGCGAGGAACCAGCTGGCGTCCTGTTGGTTGAATAGTTCGGTGCCGTGGACGGCCCTGTTTCGGGCGATGCGGAGTTCGTGGAAGATGCCGACCAGTTCCTCGGGGATGAGTCCGGCTTTTGCGGCGGCGGGGATGAGCAGGTTGGCGCGGGTGGAGGGGATGGCGGCCTTGCAGGCGAGTAGGCCGTGCTGAAGGCTGGCCTCGATGGCGCGGAAGCCTTCGAGAGCGACGAGGTCGAAGTGTTTGGCCCGCACCAATTGCTCGGCCCGTCGGAGGTGGTCGTGTGACTGCACGGCGAGCTGATCGGCACTGGCCTCCCGTTCCCGGTTGTTCATGCGAAGCCAGACGATCCGGGCGATGAGCAGGCCCACGCATCCGCCGATGAGGGCGACGGAGAACTTGGACACCTCTCCGGCCATCGGGGAGTCGGAGATCCAGACGACGCCCTCGGCCACGGTGGCGGAGAGGGCCACCACGGCGAAGACCGGGGGGAAGAGCAGGGAGATGGCGTAGAAGAGGTTGCCGACGCGGTGGGCAAAGCCCATGGGATATTCGTTGAGAAAGCCGACCGCGTAGAAGTAGATGGTGCAGCCGAGGAGGCCGAAGAAGGCGTAGTAAAGCACCTGAAACTGCAGGGTGACCCCGAAGAAGGCGAAACCGGCGGTGCCGTGATCCCGGATGAGGGGGTGGATGGCAAAGAGGATGCCCGCTATCGCAAGGGCGAAGACAATTTTGGCGCGGGCAAAATCGATCACGGGGTGGCTCCAGGGGGTTTACAGTCCGGATAGCTTAACCGATTTTCGTGATTCGGCCAACGGTTAGCTCGAAAAGTTTGGTGTGGGCCGTCGCTCGCGCGACGGAGATCCGGCGGGACCGGTTTCCAGGGGTTGAAGCCCTGATCCTTATACACATTGCACCAATGATGATCTGGAGGGAGAGCGCGTGGACTTCGATTCACGATCCCGGAGGGATCACAGCCATTAGCGCGGGGTCGAGGAGCGGAGCGACGAACACCCCGGGAACAGGCGATTCAACGGAAGGGAGCACCCCGGTCAGGGGTGCCCGCAGCGGACGATCCGCCCTCAACCTCTCGCGGCGGCTGCGACCCCTGCCAAGGTCGGAAGCACGTGGGCCGGTTTACCGGTGGTGTCGTCGCGTTGCTCCTCAACCACCGGCTAATGGCTCTGGATCCCTCCGGGATGTGTATAGCGATCAGGGCTGAAGCCACCCGGCGATCATGGGGCGGTCCCTCTGGGGCCCGGGACCGTCGCCTGGCGACAAGGGGCTATCGGGGGATGCGGAGAGCGGCCAAGGTTTCCTCGATCTGCACTTGGGTGACCTCATCGCTGAGGACGGCCTCTCCGTTGCGTTTGAGGAGGACGAAGCGACGTTTCCCGGCGAGGAATTTTTTATCCCGGGCCATGTGGGTGAGGATTTGCCCGTTGCTGATATTGCCATTGAGAGTGAGGGGCAGTTGGAACTTTTCGAGCAGTTTGAGGATCCGTTCGGAATCCTCCGGGGGGAGGCCGGTGATCCTTTCGGAAAGGTGGAGGGCGGCCCGCATGCCGAGCGCGATGGCTTCGCCGTGGAGGATGGTGCCGTAAGGGACGGAGGCCTCGATGGCGTGTCCGATGGTGTGTCCGAAGTTGAGGAGGGCGCGGGCGCCGGAGGTCTCCCGTTCATCCTCCTCGACAATGCGGGCCTTGATGGCCGTGTTCCGGGCGAGGAGGTGGGGGCAGGTTTTCTGGTTGGACAGGTCGAGCTGTTCCAGTTCGTCGAGCATCCCGGCGTCGCGGATGGCGGCGTGCTTGATGACTTCCGCAAATCCCTCGCGGAAGACGCGCGGCGGGAGGTGGGTGAGCGATTCGGGATCGGTGAGGACGAGGCGGGGTTGGTGGAAGGCCCCGAGGAGGTTCTTGCCCTCCGGAGTGTTGACGCCGGTCTTGCCGCCCACGGCGGAATCGACCTGGGCCACGATGGTGGTGGGGATCTGCACGAAGGGGACGCCGCGGAAGAAGATGGCGGCCACAAATCCGGCCAAATCGCCGACCACCCCGCCGCCGAGGGCCACCACGAAGGAGAGACGGTCATGATGATGCTCGATCATGGAGCGGCAGAGATGCTCGGCCTGATCCATCGATTTGGAGGACTCCCCGGGAGGGATGAGATGGAGGGTGGATGCGAAGCCCGCCTCGGCGAGGGAGTGCTTGACCACCTCGGCGTAGTGCAGGGCGACGTTGGCGTCGGTAATGATGGCGGCCTTGCCGGTGAGTCCGGCATTCCTGATGTGTTCGCCGACGCGGGCGATGAGGCCGTCCTCCACGAGGACGTCATAGGAACGGGAATCGAGGGTGACAGAGACGGTAGGCATGGGTCGAAGGTGTTGGCTTCCTATCCCATACGGTCCCGGAGACTTTGTCCATTCATTTGCCTGCCGACGGGCCGGGGAGGGTAACAACTTTGGGGATCCGAATAAGGGGCTCGCCCTGCTTCGGATTCAATCGCGATTTCGGTGGTATTTCCGCAAGTCCGGATTCAGGAGGAGATCGAGCGGTTTCTCAAGCCAGTCCTGTTCGGAAAGAAAATGATCAAGAAGTCCGAGGGAGGCGACCGAGTCGAAGAGTGCGTCGTGCCAGGTGAAGTCGGGAACCCGGATGCGGATGGCATCGCTGAGGTCGAGTTTGTTGCAAAGGTCGCCGAGAGAATGGCCCTTGGTATCGGGCCAGGCGGCACGGGAGAGGAGGAGGGTGTCGACCCAGGGCGAGAAGGGGTGGCCGGGGAAGGTGCGGAGGAAGCGTTTCTCGGTGCCGTGTCCGTGGGCCACGACGGCGTGTCCGCCAAGAAACCGGCGGATCTGCGGCCAGAGGGAGAGGAGGGTGGGGGCGTCGCGCAGGTCATCAGTGGTGATGCCGTGGACTTTCTGCGCGGACCAGGTGACGGGGCGATCGGTGTGGAGGAAGGAGCGGAAGGTTTCTCCGTATCCGGAGACGGGGGACCAGAGGGCGATGCCGATCTGAATGGGGACATCGGTCTGTCCGCTGGCGGTGCCGGCCGACTCGAAGTCGATGGCGGCAAAGGTGGTGTCCGAAATCTTCTGCAAGATAAGGGAGGAGATGACGGTTGGAGAGGTGGCTGGCAAGCCGGAACGAGTGGGATCGAAGATTCCATTCCCGAGCGTGATTTGTAATCGCCTTGTGCCTCGGACGCACTAATGTAGCCGAAATTCATTATGGGATCAGCAATCATCATCATCATCGTTCTTGTGGTCGTCGTAGTCCTCGTGGTGGGATTGCTCTGGCTCATGGCGCAATACAACGGCCTCGTGAAGCTGCGGAATCGGTATCGGAATGCCTTTGCGCAGATCGATGTGCAGTTGAAGCGGCGGCACGACCTCATTCCCAATTTGGTGGAGACCGCGAAAGGCTACATGAAGCACGAGCGGGAGACGCTGGAGGCGGTCATTCAGGCCCGCAATGCGGCGGAGAGTGCCCGGCAGGGGGTCAGCCCGGACGATGCGGCGCAGATGGGGGCCTTGATGTCGGCGGAAAGCGGGCTCGGGTCGGTGCTGGGCCGTATGTTCGCGCTCTCCGAGGCCTATCCGGACCTGAAGGCGAATCAGAACATGATGCAGCTCAGCGAAGAGCTCACCAGCACCGAGAACAAGGTCAGCTTCTCGCGGCAGGCCTACAATGATTCGGTGACCGTCTATAACACGAAGCGGGAAGTTTTTCCGACCAACCTCATCGCCGGTTCCTTCAACTTTGGTCCGGCCACCCTCTTCGAGGTGTCCACCCCGGAAGAGCGGGAGCGGGTCGATGTGAAGTTTGACTGAGGGCTGCCAGCCTGATTGCTCACGATGGACTTCTTCCAGGCGCAGGACGATGCCCGCCGCCGAACGCGGGTGCTCGGGGTGTATTTCGTGCTCTGCATCATCGGTGTGGTGGTGCTGGTGGAGGTCCTGTTGGCCCTGATCATGGGATCGGGAGTGGGGCTGAAGGGGGACGATTTGGCGGTGATGCTTGCGATAGCCGGGGTGGGGACGGTGGGGATCATCCTGATGAGCAGCTTGTACAAGTCGATCTCCCTGCGCCGGGGTGGTGCGGTGGTGGCGGAGGATCTTGGGGGACGGCGGGTGGTGCCGGGGACGGGGGATGTCGAGGAGCGACGTTTGTTGAACGTGGTGGAGGAGATGGCGATCGCTTCGGGCACGCCGGTGCCGCAGGTCTTCATTCTCGACAACGAGTCGGGGATCAATGCCTTTGCGGCGGGGACGGAGCCGTCGAACGCGGTGATCGGGGTGACGCGGGGTTGTGTGCAGAGATTGAGCAGAGCGGAACTGCAGGGAGTGATCGCGCACGAGTTCAGCCACATTCTTAACGGGGACATGCGCCTGAACATGCGCTTGATCGGGATGGTCTTCGGCCTGGTGGTGATCACCCTGCTGGGGCGGGTCATCGTGGGTATTTTCCGCTACGCGGGATCGGGGCGGAGCAGTCGGGACAGCAAGGGGATGGGGGCGGTGGCGGTGATTTTCCTGATCGGGCTGGTGCTGTTGATTGTCGGGGGGATCGGGACCTTCTTTGCGCGACTGCTGCAGGCGGCGGTGTCGAGGCAGCGGGAGTTTCTGGCGGACGCCTCGGCGGTGCAGTTCACGCGGGAGCCGGATGGCATCAGCGGGGCGCTGAAGAAGATCGGCGGGCAGCAGTATGGATCGAAGATGACCAGTGCCAAGGCGATGGAGGCGAGTCACATGTTCTTCGCCGATGGGGGCATGTTTGCCTTCGGATTTGCGACGCACCCGCCGCTGGACCTGCGGATCCGGGCCATCGAGGCACACTGGGACGGCAAATTTTTGGCCTCCGAGCTGCCGCCGGTGGGGGCGCGGGAAGTGCATCCTCCGCAACTGCCACGGAAGAGGGCAGCGGCGGCGGGGGCGGTGTCCATGTTGAGTCAATTGGGACATTCGGAGATGATCGAAGTGGCCGAGGGGCGGGCGTTGTTGGATGGGTTGGAGGAATCCTGGGTGGAGGCGGCGCATGATCGACAGGATGCGCAGGCGTTGCTTTTCGGATTGCTGGTGGCGGATGACGAGCGGTTGAGGGCGGGGGAGTTGGCCGCCCTGCAGGCGCATTGCGGGCCCGAGGCGGCGGTGCGGGCCGGGAAATGGCAGGCGGAGCTTCGGGGCCTGCATTCGGCCCGCAAGATGGCGATCATTGATCTGTGTATTCCGACCCTGCGGGGGATGAGCGACGAGGAGTATCGGCGCTTTGTGGGGGTGACGCGGCAGTTGATCCAGAGCGACGGGCAGGTGACCCTGTTCGAGTATATGCTGCAGCACCTCATCCGGCGGCATCTGGCGAGCCACTTTGAGCAGCGCGGGTTTCCCCCGATCAAATACCATTCGTTGGGGGCGCTGGGGAGGGACAGCAGCGTGGTGCTCTCGGCGATGGCGTGGTTGGGGCGGGAGCAGGGGGAGGCGGAGGCAGTGTGGAAGGCGATGGAGGCGGGTTGGCGGGATGTAAAGGGCTGGGAGCCGGTGTTTTTGCCGTCCGAAGAGTGTGGGCCGGCGCTGATCGGTCCCGTCTTGGAACGGTTTGAGGCGGCCACGCCCATAGTGAAAAAGGCGCTGTTGGCGCTTTGTGCGCAGGCGGCCGCGGAGGACGGGATCCTGACAAGCCGGGAGGGGGAATTGCTGCGGATGGTGGCCGATGCGATCGGCTGTGGGGTGCCGCCGCTGGTCCGGGAGCTGGCCTTGGGTGAGGTTGAGGCGGGAGATTCACTCAGCGCTTGCCATGCGCGGTGAGAGCGGGGATGTTCCGGCCCCTTTTATGGAACGCCGTCCACTTTGGCTTTGGCCAAACCTGCTCAGCCTTGACGCCCCCCTGGTGGCTGTGGTTTGGCTGTGGATGCTTGCGAAATCCTGGCGGGTGGTGTCCTTCCCCAGCAGCCTCTATTGGTTGGTGGCGGCGATGGTCTGGATCATTTACGTCGTGGACCGTCTGCTGGACAGTCAGGTTGCGGGTGGTTCCCCGGAGAACCAATCGGAGCGCCATTTTTTCCATGCCCGTTTCCGGGTCGGGCTGTGGATCGGAGTCATCCTGGCGGCGATTTCCTGTCTTGTTCTGCTGGCCTCACTCCCGACGGGTCTGTGGACCCATGGGGCCTTCGTGTTGGTCTTCGTGGTCTTCTACTTCCTGCTCGTTTTTTTGCAGGACGAACAAGGGGTCTCCTATTTGAAGAACGTGCTGGCCGGCCTGGCCTTCGCCTATGGGACCGCAGTGGGGGTGCACTTCTACCGTCCCGACTCAAATTTGCTGCTCTTTCTGTTCTCCCGGGAGGTGTTGGTCTTCGGCGTGTTGTGCATTCTGAATATCACCGCGATTGATCTCTGGGCGGCCGGTCGTCGCAGCAAGGATGCCGAGGTTGCCCGGTCGTTTGAATTGCTGCTCAGCCTGCTGCTGCTGCTGTTGTTTCTGGGGGCCTTCTTCATGGCGGGGAAATCGGACGAGTTTGCGAAACCATTCTTCATTTCGGTGATGATCGCGGCCGGGTCCCTCTACGCGATCAACAAGATCGGTTCCCGCCTTTCGGCCGAGGCCCAGCGGGTCCTGGCGGACGTGGCGATGGTGCTGCCCCTGCCGGTGTTCTATGTGTCGACGATGTGATGCCAGCCACCCCGCAGTATTGCTCTTGCCGGTCATGGCGGGGCGGGGGTAGCGTCGCGGTCCCGTGAAAGAAACCTCCAGAGCAGTTCGTCCGGCCATTCTCATCATCGGCGCACCGGGATCCGGAAAGGGTACCCAGGGCAAGATCCTGGGGACGATTCCCCGGTTCTTCCACTGCGCCTGTGGCGACATCTTCCGCTCCCTCGACACCCGGACACCCCTGGGGCAGCGTTTCGTGAACTATTCCAGCAAGGGGGAACTGGTGCCGGACGAGTTGACGATCGAGTTGTGGGAGGCACAGATCGACAACTGGAGCGATTCCCACCTCTACAAGCCGGACATCGACATCCTCGTGCTCGACGGGATCCCCCGCAACGTCCGGCAGGCCGAAATCCTCGAGAAGCACTTGAAGGTGCACCAGGTGTTTCACCTCAGCTGCCCGAATCGCGAAGAACTGGCCCGGCGGATGCGGAAGCGCGCCCTGAAGGAAAACCGGATGGATGATGCCAGCGACCGGGTGATCGAGCAGCGGATCAAGACGTATGAGGCGGAGACCAAGCCGATCATCGATTACTACTCGAAGGATCTAGTGACCGAAATCGACGCGAGTCGTCCGCCGGTGGAGGTGCTCAACGCCATCCTCTCCCGCGTCGTGCAGCTTGAGTTTTACAAGGACTTCGCGAAGGTCGTGGTGTGAGATCAACAGCCTGAGCGAATGCGAATTGTCTTCATGGGAACCGGGGAGATCTCCCTGCCGTGTCTGAGAGCGCTGCTGGACTCGTCGCACGAGATGGTGGGGGTGGTGACGCAACCGGATCGTCCGGTCGGGCGGCATCAGGAGCTGCATCCTCCCGCACCAAAAGTGGCGGCGGAGGCGGCGGGGATTTTCGTGCTGCAACCGGAACGATTGCGCTCGGAGGAGGATCGGGCGGAGTTGGTCGCGCTGAAGCCCGAAGTGATTGTGGTGATGGCCTACGGGCAGATTTTGCCGAAGGCCGTTCTTGATCTGCCGAGTCTGGCCTGCATCAACGTGCATGCCTCGCTGCTGCCCCGGCATCGTGGGGCGTCGTGTATCCAGGCGGCCATTGCGGAGGGGAACCTGACGAGCGGAGTGACGGTCATGCACGTGTCCAAGGGGCTAGATACGGGAGATGTGATCCTGCGGAAGGAAGTGCCCTTGGCGTTGGACGAAACGGGGGGGAGTTTGCATGATCGTCTGGCGGACTTGTCTCCCCCGGTCTTGATGGAGGCCTTGGCGCAGCTGGAGGCCGGCACGGCGGGGCGGGAGATGCAGGACGAGGCGGAGGCGAGTTACGCGCCGAAGCTGCTTCGGGAGGACGGGCGGATTGATTGGGAGCTCCCGGCGGTGGAGCTGGAGCGCCGGATCCGGGCCTTTGATCCATGGCCGGGCACATTCGCGCTCTATAAGGATGTCCGTGGCAGGGAGCGGCGGCTGAAAATTTTCCCCGGGGGGAGGGTGCGGGCGGGAGAGGGTCGGCCCGGGGGGATCCAGACGGGAGAGGAGGGGGAGTTTCTGGTGGCTTGTGGAACGGGGCTTCTGACGCTGGCCGAGGCGCAGCCCGAAGGGGGGCGCCGGATGGGGGTGGGGGAGTTCATGGCAGGCCATTTCCCAAGTGGGGAGGGGCAGCTCTTTTAGCTGGAGACGCCCCCTGCGGAGGTGCATTCTTAAGGTATGCGAACGACTGTTCTCGCCCTGCTGTGCCTGTTGCCAGCCGCGCTCTCTGCGATCACCATCGAGGTGGTGCGACTCTATCAACCGCTCTCCCTGCACGGCACTGACGGGGCGGGGGAAGAGGAGGCGGATCATATGGTGCTGCAGGCAGCGGTCTTGGAGCGTCCCATGGCGCTTGCCGGGGCCATTCCGGAGGATCTGGTGAAGGCGGTCGGTGAGCCCTGTCGGATTGCTTCTAACAGCCCCGCCTACACGGTGGAGGAGGCGAATCTACTGATCCTGTCCAAAATAAAGATGGAGGTGGAGATGCTGGAAGAGCGGCTGTTGGTGAAGCTGGACGTGTCCGAATTGGCCATGCCGGAGGAGGTCGATCTGACCGCCCGCCAGGCTCTGGTTCTCTCGATCAGGGCGATCCGCAAGACCCTCGAGGCGTATTTCGCCCATTCGGACGAGAAGGTTCATTGGGAGGTGCGGATCACGGGGACGGACGAATCGAACGCGAGCTTGAGGGACCTTTCCGCGAAATACACGCTGGACGAGTAAACAAAGGGCGCTCCCGGCCTTTTCCGCTTTGCAACCCGGCGGGTGGACTGCTTTCATCCGCCTGCAAGGGAACGGGGAAACGAGAACAAGGGGACATGCGATCAATCAAACGGGCAATCTTGAAGCTGAGCGGGGAGGCACTGCGCGAACCGGGCAGCACGGACAACATTTCTCCGGAGATCGTCAATCGCATCGCCGGGGAGATCAAGGCAGCGGTCGAAACCGGAGTGGAGCTCGGGGTGGTGGTGGGTGGAGGGAATTTTTGGCGGGGAGCCAGTGCCAGTGCGCGGGGCATGGATCGTTCCACGGCGGACTACATGGGCATGCTGGCCACGGTGATGAACGCCCTGGCCCTGCAGGCGGCCCTGGAGGCGGTTGACGTGAAGTGCGTGGTGCAGTCGGCGATCGAAATGAAGAACGTCGCCGAGCCGTTCATCCGGCGGAAGGCGGACCGGCAACTCTCGGAAGGTCGGGTGGTGATCTTTGCGGCGGGCACGGGGAGTCCCTTCTTCTCCACGGACACCACCGCCGCCCTGCGGGCCAACGAGATGGGTGCGAAGACCATTCTGAAGGCCACCATGGTGGACGGAGTCTATGACGCCGATCCGAAACTGGTGCCCGATGCGGTGCGCTACGACACGGTCAGCTTTCACACCTGCATCACCAAGCAACTCAAGGTGATGGATGCCACCGCATTCAGCCTTTGCATGGACAACAACATTCCCATCATCGTGTTCGATCTCGCTCCGGCGGGGAATATTCAGCGCGCCCTCTGTGGTGAGCGGATTGGAACAATCGTGCGAAAAGAAGCCTAACCAAAATCAAGCCATGACATTCGAAGAGACCATCAAGACCACCGAAGCCGCCATGAAGAAGGCGGTGGAATTCATGAATCAGGAGTTCACTGCCGTGCGCACCGGCAAGGCCTCTCCGGCCCTTGTGGAGAACCTTGACGTGCATGTCGCCAGCTACGGGAGCAAGATGAAGCTCAAGGGGCTTGCCGTGATCACCACGCCCGAGGCGCGGATGATCATGATTCAGCCCTTCGACCCGAGCACGACGAACGACATCGACAAGGCCATCCGCGAGAGCAAGCTGGGCTTGAACCCGGTCAGCGACGGGCGGAGCCTGCGCCTGCCGATTCCGGAGTTGTCGGAGGAACGCCGGGTCGATCTGGTGAAGACCGTGAAGGGCATGGCGGAGGAGTCCCGGGTGCGGGTCCGGGCCTGCCGGAAGGACGGGATGGACGCCGCCAAGAAGATGAAGGCGGACAGCGCCATCACCGAGGACCAGATGCGCGACCTGGAGGCGGAGGTTCAGAAGCTCACCGACACCTACGTGAAGGAGATCGACGAGCATCTCGCCGCGAAGGAGAAGGAAGTGATGACGGTGTAGGGGGGCATGAAATCGGAGGCCCGACGTTGCTCGTGACAATGGCGAGGGAGGCCCTCCGCTTGATCACGTGCCATCCTTGACGCCTGTCTGAACCCGGAGTGCGGAGGCTTGACTCCGCCTGGGAAGGGCGGGGCTTGACCCGGGTGGGGGAGAG
>JAQCFL010000106.1 GCA_027619375.1 Verrucomicrobiota bacterium | reverse complement strand
TATTGCTTGAAGCATCAATTGCTTTCATTGCGCCAAAACTACCTCTCAAGGCATTGGCGTGTCCTATACACAGATGAAGGAAAATTGCTTAGCCCCGGTCTTCCTCCCTCTGGCGTTTATGCTCCAGAGCCTCGTCACGCAATTTTATCCACTCTTTCAATCCCTCTCGTTCCTTGCCTAGTTCACTCAGACAGCACCCATCCCATATTCTAGTCCACGGCTCCTCCCTCCCCGGCCAGTCCGTCCCATATTGCTGAGGTCGGTTCAAGATGTAGTCCTTCAATTCAATCTTGGATGGTTGGCGGTTTGTCTCGTCGATAAATTTTTCGTAGGCGGCGTAGGCCCTAGATAGCCTGTGCGGCTTCTCCGCCAGCCTCATTTTCATCTTAGCCAGATCAGCGAATATGCTGGCGGCCGCCGCAGCCGGGTAATCGGGGGCAAGAATTCTTAACAGCGTTCTGGAAGCGGCCTCTCGCTCCTCCTCCGTTGCGGTACCAGTAGCGATGGCCGCGAACGAAAAGGAAAACCCCATCAACTCAAGCGTTGGATCGGCGTGAAGTGCCTCGCGGAATCGCTTCATGTGCTCTTTTCGCAAGGGTTCGCGAATTAACTCGGGTGGCATCCTCTTGTCGAGCTGCCGTCTTTTCTTCTTCTTCATTTCTTGATCTTGCTAGGGGTGAGGGCAAACCACGCTTTCGCCTCGGCCTTGGTGCGTCCGGCGTCGAGGTAGTTCATTTTGACCATTGATTCGGAATTGCCCATTTCCAGCGCCACGGGTCCGACCGCCCCTGCCTGAATGACTCGGTAGGTTCCGAAGGCATGACGGAAGGCGTTCTTCTTGAAGTCCACCCCGGCGGCCTCGGCAATGAAGTCGTTGGCGCTTTTCCCATTCCATCGCTTGAGCTTGCGCCAAGGGCAGGGCTCATCGACCACGGGACCGGATTTCTTGGCGATGCGCTTGAGCCACTGGCGGAGGGTGGGGCAGATCGGGATTGATCGCTGGTCGGCGGTCTTGGCGACGGCGGCCGGCACGAGGATTCGGGGTTCCTTGCCGTCGAGGTGGACGTGTTCCCATTGCAGCACGTCCTTCTGTCGCTTGGGGTCTTTCTCATCGCGGAATAGCTCCAGCGTCCGCAGTCCGGCAAAGGAGGACAGGACAACCCAAGGCAGGTATTCCTTGGGGCAGGTGGCGAGGATCTTTTGCAGTTCGTCGGGGGACCAGGTCTCAATGTTCCTGTCCCGCTTCTGCTGTCGCGAGGATGGCGCGTCAGAGCGTTCGGCGGCGGTGCGGGTGTCTTGTGCCAGATAGTCCTTGTCCCTTGCCCAGCGCCACAAGGCGACGATGGAACCCCGCTTGTTCTTCCGGGTCCGGAGTTTGGCGGCGGAAACCATCAACCACTTGTCGATCTCCCCGGTCTGAATGCTGCTCAGTGGTCGCTTCCCGAACTGTAGGCAGAATTGATTCAGGTGGGTCTTGAGGGTCTTGATGTGGCTTCCGCTGGCGTCTGCCTTGCTGGCGAGGTATTCCGCGACGGCGCTTTGCGTTGAGGTTGGCTTGAGGGAGCGCAGGCCGTTGAGCTGGTCCACTGTCAGGCCCCGGCGGATAACCTCCTCACAGGCGGCTTTCTGAGCTGGGGAGAGGGTGGCGAAGTCGATGGTCCCGGCGTCGATGGCCTTGGCGGTCTTCCGCACGTCGATTTTGAGCTTGGCGAGGTCTCGTCCTTTCTTCCTGCGGTCCCTTCCGCCCTCGGTCCATTTTGCCATGTAAGTCTCCCGGGACTGGATGAAGTAAATGGGTATCCGCACCGCTCCCGCCTTCACTGTTGCAACTGGTCCCTCGCTCATTTCGGGACCGTATCAGGGACACCAAAAGGATACCAATCTATTCCTATCAGTCGCTATCAGTGGAAACGTAAACCCTGCAAAACAAGGTGTTGAGAGGCATTGACAGATTGGGAAAGGATACCAATTTGGCTTCAATTCCCTCCCTCTCCGTCTGGTTTTGTGGGGGTTTGAGGGCTTCGATGAGGAGGAGGCTGAGGCCGTCGAAGGAGACGATTCCGGCGATGGTGAAGGCGGTGGCGATCAGTTGGTAGGTGATGCCACGTCCTCCGGAAAAGCGGGACACGGTAGCGCTGACGATTCCGCCGAAGAGGATGGCGAGTGCGGGGAGTTGGATTCGGAAGAGGACGGCCACGGTTAGCCAGATGGTGCCGCACCAGAGGGAGGAGATGGCTGCGGCGAGAAAGGCCTTCTTGTGGCTGCCCAGGGATTTCAGGCAGAGGACACATTGGCCGGGGACAGGGTTGTTGGCCTGGCAGTGGCGGCAAATGTAGTTGGGCACCGGGGGGCGAGGGGTTAGGCGAGGAGGTCGTTGACGTTTTGGCCGTGGAGGCCGGAGAGGCGGACTTGGAATTTGCAGGTGGGTTTGTCGTGGTCGAAGTCGGGGAGCGCCGGGGTGGTTGGGGCGATGGTTGAGCGATTGCGCACGAGCCATGGATACGTGCGGAAGAGCGGTGATTCGACGGAAATCGTGGAGGAAATGCGGGGGAGGAGACGCCGAACATTGCACGCCGAATGTTGAATGGAGGAGGGAGAATGAGAGGAGAAGGAAGAACGGAGACGGTGGGAAGGGAGGGGCAGGAAGTTGCGGGGGGTGGAGCAGCCGACACTTCGCAGAAGTGCCGCTACGCGGGGAGGGCGCGGGTTAGTTGTCGGCGAGGAGGGTGGGTGGGGTGGTGGGGGTGCCGGTCCAGTTGGCGAGGACGGTGACGGTGGTGCCGCTGGGGGTGTGGTCGAAGAGGGCGGTGGCGCCGTCTTCGGGGAGACGAATGCAGCCGTGGGAGGCGGGGTAGCCGGGGAGGTCGCCGACATGCATGCCGACGCCCTGCCAGGTGAGGCGCATCCAGCGGGGGAGGGCGCAGTGGTAGATGGTGGATTTTTTGCCGCTGCGTTTCTTCTCGAGGATGGTGAAGTTGCCGAGGGGGGTGGTGTGGCCTTTGGTGCCGCTGGAGATGGGGGTGTCGATGGCGATGGCGCCATCGACGATGAGGTAGGCCCGCTGGGCACCGCGATCGACGATGATGTTCACCGAGGCGCCGTCCATGTTCTTGAGGAGGGCCTCGTTGACACGGACGGGGTCCTGTTTCTTGTTCGGGGCCTTGCCGATCTCGCGGAGGAGTCCGGAGAATTCGCCTTCCGATTCGTAGGTGGCTTCATCTTGCGGGGCGGCGGCTTCGGTTTCCGCCTGGGCGGCAGGGGCGATGGAGAGGAGAGCGAGGAGTCCGGCGGCGAGGATTTCCCTGGCGCTGTTGCCGGACACGTCGGGGAGGGCTTCGTGGTAGAGGACGGGGGCGGAAGCGTTGCGGCAGAGGGCGCGGAGGCAGATTTCGATTTCACCGGGTCCGCGGGAATCCCAACTCCAGACGGTGCTCCAGTCGGGCGCGGTGCCAAGTTCACGGGAGAGGGATTGGAAGAGGGTTTCGACTTGTTCGGCGGGTGACTGGTCCCCGCCGCGGGGGACGGATTGCCAAGCTTTTTGCATGGCGCGGTCGAGGTAGCGGAAGTCGAGACCGAGGGTGGCTTCCTCGGTGGGATCTGGGGGGAGGAGGGCGAGGAGATCGGGGGAGGATTCCTCGTCGTGGTCGTTCGCGGTGTTGCGTTCGCAGGCCTCGGGCGAGAGGAGATAGCCTGGGCCGCCGGCGGGAAGAATGGCGAGCCAGGCTTCGAGGGCGGATTCGGGGTTTTCGTCGATGGAGAGGTCGCAGCCTTCCGGCGGAAGAACGGGAGCGGGGAAGAGAAGGGATGGTGTGAGCATGGTTTCAGAGCCGGGACGAGTGGTCGTCAGGAATATGCAAGTTTATCTTTGAGCGCAATGCGGCGGGTTCCCAGGATCTGCTTTGTTTTTTCTGGCATGACGGGGGAGGTCGGGGACAATGGCGGCGCGGCCGAGGGCTGCTCCTATGAACATCATCATCGTCGGGGCGGGAGAGATTGGACGGCATTTGGCCACGGAACTCTCGCGGGAGCAGCACAGCATTGCGGTCATCGAGCACGATTCGAAGCTGGCAGGGGAGTTGGAGCGGAGCATCGATGCAAAGGTGGTTTGCGGGGACGGGGGCAGCGTGCATGCCCTGGCGCAGGCCAACATCGGGGAGTGCGAGTTGTTTCTGGCCCTGACCAGCGACAATACCGTGAACCTGATGAGCGCCTCGATGGCGAAGGCGATGGGGGTGGAGATGGTGGTGAGTCGGGTCCATCCAGGCCTGCAGCGGGAGGAATGGCTCTTTGATTTCCGGGGGCATTTCGGGATCGATCACTTGTTCAGCTCGGAGCGCCTCGCGGCGATCGAGCTGGCGAAATTCATCCGCAATCCGGACTCCCTAGCGGTGGAGGAGTTGGCGCGGGGGAAGATCGAGGTGCAGCAGATCCGGGTGAGCGAGAAAAGTGATGCGGTGGGCAAGTCACTGCGGAACATCGGTGCGCCGGAGCGGACGCGGGTGGCGGCGATCACGCGGGAGGGCGACAGCTTCGTGCCGGTGGCGGAGACCGAGTTGGTGGCGGGGGACATCGTGACGATTTTTGGCGAGCCGCGGCGCTTGCGGACCCTGGCGGAGCGATTGCAGACCGGATCGGGCACGCGGGAGGATCTGCGGGTGGTGATTTTCGGTGGTGGGGAGTATGGGTTTGCGCTGGCGCAGATGTTGGAGAGCTGGGACTGCCGGGTGCGGATCTTTGAGAAGGATCCGGAGCTGTGCCTGCAACTGACCGAGCGATTGAGCGAGACGACGGTGATCAATGCGGATGCCACGGTGGTGGCGGAGTTGGAGGAGGAACAAGTGGGGGATGCGGACTTCTTCGTGGCGATGAGCGAGAGTGACGAGGACAACGTGATGACCTGTCTGCAGGCCAACAACATCGGGGTGAAGAACTGTCTAACCCTCATTCACCGGGCGGACTATGCGCAGGCGATCAGCAGCAGCGGCCGGCATTTCGGGGTGGTGGCGGCGGTGAGTCCGCGGGAGGCGACGCGGCGGGACATCGAGCGGTATCTGACGGCGGGGCAGTTTTATGTGGTGAAGAAGTTCAGCGCGGGGGAGGTGATCGAGACCGACGTGGCGGCGAATGCGGAGGCGGTGGGCAAGCACGTGCGGGAGGTGTCCTGGCCCGAAGGCTGTGTGCTGGTGGGATTGGTGCGGGGGTTGAAGGCGATCGTGCCGGGGCCGGACGATGAGATCGAGGCGGGGGATAGCATCTACGCCATGGTTGGTCCGAAGGTGCGGAAAAAGTTCCTCAAGCTGTTGCACTGATCCATGAATTTTCGATTGCTGGCAAAGGTTCTAGGTCTGCTGCTCACGCTGGAGAGTCTGGCGATGGTCGTGTGCGGTTGTTTCGCGATCCTTGATCCGGTGGAAGCGACGACCTCTGCGGTGGCGCCCTTGATGACAGCCGGCGGACTGACCTTCATGGCGGGGGTGATTTTGGTGATTTGCGGGATGGGGAAGCATACGAAGATCCCGCGGCGGGAGGGCGTGGTGATCGTGGGGTTGGGGTGGTTGCTGTGTGCGGGTTTTGGAGCGATTCCTTTTGTCCTGAGTGAGCCAGGGTTGACGCTGGAGGCTGCGGTTTTTGAATCGGTGTCGGGATTCACGACGACGGGATCGACGGTGATCGATGACTTGCAGGCGTGGCCGCGAGGTGTGCTGTTGTGGCGATCGGTGACGCAGTGGCTGGGTGGGTTGGGGATCCTGGTTTTGTTTGTGGCGATTCTTTCGGCGGTGAGTGGTGGGGCGAAGTCGCTTTTCCGAAACGAATCCTCTTTTAACTCTGGAGAGTCGGCTTCGGCGCGGATCAAGGACACCGCGCTTTCCTTGTGGAAGGTCTATGTGGTGCTCACAGTGATCTGCCTCCTTGGTTTGAGGGGGCTTGGGATGAGTTGGTTTGACGCGGTGAACCATGCCTTCACCTGCCTGGCGACGGGGGGATTCAGCACCTACGACGACAGCATTGCCCACTTCTCCGATTGGGACACCAGCCTGTGGATTGAGATCTGGCTGGAGATTTTCATGGTCCTCGGGAGCGTCAGTTTCCTGATCTACGCGGTGGCGATGCGGCGGAACTGGGGGCGCCTGAAGCGGGAGGAGGAGGCGAAGTGGTATTTGGGCATTCTGGCCGTGGCGGTAATCGGGGTGTGTTTTGTGGGACTTGTGGCCGGGGGGCAGGATTCGGGGGCGACGTTGCGGGGGGCGGTGTTTACGGTGATTTCCTGCATGTCGACGACGGGCTATGCGACGACCGACTACGAGCTTTGGCCGGTGGGAGCGCACTTCATTCTGCTCGGCCTGATGCTGATCGGGGGCTGTGCGGGATCGACCTCGGGAGGGATGAAGGTGAGCCGTCTCTTGCTGGTGGTTCGGGCGGCGTTCCATGAGATCGTCCGCGCCTTCCGTCCGAACCAGATTTTCCGCATGCAGGTGAACGGCAATCCGATCGATGATGCGGCGCGGGCGCAGACCGTCATGTTCGTGGCCCTCTTCGCCCTGATGGCGATGGGGTCGATGGTGGTGGTGGCAATCCTCGAATCGGGGAACGGAGGGAATTTTGAAACGATGGTGGCGGCGGTGTTGGCGACCTTCGGGAACATCGGTCCGGGGTTCGGGGAGGTGGGCCCGACGGACACCTTCAGTCACCTGCGGCCGGGGACGCATGCGTTTTTGGCGTTGTTGATGGTGCTGGGGAGGCTGGAGCTTTACGCGGTGCTGGTGTTGTTTGTTCCGGCGGCGTGGAAGAAGTATTGAGATCAATCGCCCCTCTCGCCCAGAATCAGGTCCCACCGTCGAGCCAGATCCACGAGGTCCTTGCCGAGGTGGCGGGTGAGGTTGCCTACGCCCTTTCCGGGCTTCGGGGTTGTGGTGGGCGAGAGACCCCGGGGTGAACCCGCGGGGCTAAGTGCCTGCGCCCTGTTGGGGCTGGGAGAGGATGGTGGGTGTGGAGGGGTGGAGTTAGCGTTGCCAGCCGCCGCCGAGGGATTGGATGAGGGCGGTGGAGGCGAGGGCTCGGGCGAGGTCGACGGCGAGGGTGCCGCGTTTGCCGGTGAGGGAGGTGCGGTCGGCATCGATGACTTCGAAGTAGTCGGTGACGCCGGCCTCGTAGCGTTTGCGGGTGAGTTCGGCGGCGGTGGCGGAGCTTTGGGATCCGCGGCGGCGGGATAGGGAGGCCACGGCGAGGTGGTGGGAATCGGTGAGGGCGTTTTCGGTTTCCTCGACGGCGCGGAGGAGGGTGTCGCGGTAGAGTTCGAGAGCTTCGCGGTAGCGGGCCTTGGCGGATTCGGTGCCGGATTTGCCGCGGCCGCCCTGCATGAGGGGGATGGAGACCTCGGGGCCGATGTTCCAGAGTTGGGAGTTTTGGTTGAAAAGGTCGGAGCTTTTCAGCGAGCCATAGCCACCTGATGCAGTGATGCTGAAGCGGGGGAGGGCGGAGGCGATGGCGAGGCCGATGTTTTCGGAGGCGGCGGCGAGGCGGCGTTCGGCGGCGGCGACATCGGGTCGGCGGCGGAGGAGGTCGCCGGGGACGGCGGAAGGGGTAGCGGGGATGGAGGGGCGTTGGCCGTTGGGGGCGAGGCGGAAGCCGGAGGCATTTTGTCCGGTGAGGGTGGCGAGGGCGTTCTCGTAGCGGGCGCGTTGGGCACGGAGTTGTTCGAGTTCGGCGCGGACGCTTTCGTGTTCGGTGATGGAACGTTCGTGATCGATGCGGTTGCTGGCTCCGCCTTCAAAGCGGGTCTTCATGAGGCTGCGGGCTTCGCGGCGGAGGGACTCGGTTTGGGAGAGGAGGTCGATTTCGGCATCGGCGAAGCGGAGGGAGAGGTAGGTGCGGGTGACTTCGCCGCGGAGGGAGAGGGCGGCGGCCTGGAATTCGTATTCGGCGGCCTGCATATCGGCCACGGCGGCTCCGACCTGGCGGCGGACGCGGCCCCAGAGGTCGATTTCCCAGGAGAGGTTGAGGGCGGAGCGGTAGTCGCTGTAGGTGCCGGCCGAGAAGTTGGTGTTGCCACTGTCGGTGCGGCGTCGGGCGTAGGCCTCGCCGGTGACGGAGGGGTAGGCATCGGCAAGGGAAAGGCCCAGGGCGGCGCGGGACTGATCGTAGCGGGCCAGGGCGGCGCGGGCGGTGGGGCTGTTGCGATCGGCGGTGCGGATGAGTTCGTTGAGCTTGGGGTCGTTGAAGAGGGTCCACCAGGAGCCTTGGGCGGGGGCGCTTTTGAAGCCGACGTTTTTGAAGGAGGCCTCGAGTTCGGCGGAGGGCGGTTCGTAGTTCGGACCGACCGCGCAGGCGGGCGAGGTGCTGGCGAGGATCGAAGCGGAGCAGGGTGGTGACGGGGTGCGCTGTGGAGTGAGTGAACTGGAGGAGGGGGTGGCGGTGGTGCGGATTTTGGCGGCACGGGGACTGCTGCTGAAGAAGGCGCTCGCTTCGGTTCGGGAGGATTTCTCGGAGGTCTTTCCGTTGCTCAAGGGTGGGCGGAGGACACTTTGAATTTATGAAAACGAAGACAGGACGAGTGATGGGCAGGGTGATCGCCTTGCAGGGGATACTGGCGGCAACGGGGATGGCGCATGAGGGGCCTCCGGGCCACACGCACGGTGATGAATGGCCGTTCGGGCCGCTGATGGTGGCGGTGTTGGTTGGGGGAGGGATCTTGTATGGCGTGATTCAGAAGATGCGGAGAAGCGCGGCTGAGTCGCAGCGACAGGCGGTGCGAGTGGAGGGGTGAGGGAGTGATCGGAGTTGTGACCTACTCGCGTTCGGCATCGACTTCGGCGAGGAGGTCGCGGATTTCGAGGGCGTTGGGGACGGCTGGGATGCGGAGGGGGGCGCGAAGCGTGTTTCCGTTGACGATGAAGGCGTTCATGAGGACGGAGCCCATGTTTGGCCGTTTCTTGTGGTTCTCGAATGCGACGGTGTAGTCGTGGATGTGTCGGAAATGGGTTTTGCGATTTTGAGGCCCGTCGATGATCGTCAGGAATTCACCATCGATGATGGCATGGAAGCCTTTGGCTCGTCTCTTGGCCAATCGCTTGCCGATAGAGATATGCAGGCAGTAGATCAGGCCTGCGGCAAGGGTGCAGACGGCGGTGACGAGGACGAGGAATGTGCCGAGAATTTCCGAAAGGGTCTCGGATTGATTCAACGGTTCCGCCATGACCAACGCGGTGATCAACGTGCTAAGTGGGAGGATGAACAAGAACGCTGTACTGCGGAATGATTTGGCGGCAATTCGAGCGAACTCCTTGCGATCGATCTCAATTTCGAAGGTGTGGGGATGAGGCGTGTTCATGCCGGCGAGAATGCCTGCGCCGCGGAGCTGGGAATATTATAATGGCGGAGGCCGATTGGAGTTGGGTGACTTGAAGGTTAGGCGGAGCCGGCGCTGACGCGACGGGGATCTTGCCGGGCAAGGACCGGGGGCTGAAGCGCCCCGGCTACCATGGGTGGTCCCTCCGGGACTTGGAGACTCAGCCTGACGCCGATCCGCAGACTCGGGACTGCAGGCAGCGCCAGCTACGGTTGGCAGCTATGGACTGCAGAGTTTGGCGGCGAGGTGGATGGCGTTGTAGAGGCTGGTGGGGGAGGCGATGGCGTCCCAAGCGATGTCGAAGGCGGTGCCGTGGTCGACGGAGGTGCGGACGATGGGGAGGCCGAGGGTGACGTTGACTCCGGTGTCGAAGGAGAGGGTCTTGAGGGGGATGAGGCCCTGGTCGTGGTACATGCAGATGTGGGCGTCGATGGACTGGCGGATGGAGGGGAGGAAGGCGGTGTCGGGAGGGAGGGGGTCGGTGAGGTCGATGCCCTTGGCCCGGGCGGCGTCGATGGCGGGTTGGATGATGGTTTGTTCCTCGGAGCCGAACAGGCCGTTTTCGCCGGCGTGGGGGTTGAGGCCGAGGACGGCGAGTTTGGCGGGGCGGCCGTGGAGGCGGGTCATCGTTTCGGCGGTGAGTTCGATGACTTCGAGGATGCGCTCGGTGGTGAGGAGGCCGGCGACTTGCGCGAGGGGGCAGTGGGTGGTGACGAGGCTGCAGGAGAGTTCGGCGGAAGTGAGCATCATGGCGTGTCGTTTCGCGCCGGTGCGTTCGACGAGGATCTCGGTGTGGCCGGGGTGGGAGATGCCGGCGAGGGCGAGGGCTTCCTTGGAGAGGGGGCAGGTGACGATGCCGTCGAAGTGGCCGGCGAGGGTGGCGTCGATGGCGTCGATGAGGTAGCTGTGGGCGGCCTGGCCGGTGTGTTTGCTGATCTCGGCGGGGATGAGTCCTTCGACGGGACCGAAGTCGATGAGGTCGCCGCCGAGGGGGAGGCCGGTGGCGAGGGAGACGTCGTTGAGGACCTGGTCGCTGCCGAAGATGGTGAGATCGGCCTCGAAGTCGGGGGCGTCTTCGGTGAAGAGGCGCAGGCAGAGTTCGGGGCCGATGCCGGCGGGATCTCCCATGGTGACGGCGAGGCGAGGGCGGGGCATGGGGGGTGGGGCTGCGCCCCGGTTATTGGTTATTGGTTATTGGGGAGGAGGGAGCGGAGAGTGAGCGCGTGGCAGGGAGGTTGGGCATGGGGGGAGAGTGGAGTGGGAAGTGCGGGGGTGGAAGTTGGAAGTTGGACACCGGAGATCCGGAGGGGAGGAGAGGAACACTCAATGTCGAACACTCAATGTCCAATTTTCAAGGGGGGGA
>JAQCFL010000105.1 GCA_027619375.1 Verrucomicrobiota bacterium | reverse complement strand
GTGGGATTCTTGCGGCCAGCGAGTTTGGCGACCCAGGAGCCGACGGAGGGGTGGATGATGGAGGAAAGCTGGGTGTAGCCGGTGCGCATGTAGTAGCGGCCCTGGGCGTGGGCGCCCTGGGTGGAGGTCATGGAGCGGACGAGGGCGATCTTGTCGGCCTGTTTGGCGAGCTTTTCGAAGCAATGGCCGAGTTGGATGCCATCGGCCTTGGTGGAGATGGCCTTTACGGGTCCGGTGTAGTCGGTCCCGGCCTGGGGTTTGGGGTCGAAGGTGTCGAGGTGGGTCATGCCACCGGACATGTAGAGGTAGATGACGCTGGTGGCCTTGCCTCCGCCTGCGGCGAGGACCTTGGGGTCGGCGGCGAAGGCGCGGGGGGCGAAGAGGTCGGCGGCGGCACCACTGATGGTGAGGCCGAAGGCGGTCTGCGCGGTGCGGGCCATGAAGCGGCGGCGCGAGAGTTCGTCGAGTTGGTGGTAGGAAGACATCGGAGAAAGGTTTTTGGGGATTGGTTATTGGGGGGGAGGAGGGGGCTTACTGGACGAAGAGGAAGCGTTTGGAGGTGAGCATGGCGCGGGAGAGGGTGAAGAGGTCGTCCTTGTCGTCGGCGAGGGGGAGGAAGTCCTTGATTTCGTCGGGGGTGGGTCGTGAGCCGAAGAAGGCGAGGTAGAGGTATTCGAGGCGGGTTTCGGCGCTGGTGATTTCGGCGAGGGCTTCGAAGACCTTGGAGTTGCGGTTTTCGCTGGTGGCGGCGACGCGGCCGTTGAGGAGGGTGAGGGCCTGGGGGACAGAGGCGTAGGTGTCGCTTGACTCGGGGGTCTCGCGGTCGGAGCCGCCGAACTGCCGGACGAGGTGGTCGCCCTTGAAGGGGGTGGGGTATTCGGAGGCCCGCATGTTGAGGCTCGGTCTGCCGCCTCCGACATCGCGCCGGCTGTAGGCGGCCATGTCCCGGCGGGATCTGTTGTGCTCCCTTTTGGCTGTGTCGAGTTGTTGGCGCAGCCTGTTGGCGGTGTCCTTGTCTCCCTTCTCGGCGGCTTCGCGGATCTTCAGGCCGAGATCGCGGGCCTTGCGTTGGAACTCAAGTTTTTCCTGTTCGCCTTCGGCGAGGGTCTTGTTGGCGGCGATGAGTTGAGCAGGGGTGGAGGAGAGGAGGGAGAGGATGCCCTTCCGGTATTCGTCCCAGCGATTGGCGAGGCCGTCGTTGATCTTGTCGTCGACGTTTCCGAAGGTGAGGACGAGGAGGGAGTCGTGGATTTCCTCGGCCCGCATGCGGCGGAGTTGGGGTCCCTGGAAGGCGAGGGTGAAGCCGGGGGTGGCCTCCCCGGTGCTGGCGGCCCGTTGGAAGAGCCTGGTGTGGTAGAGGATGCGCTCGAAGTCGCGGGTGCGGTAATCGATGCGTTTCATGACCTCCTCGAGGTAGGCGAGGACTTTGGGATGGGCGGTTTCGGCCTCCTTGGACCAGTTGTCGACGGGGTCGACGAGGCCGTGGCCGAAGGTGCGGTCCCAGAGGCGGTTGGCGAAGACCTTGGCGAAGTAGTCGTTGCCGGAGGTGAGCCATTTTGCGAAGGCCTCGCGGCGGTCCTCGGGGGGGACGTTGTGGAGGCGGTCACTGAAGAGGGTGGCGGGGGGGATGGCCTCGCCGGGTTCGCCGTCCTCGTATTTGTAGTCGTCGGGAAGATTGAGGGTGGCTCCGGTATTCTCGGAAATCTCGTTCCTGTTGAATGCCTTGAAGACGAGCCTGAACTGCTGGGCGAATTTTCTGGCGCGGTCATTCTTCATGCGGTCGGCCTGCCTCTTCTTGTCCCTGGCGTTCTTCTTGTTGCTGATGTTGCGGGTGGGGGCGGGGTCGTCCTTGCGCATTTGCTCGGAGACCTTTCGGATGGCGTTGCGGGCTTCCTGGCTCTGGTAGGAGACGCCGCTGCTGAAGGAGGCGAGTTCGTAGTATTCCATTTGCGACCAGCGGTCGAAGGGATGGTCGTGGCATTGGGCGCAGCCGATCTGGTGGCCGAGGAAGACCTGCATGGTGTTGCTGACGTTGTCGAGGAGCATGCCGCGGTCGCGGAGGTAGTATCCGACGGCGGGATTTTTGGCGGCGTGGCCGTCGGCGGCGAGCATCTCGTAAGCCATCTGGTTCCATGGTTTGTCCTCGGCGATGGATTGACGAAGCCAGACGTGCCAGCCGAGACCGTATTGTTCTTTGGTGGTCTGCAGGCGGAGGAGATCGGCGAAGTAGTTGAAGGAGGCGCTCTCGTAGCCGGGGGAGGAGACCAGTTCCTCGACGAGGCGATGGCGTTTGTCGGGGGAGGTGTTGTCGAGGAAGCTCATGCCTTCCCGGGGGGTGGGGATGCGGCCGACGATGTCGAGGTAGGCGCGGCGGAGGAAGATGTCGTCGGGGACGAGGGGGTTGGGGGGGAGATTTTGGGCGGCGAGATCGGCCTCGAGGAGTTGGTCGATGCGGTTGGCGATCTGGAGGGCCTCGGTGAGGGGGAGGGGGTTGCCAACAGCGAGGAGGGGAGTGTGGCAGAGGAGGAGCGGCAGAAGGAGTGGCAGGCGGCGGAGTGGAGACATGGTGGAATGAGGAAGGCTGAATTCGGGAGGAGGGGCGGCGGTGTTTGAGGGGGGAGCCCAGGGGATGATGGCCGTTTAGATTGTTACGCTAGGTGGATGAAGTCTTCTATTGAGGAAAAGTTGCGGGGAAGAGGCGATTCAACGGAAGGGCGCACCCCGGTCAGGCGTGCCAGCAGCGGACGATGCGCCCTCAACCTTTCGCGGCGGCTGCGACCCTTGCCAGGGTCGGGAGCACGTGGGCCGGTTGACCGGTGGTGTCGTCGCGTTGCTCCTCAACCACCTTTCGGCCGGGAAGCCCCGGCCAGTCGGTTCGAATATGATCACCGGTTCCGTTGAGAGGCAGGGCCTTGCCGAACTTCCCGGCCACCTGGGGAGATTTGTCCGCAGGCACCTGGCCCCGCTCCAGCCAGGCCGAGATGGCGGGCGCGTCGGCGTGGTCACCCTCGACGACGAACTCGTTTCCGGCCATGGAGTCGAAGGAGAAATGGAGGTGGGGAATATTCGGGGGGAGGGAGTCGAGGAACTCGGTCGGACGCAGGGGGGTCGGTTTGAGGCGACCGGCAGGACCGGCGATGCGGGCCACCTGGCTCGTGATGAGCTCCTTGTGTTGGAGCCTTGGAGCCCGCGCTGGTTAAGGACCTCCACGGAGCCCTTGAACACATGAACCTCGTCGAGGGACTCCTCGGTGGAGATGACCCCGAACTCAGTGCCGAAGTCCGTGACGAGGAGGTCGGGGGTCTGCACCTGGAAGCCAATGGCGTCCTTCGGCACCTGGTATCGGGCGACCCCATGCCGCTGGGTAGATGCGATCCTCCCTCTGGAGGGTAAGATCGGCGGGAGCCTGAACGACGGTTGTCACGCCGTTGGCTACCGGATTTGACCCCAAGGCTGCCAGGAAAAGGCTATGATCCCGAATGTGACGTCACCTTCCCGGGATTCGTTCGTTGTTGGGCGGGGGCGACTATGGCCGGGTTGGCTTTTTTGGTTTCGGACCCGGTTCTCTGGCGGCTTTTCCGTTCGCGGCGAAGGCCTCGGCGGTGTCGATGGCGGCACCGGGATCTCCCTGTTCGGACATCCAGCGGCTCAACTCGGCGCGCAATTGTTCTTTGACCTCATGGAATTCCGGGTTGTCGGCGAGGTTGTTGATTTCGAAGGGATCGGTGTCCACCTGGTAGAGTTCTTCGGCGGGGCGGGTTTGATATTTATCCATGAGGGCCTGCGCCTTGGAGTCGCCTTTTGTCGCGGCGTTCTGAAGCGCCGGCCACCACACCAGACGGGAGTTCTTGGTCATGACGTGCTTTTCATGGTAGGAAGTCTCGGGAGTCAGGTTGAGCAGGAGGTGAAACTCGCCGTCGCGGATGGAGCGGATCGGGTAGGGATGTCCCTCCGGCACATTGTTGTGCAAGCCGTAGATAAACGTTCGGTCCGAGGGTTTGGCCGCGGTCAGATCGCCGAGAAAGCTGTGCCCGTCGAACTGGCCCGGTTCCGGCTTTGTTCCGGCGGCTTCAAGAAAAGTGGGCAGCACGTCGGTCATCTGGACCAACGAGTCGGAGACGCGCCCGGCTTCGATTTTACCCGGCCAGCGGGCGATCAGGGCGGTGTGGACGCCGAGATCCCAGTTGCTCCACTTGGCAAAGCCGAGCGCCCAGCCCTGTTCCGAGGAGAACATGACCAGCGTATTGTCCTGCAGTCCGGTGGATTCGAGGAGGGCGAGGATCTCTCCGGTTTCGCGATCGAGATCCTCGACCTCGGCGAGGTAACGGGTCATGGCATCGCGGGTTTCGGGATTGTCGTGCTGGGTGGGGTTCAGCGCGATCTTTTCGGCATCGAAGTGCGAGGCGTCACCCGTCGTCCAGGGGGCGTGGGAATTGTGTGAGCAGAGGAAGAGGCAGAAGGGCTGCTTGGGGTCCCGGGTCATGAACCGTCGAATGTCCTTGCCGGCAGGGAAGTCCTTGAGGTTTTCAAAGGGAAAGACACTGGCGGGGTTGGCGTGCTTCTTTCCGGAAAGCGCGACGCGGTAGCCGGCGTCACCAAGGTAGTGGCAAACGCTTTTCGTTCCGGGGCGGGCCGAGGAGTGGTTCCAGGTGACGCCGCTGCGGACCGGATAGAGTCCGGTGTATAACTCCGCGCGGAAGGGGGCGCACATGGCCATTGACGAGTAGGCCCTGGTAAATTTGAGGCCTTCATTGGCGAGCCGATCGATGTTCGGCGTGCTGGCGTCTTTGCCGCCGTAGCACCCCAGCATGTTGTAGGTGCAGTCATCGGCGAGAATGAAGACAATGTTGGGCCGGGAGTCTGCGGCGGAGAGGTGCCCGGCCGCGAACACGGTCCAGGCGAAGACTCGAAGCAGGCGAGATTTCATGATTGTTAACACAGGTGATGAAAAATGGCCGGTTTTGCAAAGGCTATTCGATACCCATTCCGCCTCCATCGCCGAGGCGGTCCTAGCAAATCCATGGTAACGATGAAAAGCAGGGTAACTCACCCGATGGAGCCAGTGATTGGCAAAGGAGGATGTCGGGACGACGGGCCCCGTTCCCGGAAAGGCTCCCGGGCCCAGTGTGTCCGGCTGAATGTGATTGACAGCCTCGGGGGCGAAACCCCTAGATAGAGGGAGCCGGATGGGTTAATTGCGCTCGTCCGGATCAGTGGGGGGGCGTCGTCCGGCCTTCGGGCCGGGCGGTCCTATCCCGAAAGCAGCGCTCCCTAAAGAAAAAGCACCATGAAATCAAAGGCGCCTATTTGTCTCATCCTCGCCGGTTCAAGCCGTCTTGCCGGCGCCTTTGCCGTGCTGTTCGCCGCGCAAGCGGGCCACGCCACCACCGCCACCTGGGTTGGCACCGACAGCACCCTGTGGGCCACCAGCAACAACTGGAGTGGCGCGCCCGCGGTCGTTCCCGGCTCAGGCAATACCGCCACGTTCAGTCTGGATGCGGCGACGGTGAATTCCAACACGGTCATCGACCTGGGCGCGGGCGTCACCATCCAGCAGGTCGCCTTCGACACAGCCAATGCCGCGGCCTACACCATCGGCAGCGGCGGCGTTGGCATCCAGACGCTCACCTTCAATGCCGGTGGAATCAATCTCGACAGCAGCGTGGTGAACGACCAGGCGGTGGCTGCCAACGTCATTGTCGGCACCGCCAACGGGAACCAAACCTTCACGTTCACCAACAACAGCGCCGCCAACAGTCTGACCCTCGCTGGCGGCATCAGCTCCATCACCACCGGCACCAAGACGCTCACGATCAACGGCGCGGGAAACATCGGGATCAGCGGGGCGATCACTCAGGGTTCCGGCACGTTCGCGCTGAACAAATCCGGGGCCGGGGTGCTGACCCTCAGCGGCCCCAACGCCTTTTCGGGCACCACGAACGTCGCCGTCGGAGGCACCATTCGCAGTGGTGCCGACAACGTGCTTGCCGATGCCTCACTGTTGCAGGTTTCGGGCGGCACCATCGACCTCAATGGCTTCGACGACACCGTCAGCGGCAGCGGGGGCAAGGCGATCAACTTCTACACCACCGGCGGCGCGTACAATCTGACCAACACGGTGGCCACGGGCACGGGGACGCTGACGCTTGGTGGCGACATCAACGTGGACAGCGATGCCCGGACGACGGTCAACCTCATCAGTGGCAAGCTTGATCTCGGCAGTGCGACGCGGACGGTGAGCAATGCCAGTTATGGGGGCATTGGTCATAGTGCGCAGATGACGCCGGTGCACATATCGGCGGATATTTCCGGCGGTGCCGGTGCCGGGATCATCAGTTCCAACAACGGTGTGGCGGCCATGCTGCGGCTTTCCGGCAACAACAGTTACACCGGTCCCACCACCCTCAACAACGGCTACCTGCAGGCGGACCATGCCAACGCGTTGGGCAATGGCGGCGACATCAGCTTCACGGGTAGCGGCGGCATCCTGCAATACACGGCCAACAGCGCCGGCACCGACTGGTCCACCCGTTTCAAGGGCAGCAGCAAGCCGGTCAAACTCGACACCAACGGCCAGGCGGTCACCCTCGCCGGGATCATCGACAATTCGAACAACCAGGGCCTGACCAAGCTCGGCTCCGGCACCTTGACCCTATCCGGGGCCAACACCTACCCGGGGAACACAACGGTCAATGCCGGCACCCTGAGGAGCGGGGCCGACGACGTGCTGCCGAACGCGTCAGGCGTGTACGTGAGCGGCAATGGTGCGGGGGTGACCGCCACGCTCGACCTCAACGGCCACAATGACACCTTCGGGTCCATCACGTTTGGTGGCGCGACCCCGACCAGCGGGGCGGACCTCATCACTGGCGCGGGCACCCTGACCCTGAACGGCAATGTCATTTACAATTCATCCTTCGACCCGCTTGGCGCGACCCTGGCCGGCAAGCTCGACCTCGGCGGTGCGACCCGAACCTTCACCGTCAATGACAGCGCGACAACCGCGGCCGACCTGATGGTTTCCGCCGCCATCTCCGGCACCGGTGCCGGACTGAGCAAAAATGGTGCGGGCACTCTGGTGCTCTCCGGACTCAACTCATACGACGGCAACATGACGGTCAACGGCGGGGTGCTTCAATTCAATGCGGCCGACTCCATCGCCGGCAGCGGGCGCAACATCACCGTCAACGGCGGCGGAGCGGTGGCGCTCGGGTATGTCCCCGCCACGACGATCCAGGATGACCTGCTGAGCCGGATTGTCAGCACCTCCACCGGTGCGGTGGCCCTGACGGCCAACACCGCCGAGAATTTTGATTTCAGCAGCGGTGGTCCCAACGATTTTACCGCGCTGTCGCTGGGTGCCGATGGCAACGTCACTTACAGTGGCACGCTGACGCGCAACGGCACGATCTATCGTCTCGGCGGCGGTGGCGGCACGCTCACCATGGCCAACACCAATGCGCTGGTCGGCGCCAATTCCCTGGTGGTCAGCGGCCACGTCATTTTGGCCGCTAACAACAGCGTGAGCGGCAGCACGACGATCAACGCCAATTCCACCTTGACATTGGATGCCGGGATCAGCGGTGTCGGCAGCACCAGCATCGTCAATAACGGCACGTTGATCGTGAACAACGCGGCCGGTCAGAGCTTTGGCGGGATTGTCAGCGGCGGCGGTACGCTGATCAAGAACGGCGGCGGCAGTCTAACCCTGTCGACGCCCCAGACCTATTCCGGCACGACCACCATCAACGCCGGCAGCCTGATCCTCGACGGTGGCGATCACACCCTCAACGTCAACAAGACCCTGGTGGTCAACGGCGGCACGCTGGACCTCGGATCGAACAAGCAATACGTCGGCAATTTCGGCGGCAGCGGCGGCAGCATCAGCGGATCGGGAACGCTCACCACCAATCCAACAAGTATTCAGACCTTTGGGGGCTCGATTGTCGGTTCGGTCAATCTGGTCAAGGTGGGCAATGGTTCCGGACGAATTCTGACCCTGACGGGGGACAGCACCAGCACGGGTTCCATTTCGGTGATTGGCGGCGACCAGCCGCAAACCCAGGGACCGAGTTATGGGGGGATGAAGCTTGTGGATGGCGGACGGCTGAGCGGGGCCGGTGCCGTTGACCTCGCCAATGGCAGCCTCTTCATCGACAACACCGGAACCGTGAATGACAATGACCGCGTCAACGACACGGCGGCCATCACCCTCGACAGCGGTCGGATCATCTACACCGGGCGGGCCTCGACCACTTCGGCCGAATCGTTGGGAGATGTGACGGCAAGCCGCGGCATGGGCACCATCACCGCCACCGCCGGCGGATCCGGAAGTGCGGAGGTGACGCTCAACAGCCTGACGCGCAGCACCGGCGCGACTCTGCGGGTTGACGGATCGAATCTCGGGACGGCTGGAAACAGCAGCCGGATTCTGGTGACCGCCGCGCTTGCGGGCAATCTCGCCGGGGTCAACGGGGTGATTCCGGGTGTCTTCAAGGGGACGGGCGGTGGCACCAACTCGCCGGTCGGTTATGTTGCGGGCCTGGGCTTTGCTCCGGTTGGCACCGTGGGCGGGTTCCCGGCCACTTACGGTGGCCCGTTGGACGCGGCCACGGCGACCGACAACGTGGTGGGTGCCTCCGCATGGGCGGTGTTGAGCGGCGGCCAGACGATCAATTCGCTGGTGCAAACCGGCAACCTCACCTTTGCCGATGCCGCGGACACCTTGACTATTGAAAGCGGCATGATTTGTCAGAACGCCCAATCCAGCCCGCTGATTGGGACTTCCTCCGTCCGCGGCCAATTGACATCGGGTCTCGGCACCGGCGAGCTGTTTCTGATCCGCACCAATGAGGGGTCCGGCGGCGCGTCCGGCGCGTTGCAGGTCAGTTCGGTCATCGTCGATAACGGCGGAACCCGCGTCAAGTTGGTGTTGGATTCCTACCAACGGACGAACCTGACCAACCAGCTTTTCAACCTAACCGCCACCAACATCCACACCGGCGGCACGGTGGTTTCCGGGGGCAATGAAACCTACCTCAACTCTGCGGGCACCGCCATTCCGGCCGCGTTCGACCCAAGTCAGGGACTGGTCATCAACGACAGCGTCGTCACGATGCAGGGCAATGCCCAGCAGATTGCCGCGGGCAACATCGTGACCCTCAACGGCGGCTCGGTCCTCAATCTGACCGGTGCCAACAACACCCTGGCCGGCATCGTCTTCAACAGCAACGGTGGCAAGGGCCAGAACCCAACGGTCCAGGGCGGCAGCAAGCTGACCCTCACCGGCAACATCACCTCCAACCCGGGCGACGTGTCGGTCACTCCGACCATCAACCTCACCCTCGACCTCAACGGCAGCACGGCCCACGACATCACGGTGGCGGCGCTGCCGGAAGGCGCGATCGTCAACACCCAGACGCAGTTGAACGGCCTGACGATCAGCGCGGTGATCCAGAACGGCGGGTTCACCAAGAAGGGGGCCGGAGTTCTCAATCTGACGGCCACCAACACCTACGCCGGAGCCACCATTGTCAAGGAAGGGATCCTGTGTGTGACCAAGGCCTATCTGGCGGATAGTTCCGCGGTGAGGATCGGCACCGCGCCTGGCGACAACGCGGTGTTGAAGCTGAACCACAATCTGACCGACACGATAAACCAGTTGTTCATCGACGGAGTGCAAATGCCGGCAGGCAGCTATGGATCGACGAGTTCCGCCGCGACGAACAAGGATGACAGCGCATTTGCCGGCACGGGTGTGCTCGACGTGCTTATCGGCACCGCGGTCACCGATCCGTATGAACTCTGGGCCCAGGCCAACATCACCGACATCAATCCGGGGGCGGACGCCACCCCGGGCGGCAACCCCGACGACGACGGGGCGAACAACCTGGCGGAGTTTGCCTTCAACGGCGACCCCCTCAACGGCGCGGACCAAGGCAAGGTCTATGTCCTGACGGCGGACAGCGAGGATGTCGGCACCGCCAAAGAATTGATCCTAACAGTCGCGGTGCGGGCGGACACGCCGGCGTTCAGTGGAGATCCCTCGCCGACGGCGACCTCGGCGGTGGACGACATCACCTACACCATCGAGGGCAGCACCACGCTGGGCAGCTTCGTCCACAAGGTGAATATTCTCACCACCGCGCTTCCTCCCGCCGTGGATCCCACGCCCGGCAGCGGATACGTCTATCGGAGCTTCAGCCTCGATGGTTCCGACGGTCTGCCCGGAAAGGGGTTTCTGCGCGCCAAGATCATGCGGCCGTGATTGGGGAGCACAGGGCCCTCTGTCGCCCGTTTGGCGCAGGCAGGCAGACGGAACGGACTCCCGTTTCGTGCCGGGCGCCGAAGCAAAGAGGGCCCTGCGCGGCCTTTGGGGAGGCTGGCGAGTCGGCCTACTGACGAGTTTGGGTTATGGTACCGAAGCTGGTAGTCGGTTGGGCGGTTCCGTCTTCGCTGAGCTACGCCGGGACAGGTGGAAACCAACAGTGTTCGGCATGGATCGTGCTTTAATAATCTGCCTCCTCCGCAAAACTGTGGGTAAGGAACGATGATCATCCGAAATGGGAGGAACTGTCCGACACAGGTATGGGGCGAGACTCCCACCCGACATGGGCTGGAAGATCCAAAAATCTGACGGGTTGGTCCGGATGCAGGGTTGAAATTGCCGGTTGGAAATTCTGAGAAGGCAGCCTCGGCAAGAAATGGCCCCCCTTTCATTGAGGGCCAATACCGGTTCAACATTCACCATGCCGAACACGCTTGGTTGGAATCCGCCGCCATGGGTTTGGTCCAGAAGGTGAGGGTGTTCTGGATTTCGCCGGGGGCGTTGACTTCCTTCCAGTGGAATTGGGCGCGGAGGTCGTCCTGGCGCTGGTAGCCGCGCTTTTGCCAGAAGGGATCGAGGGGGCGGTAGTCG
>JAQCFL010000104.1 GCA_027619375.1 Verrucomicrobiota bacterium | reverse complement strand
TCCTCCTCCCCGCCGCCACCCCAGAGCCCACCCCCGACGGCCCCGTCTCCTACTACGAGGATGTCCTGCCTCTCTTCCAGGCCAAATGCCACGGCTGCCACCAACCCGCCAAGGCCAAGGGCGACTACATCATGACCTCCTTCGAGTCCCTCCTCGCGGGGGCCGAAACCGAAGGCGCCATCATCCCCGGCGATCCCGCCCATTCCCACCTCCTCGAGCAAATCACCCCCGACAAAAACGGCGAGGCGGAAATGCCCAAGAAGGACACCCCGCTCAATCCGGACGAGATCGCCCTCGTCCACAAATGGATCACCGAAGGGGCCGTCGATGACACGCCGGAAAACGCCCGGCAACACTACGATGCCGAACACCTCCCCACCTACTCGCGTCCTCCGGTCATCACCGCCCTCGACTACTCCCCCGACGGCTCCCTCCTCGCCATCTCCGGCTTCCACGAAGTCCTCCTCCACACCATCGCCGCCGACGGCTCCGCCACACCCCTCGCCCGACTGGTCGGCCTCTCCGAGCGCATCGAATCCATCCGCTTCTCCCCGGACGGCACCAACCTCGCCGTCACCGGCGGCCTCCCCGGCCGCATGGGCGAGGTGCAAATCTGGGACGTCGCCAAACGCAAACTCTCCCTCTCCCACCCCGTCACCTTCGACACCGTCTATGGCGCCTCCTGGTCACCTGACGGCACGAAGGTCGCCTTCGGCTGCGCCGACAACACCGCCCGCGTCATCGATGCCAAATCCGGCAAGCAGATCCTCTTCATGGGCTCCCACGCCGACTGGGTCCTCGACACCCTCTTCTCCACCGATGGCACCCACCTCGTTTCCTCCGGCCGCGACCAAACCGCCAAACTCACCAAGGTCGATGAGGAGCGCTTCATCGACAACATCACCTCCATTACCCCCGGCGCCCTTAAAGGCGGCCTCGCCTCGCTCGCCAAACACCCCGAACGCGACGAGATCCTCGTCGGCGGTGCCGATGGCGTGCCCCAAATCTACCGCGTCTTCCGCATCACCACCCGCGTCATCGGCGACAACTCCAACCTCATCCGCAAGTTCCCCCCCATGCCCGGCCGCATCTGGTCGGTCGACTACCGCCCCGACGGCAAACGCGTCGCCGCCTCCTCCAGCCTCGATGGCAAAGGCGCCGTCCACATCTTCAAGTCCGAGTTCGACACCGCCCTCCCCGACGACATCAAAAAGATCTACGGCAAAACCACCCCCCAGTGGAACGCCGACGAAGCCAAGCGCGTCGAGGAATACCTCACCGCCGGCACCGACCTCCTCCACGCCTTCTCCTTCGACACCCCCATCTTCGCCCTCAGCTTCTCGCCCGATGGCACCAAACTGGCCGCCTCCGGACAGGACGGCCTCATCCGCATCATCGATGCCGAGACCGGCACCATCGCCCATTCCTTCAGCCCCGTCGAAACCACCTCCCCGGAAATCGCAGCCGCCGCCCCGCAAAACAACCAAACAGACCCCAACCTCGCCTCCAACGGCAAACCGTTCCCCCCCCTCGATCCCGAAACCCTCCCCGAGTCCCGCACCATCACCGCGCTCTCCCTCTTCCCCGCCGCCCTCAACCTCAACTCCCCCCACGCCTACCGCCAACTCCTCGTCACCGCCCAATTCGACAATGGCGATTCCGCCGACGTCACCCGCCAGGTCACCTGGTCCCAATCCTCCCCCCTCCTTGCCATTTCCTCCCGCGGCCTCGCCCGTCCCCTCACCGGCGGCACCCTCGACCTCACCGCCACCCTCGGTGGCCAAAGCGCCACCACCAAAGTCACCGTCTCCGGCCTCGAAACCAGCACCGCCCCCGACTGGGTCCGCGACGTCACCCCCGTCATCGCCGCCGCCGGTTGCAGCGCCGGCACCTGCCACGGATCCAAGGAAGGCAAGAACGGCTTCAAACTCTCCCTCCGCGGCTACGATCCCATCTTCGATGTCCGCGCCTTCACCGACGACCACGGCTCCCGCCGCACCAACCTCGCCTCCCCCGACGATTCCCTCATGCTCCTCAAAGCCACCGGTGCCGTCCCCCACGAGGGCGGACAACGCATGACGATCGCCTCCAAGGACTACCAAACCATCCGCAATTGGATCGCCCAAGGCGCCCGACTCGACCTCACCGTCAAGAAGGTCCAGTCCATCGTCATCACCCCCGAGAACCCCGTCGTGCAAAACATCGGCGGCCGCCAACAGTTCAGCGTCATCGCCACCTACCCCGACGGCAGCACCCGGGATGTCACCGGCGAGGCCTTCCTCGAGGTCGGCAACACCGAAGTCGCCGCCACCGACAAGTTCGCCCTCGTCTCCGCCCTCCGCCGCGGCGAAGCCCCCATCCTCGCCCGCTATGAAGGCGCCTATGCCTCCACCACCATGACCGTCATGGGCGACCGCTCCGGCTTCGCCTGGCAATCGCCCCCCGTCTTCAACGAGATCGACTCCTTCACCGCCGCAAAATGGGAGCGCATGAAAATCCTGCCCTCCGAACTGGCCACCGACAACGAATTCCTCCGCCGTGTCCACCTCGACCTCACCGGCCTCCCCCCCACCCCAGAGGTGATCCGCTCCTTCCTCGCCGATCAACGCGAGACCCGCACCAAACGCGACGAGATCATCGACCAACTCGTCGGTTCCCCCGCCTTCGTCGATTTCTGGACCAACAAATGGGCCGACCTCCTCCAGGTGAACCGCAAGTTCCTCGGCCCTGAAGGCGCCGCTCTCCTCCGCACCTGGATCCACAACGAAGTCGACAACAACACCCCCTACGACGAGTTCGCGCGAAAAATCCTCACCGCCACCGGCTCCAACAAGGACAATCCCCCCGCCTCCTACTTCAAGATCCTCCGCACTCCGGATCTGACCATGGAGAACACCACCCACCTCTTCCTCGGCACCCGCTTCAACTGCAACAAGTGCCACGACCATCCCTTCGAGCGCTGGACCCAGAACCAATACTACGAGACCGCCGCCTTCTTCGCGCAGATCGGCCTCGACAAGGACCCCGCCTCCGGCAAACGCCAACTCGGCAAAACCGCCGTGGAGGAAGGCAACCCCCTCTTCGAACTCATCGTCGACCGGACCGAGGGCGAAATGCTCCACGAGCGCACCCAGGAAGTCGTCCCGCCCGCCTTCCCCTACGCCGTCCCCCACCAGTCACCCGACAACGCCACCCGCCGCGAGCAACTCGCCGCCTGGCTGACCGCCCCCGCAAATCCCCTCTTCGCCCGTTCCTACGCCAACCGCATCTGGGGCTACCTCTTCGGCATCGGCATCATCGAACCCATCGACGACATCCGCGCCGGCAACCCCGCCACCAATCCCGAACTCCTCGATTGGCTCACCACCCGCTTCGTCGAGGAAAAGTTCGACGTCCGCACCCTCTTCCGCACCATTTGCAAATCCCGCACCTACCAACTCTCCGTGCGCACCCACGAGTGGAACGAGGACGACACCATCAACTTCTCCCACTCCACCGCCCGACGCCTCCCCGCCGAAGTCCTCTACGACACCATCCAAAGTGCCACCGGCGCGGTCTCCCACATCCCCGGCGTCCCCGCCGGCACCCGTGCCGCCGCCCTCCCCGACTCCGGCGTGGCCCTCACCGACGGTTTCCTCGGCAACCTCGGCCGCCCCACCCGCGAGAGCGCCTGCGAATGCGAACGCGTCTCCTCCCTCGAACTCGGCCCCATCATGGCCCTCGTCAGCGGCCCCACCGTCGGCGACGCCATCAGCGATCCGAAAAACCTCATCACCAGCCTCGCCGCCTCCGACCGGAGCAACGAGGACCTCGTCAACGAACTCTACATTCGCATCCTCAACCGCCCCGCCACCTCCGAGGAAATCCAAACCGGTGTGGCCACCATCCAGGCCATCCCCGAAGAGCACGCCAAGTTGGTCGCTTCGCTCGAATCCTTCCGCGTAAAGCTTCCCCCCGAGGTCACCGCCGCCATCACCGCCCGCACCGAGGCCATCGCCACAGCCCGCACCACCCTCACCGCCGCCACCACCGCCTGGGCCGCCAAAAAAACGAAGCTCGAACAGGAAAACCGCACCCGCGCCGAGGCCCTCGCCGCCGAGCTGGCCGCCTACGAGAAAAACACGGCCGCCAATCTCGCCGCCTGGGAACAGGCCGGCACCCACGGCACGTCCTGGACCCCCCTCGCCTTCACCGAAATGACCTCCAGCAACGGGGCCTCCCTCACCGCCCAGGAGGACGCCTCCATCTTCGTCACCGGACCCAACGGCAAAACGAAATACACCCTCACCGGGGAAACCGCACTCACCGGCATCACCGGCATCCGCCTCGAAGCCCTCGCCGACGACCGCCTCCCCGCCAAAGGCCCCGGCCGCAGCCAGAACGGCAACATCGTCATCTCCGAATTCACGGTCGCCACCGCCACAAAAGCCGAGCCTGACAAATGGAAGCCGGCACCCCTCAAAAAGGCCACCGCCGACTTCAGCCAGAAAGGCTACGAGGTCGCCACCGCCATCGACGGCAAGGCCCCCGCCAGCGACAACGGCTGGGCCGTCAGCCCACAATTGGGCAAGGACCACTCCGCCCGCTTCGAAACAAAAAACAACCTCGACTCCCCCCACGGCACCCGCCTCCAAATCACCATCAACCAACAGTTCCAAGACGGCACCCACAGCCTCGGCAAATTCCGTCTCGCCGTCACCACCGACCCCCGACCCCACCAGTCCGGACTCCCCGCCAACCTCGCCGAGATCATCGCCCTCCCCACCGATCAACGAAGCCCCGAACAACTCAAGACACTCACCGACCACTTCCGCTCCGTCGATCCCAAGCTGCACCAACTCCAAACCGATCTCGCCGCCGCCAAAATGCCGACCCCCGAACCCGAAAATCTCCTCGCGGCCCGCAAGTCGCTCGACGAACTCCTCGCCCTCCCCCCCGTCTCGCCGCGCCTCGCCAATCTCGAAAGCGACGTCGCCCTCAGCACTTCCCAAGCCACCAACGCCCGCCTCACCGCCGCCCAGGACCTCGCCTGGGCCCTCATCAACAGCCCCGCCTTCCTCTTCAACTACTAACCCACAACACACCACCATGTTCCGCTTCTCCGGCCCCTCCTCCAAAGATCTCTGCGATCCCGCCCTCGGCCCCACCCGCCGCGACTTCCTCCGCGTCGGCGGCGCCGGCATGCTCGGCATGACCCTCGGCACCATGCTCCAAGGCAAAGCCCTCGCCAACACCGCCGCCGCTGCAGGCAACGGACCCGGTTGGGCCAAAGCCAAAAGCGTCATCCTCGTCTACCTCCAGGGCGGTCCCAGCCACCTCGACCTCTGGGACCCCAAGGAAAACGTCCCCGACAACGTCCGCTCCGCCTTCAAAACCATCCCCACCAAGATCCCCGGCGTCCACTTCACCGAAATCCTCCCCCGCCTCGCCAAAATCAACGACAAGTTCACGTTGATCCGCTCAATGTCCTACTCCCCGAACGGACTATTCAATCACACCGCCGCCATCTACCAGATGATGACCGGCTACACCACCGACAAGGTCAGCCCCTCCGGCCAACTGGAACCGCCCAGCCCCAAGGACTTCCCCAACTTCGGTGCCAACATCGTCCGCCTCCGCCCCACCAACGAGCCCATGCTCCCCTTCGTCATGCTCCCCCGCCCCCTCCAGGAAAGCAACGTCATCGGCAAGGGCGGCGCCGCCGGATTCCTCGGCAAGGCCTTCGATCCCTACACCCTCTACCCCGGCGGAGATGACATGGACATGGAGAAGATGTCCCGCATCAAGATCGAGGACCTCCAACTCCGCCCCGATGTCTTCTCCGCCCGCCTCCGCCGCCGCGCCGACCTCCGCGACGCCGTCAACGCCCAGATGCCCGACATCGAAAAGGCCGTCGAAAGCTACAACCTCGACGAACACTACACCCGCGCCCTCGAACTCATCGTCTCCGGCCGGGCCCGTGACGCCTTCGCCCTCGGCGACGAATCCGAAAAGGTCCGCGATGACTATGGCCGCAACACCTTCGGCCAAAGCTGCCTCCTCGCCCGCCGCCTCGTCGAGGCCGGCACCAAGGTCGTCGAGGTCATCTGGCCCAAGGTCGCCAACTCCGACAACCATTCCTGGGACCAGCACATCGGACTCACCGAGCGCATGAAGAACCAATCCGGCCCCATGCTCGACGCCGGACTCTCCGCCCTCATCGACGACCTCGACTCCCGCGGCCTCCTCGAGGAAACCCTCGTCGTCGCCGTCGGCGAATTCGGACGCAGCCCCCAAAAGGGCCTCAGCACCTCCGGCAACGGCAACAGCGCCGACGGCCGCGACCACTGGCCCTACTGCTACACCGCCTGCCTCGCCGGCGCCGGCATCAAACGCGGTAACATCCACGGCACCTCCGACAAAACCGGCTCCGCCCCCACCGAGGACCCCGTCCACCCCGGCGAACTCCTCGCCACCATCTACCACGCCTTCGGCATCGACCCCGCCACCATGGTCATGAACCACCTCAACCAACCCCGCGAGTTGGTCAAAGCCGAGGCCGTCACCAAACTCTTCACCTAGCCGATCCCCCACCGCTGCACGACCGTCCCGGTCGCATGCCCTCCTCATCCGTGGCGGCGGTTTCCCAACCGCCCAGCCGTCTCCCCAACAGTGGCGTGACCGTCCCGGTCGCATGCCCTCCGCCCTCCCCCCTTCATCATTCAACAATATTCGGCGCCCCACTCCCATTCCCCACTCCGCACTCCTTCTTCCCCCCTCGAACATTGGACATCCCTTCTTGAATGCCGGACACTCCATCCATCCATGCTCCCCGAACCCGCCCCCGACAACGACTACCACGCCCCCCACCTCCCCCTCCTCCTCGACAGCTTCCACACCCTCACCGGCCGCCATCTCCTCCCCCCAGACCCCGACCCCGTCGAAACCGCCCGCCTCCTCTACCACGCCCCCTTCTTCCTCGCCTCCCACGACACCGCCCCCGACCCCCTCTTCACCTACGGAAACCTCACCGCCCAGCGCCTCTTCGAGATGACCTGGGACCAGTTCACCCAAACCCCCTCCCGCTTCACCGCCGAAGCACCCAACCGCGCCGAACGCGCCAGCCTCCTCCAACGCGTCACCACCCACGGCTTCATCGACGACTACTCCGGCATCCGCATTTCCAGCACCGGCCAACGTTTCCGCATCACCCAAGCCACCGTCTGGAACCTCCGCGACCCCCACGGCCAACTCCTCGGCCAGGCCGCCTCCTTCCAGAACTGGCAGCGCGTCTAGTGCCTAGCAGCTGCCTGCGTCCCGTCCCGCCCATCCGGGACCGTTCCCGCCGCGTCCCGCCGCGTCCGCAGCGATCGCCCCCTTTCCCCCTTCCCACCCACAAATCCTCCTTGGACCCGCGCCGCCAAACACCTAAACCATTCCCACCATGCCGGCCAACGCTGACAACCCCAAACTCCTCGTCGCCAACCGCAGCGAAATCGCCATCCGCATCTTCCGCGCCGCCACCGAGCTCGGCCTGCGCACCGTCGCCATCTACGCCGAGGAGGACCGCTTCTCCCGCCACCGCTTCAAGGCCGACGAAGGATACCAACTCGATGTCTCCAAAGGACCCGTCGGCGCCTACCTCGACTACCAGGGCATCGTCGACCTCGCCGTGGACAAAGGCGTCACCCTCATCCACCCCGGCTACGGATTCCTCTCCGAAAACCCCGCCTTCGCCCGCGCCTGCGCCGCCGCCGGCATCACCTTCGTCGGCCCCTCCCCCGAGCTCCTCGACTCCATGGGCGACAAAACCGCCGCCCGCCACCAGGCCATCGCCGCCGGCGTCCCTGTCCTCCCCGGCACCGAAAACCCCATCGCCAATCCCGAGGAAGCCCTCCGCGTCGCCCGGGACATCGGCTTCCCCCTCATCATCAAGGCCGCCTTCGGTGGCGGCGGCCGCGGCATGCGCGTCGTGGAATCCACCGAGGCCCTCCCCGCCCTCCTCGCCGAAGCCCAGGACGAGGCCCAGAACGCTTTCGGCAACCCTGCCGTCTTCCTCGAACGCTACATCAAGCGCGCCAAACACATCGAAGTCCAGATCCTCGGCGACCAGCACGGCCACGTCCTCCACCTCCACGAACGCGACTGCTCCGTCCAGCGCCGCTACCAGAAGGTCATCGAGATCGCCCCCTCCGTCGACCTCCCCGGCACCCTCCGCCACGACCTCTGCACCGCCGCCGCCAAACTCGCCGCAGGCATCGGCTACAACAACGCCGGCACCGTCGAGTTCCTCTACGACATGGACAGCAAGGAGTGGTTCTTCATCGAGATGAACCCCCGCATCCAGGTCGAACACACCGTCACCGAATGCGTCACCGGCATCGACCTCGTCCGCTCCCAGATCCTCGTCGCCCAGGGCCACGACCTCCACGGCCCCGAAATCGCCCTGCCCACCCAGGACGAAATCCCCTGCAACGGCTTCGCCATCCAGTGCCGCATCACCACCGAGGACCCCACCCGCAATTTCGCCCCCGACTACGGCCGCATCCTCAACTACCGCTCCGCGGCCGGCTTCGGCATCCGCCTCGACGCCGGCTCCGGCGACGCCGGCTCCGTCATCACCCCCTACTACGACTCCATGCTCGTGAAACTCACCGCCATGGGCCGCAGCTTCGAGGTCGCCTGCCAACGCATGGACCGCGCCCTGCGCGAATTCCGCATCCGCGGCGTGAAAACCAACATCCCCTTCCTCGAAAACGTCATCGAGGACCCCACCTTCCGCACCGGCCAGGCCCACACCAAGCTCATCGACACCAAGCCCGAACTCCTCCGCTTCTCCCCCCGCCGCGACCGCGCCACCAAACTCCTCAACTACCTCTCCGACATCACCGTCAACGGCAACCCCAATGCCAAGGGCTGGACACCCCGCCGGGCCTTCCCGGTCCCCCGCATCCCCTCCGCCAAAATCACCACGCCCCCCACGCGCTCCGCCGTTCCCGGTTCCCGCGAGGTCCTCCTGGAGCGCGGCCCGGAGGGTTTCGCGGAGTGGATCCGCAACGAGTCCCGCCTCCTCGTCACCGACACCACCATGCGCGACGCCCACCAGTCGCTCATCGCCACCCGCATGCGCACCTATGACATGCTGGCCGTCGCCTCCGCCATCGCCCACCACACCCCCAATCTCTTCTCCCTCGAAATGTGGGGCGGCGCCACCTTCGACACCGCCATGCGCTTCCTCAAGGAGGACCCCTGGGACCGCCTCCGCCAACTGCGCGAACGCATCCCCAACATCTGCTTCCAGATGCTCTTCCGCGGATCCAACGCCGTCGGCTACTCGAACTACCCCGACAACGTCGTGGCCGGCTTCGTGAAACACGCCGCCGACAGCGGCATGGACATCTTCCGCATCTTCGACTCCCTCAACTACCTCCCCAACATGCAGGTCGCCATGCAGGCCGTCCGCGAACATGGCAAGGCCGTCTGCGAAGCCGCGGTCTGCTACTCCGGCGACATCACCAACCCCGACCGCGCCAAGTATTCCCTCCAATACTACGTCGCCAAGGCGAAGGAACTCGAACGCATGGGCGCCCACCTCCTCTGCATCAAGGACATGGCCGGCCTCTGCCACCCCGCCGCCGCCCACCGCCTCATCTCCACCCTCAAGGAGGAAATCGGACTGCCCATCCACTTCCACACCCACGACACCTCCGGCATCAATGCCGCCTCCATCCTCGCCGCCGCCAACTCCGGCGTCGACATCGCCGACATGGCCATCGCCTCCATGTCCGGCTCCACCTCCCAGCCCAACCTCAACTCGGTCTGCGCCGCCCTCCGCGGCAGCGCCCGAGACCCCCGCCTCGACCTCGAAACCCTCAACGATTTCTCCGACTACTGGGAGGAAATCCTCACCCACTACGAACCGTTCAACTCCGCCCCCCGCGCCGGCACCGCCGAGGTCTACCTCCACGAAATGCCCGGCGGCCAATACACCAACCTCAAGGAACAGGCCAACGGCATGGGCCTCGCCCACCGCTGGCAGGAAATCGCCCACACCTACGCCGACGTCAACCAGCTCTTCGGCGACATCATCAAGGTCACCCCCTCCTCCAAGGTGGTCGGCGACCTCACCATGCTCCTCGTCACCCGCAACCTCAAAGCCAAGGACCTCCTCAACATCCCCCCAGGCACCATCGACTACCCCGAGTCGGTCATCGACATGCTCTCCGGCGGCCTCGGCCAACCCGACGGCGGCTGGCCCGCCGATGTCCAAAAGGCCATCCTCGGCAACCGCCCCGTCACCACCCAGCGCCCCGGCGAACTCGCCCCACCCTGCGACCTCGAGGAAACCCGCCACGCCTTGGCCACCAAACTCGGCCGCCCCGCCACCGACAACGACCTCTACAGCCACCTCATGTACCCCGCCGTCTTCGAGGACTTCCAGAAGTCCCTCAAGGAATACGACCAACTCACCGTCCTCCCCACCCCCGCCTTCTTCTACGGCCTCAAACAGGGCGAGGAAGTCCACGTCGATATCGCCCCCGGCAAGACCCTCTTCATCAAACTCCTCTCCATCGGGGAAGCCGACAGCGAGGGCCGCCGCACCCTCTTCTACGAACTCAACGGCATGCCCCGCGAGTGCCTTGTCACCGACAAGGCCCTCTCCGGAAACGCCAAGGCCACCCGCCTCAAGGGCGAGCCCAGCAACCCCAAGCACATCCTCGCCCCCCTCCCCGGCATGGTCAGCGAGCTCCCCATCAAAATCGGCGACACCCTCTCCGAAGGCGACAAGGCCGTCGTCCTCGAGGCCATGAAAATGCTCACCACCGTCAGCGCCCAGGCGGCCGGCACCGTCACCGAACTCCACGTCCAAAAAGGCGACACCGTCGAAACACACGATCTCCTCGCCGTCCTCGCCTAGCCCCCCAATGGGGAGAGCGGAGTAACCTCCCGCCCCCCGAGGGGTGGGACCGACCTCCGGGCGGTCCGGCGGCTAAAACCCCCCATCCTCCTATTTCACTTCCCGCCCCTCCCTCACCTCCGAAGGCCC
>JAQCFL010000103.1 GCA_027619375.1 Verrucomicrobiota bacterium | reverse complement strand
CCCTCGCCATCGCCTTCCCCCCCACCCCGTGCTATACCTCTCCCATGACCGACCCCACCCGCCTCGAACACGATTCCATGGGCGAGATGCGCGTCCCTGCCGAGGCCCTTTACGGTGCCTCCACCCAGCGCGCTGTCCTCAACTTCCCCATCTCCGGCACAACCGTCGATCCCGCCCTCATCCATGCCTACGGACTCATCAAGTGGACCGCTGCCACCGTCAACGGCGAACTCGGCCTGCTCTCCCCCGACAAGGCCGACCTCATCCTCCGCGCCGCCCGGGAGGTTCATCAGGGCAAACACGACGCCCACTTCCCCGTCGACGTCTTCCAAACCGGTTCCGGCACCTCCACCAACATGAACGTCAACGAGGTCATCGCCAACCGCTGCACCCAACTCGCCGGGCTTCCCCTCGACACCGCGCAGGATCGCAAACCTGTTCACCCCAACGACCACGTCAACCTCGGCCAGTCCTCCAACGACACCTTCCCCACCGCCATCCACCTCGCCGCGGCCCTCGCCATCCGGGAGCAGCTCCACCCCGCCCTCGAGGCCCTTCACCGCGGCCTCGCCGCCAAGGCCGCCGCCTTCCACGACATCCTCAAGATCGGCCGCACCCACCTCATGGACGCCACTCCCATCCGCCTCGGACAGGAATTTTCCGGCTATGCCAAACAGATCGAACGCGCCGTGGACCGCTCCCACAAGGCCCTCAAGGCCCTCCATGATCTCCCCCTCGGCGGCACCGCGGTCGGCACCGGCCTCAATGCCCACCCCGACTTCGCCCCCCGCACCATCGCCCTCCTCGCCGCCGAAACGAACATCCCCTTCCTGGAGGCCGAGAACCACTTCGAAGCCCAGGGCGCCCGCGACGCCCTCGTCGAATGCCACGGCCAACTCAACACCATCGCCGTCTCCCTTCACAAGATTGCCAACGACCTCCGCCTCCTCGCCTCCGGCCCCCGCTGCTCCCTCGGCGAACTTTCCCTGCCCCCCACCCAGCCCGGTTCCTCCATCATGCCCGGCAAGGTCAACCCGGTCCTCTGCGAAGCGGTCACCATGGTCGCCGCCCGGGTTTTCGGCAACCACACCACCGTCACCTTCTGCGGCGCCAACGGCCAACTCGAGCTCAACACCTACATGCCCGTCCTGGCCCAGGCCGTCCTCGAATCCATCCGCCTCCTCTCCAACGCCATCCGCACCTTCCACGATCGCTGCATCGACGGCATCGAGGCCAACGAGGAACGCTGCGCGGAACTCATCGAACAATCCCTCTCCATGGTCACCGCGCTTGCCCCCCTCATCGGCTATGACCGCGCTTCGCAAATCGCCAAGGAATCCGTCCAATCCGGCCGCACCGTGCGCGACCTCTGCCAGAAACACCTCGCCGATCTCAACCTCACCGCCGAGCAACTCCACGAGGCCCTCGACCCCGCCAACATGGCCGGCGAATAGCCCCCACGTGGCGGCGGTTTCCAACCGCCCAGCCGACCTCGCAGCACAATCCAATCATCCGCGTCATCCCCAATAGTGGCGTGACCGTCCCGGTCGCAAGCCTCCCCTCCTCCCTCGTGGCGGCCTCTTTGCAAGCGGTCGGCGGTTCCACCTCCGCACGGACGACAGCCCCCCTCAATACCCGCACCCGCCGCACTGGCAACAGTCCACCCAACTCCATACCCCCCATCATCCCACCACGCTTGTCACACACTTCACATTCACAAACTCCCGGATCCCAAACCGCCCCAACTCCCGCCCAAACCCACTCTCCTTCACCCCGCCAAACGGCAAACGCGGATCGGAAGCCACCAAGCCGTTCACAGCCACGCAACCCGCCTCGATTTCCTCCCGCGCGATCCGCTCCCCGCGCTCCTCATCCCGCGTGAACACCGCCCCGCCCAATCCGAACGACGAGCAATTCGCCAAGGTGATCCCCTCCTCCTCGCTCCCCACCGTCACCACTGCCGCCACCGGCCCGAACAACTCCTCGTCAAAGGCCGCCATCCCCGGCCGCACTCCATCCAGAATCGTCGGCAGATAAAACGCACCCCGCAAGTCAGGCGCCTTCCCCCCCAGCAAACACCGCGCCCCCGCCTCCACCGATCGCTCCACCTGCGCCGCCAGTTCATCCCGTAAATCAAAACGCGCCATCGGCCCCACCGTCGTCCCCTCCTCCCGCGGATCCCCCACCACCTGCTCCCGAAAGAGCGCGATCATCCGCTCCAAAAACTCCCCATGCACCGCCTCGTGCACCAGAAAACGCTTCGCCGCGATGCAGCTCTGCCCCGAGTTGAGCAACCGGCTCTTCGCGCAAGCCTTCGCCGCCAACTCCACATCGGCATCCTCCAACACCAGATACGGATCACTCCCTCCCAGCTCCAACACGCACTTTTTCAAGTGCCGCCCCGCAGCCTCCGCCACCGCCCGCCCCGCCGCACCGCTCCCCGTCAGCGTCGCCGCCCGAACCCGCTCGTCCGCCAGGACCTGTTCCACCCCCTCATGCCCGATCGGCAAATTCACAAAACACCCCTCCTCAAACCCCGCCGCCAGAAACACCTCCTCGATCGCCGCCGCACAGCCCTGCACGTTCATGGCATGCTTCAGCAGCCCCACATTGCCCGCCATCAGCGCCGGGGCCGCAAAGCGAAACACCTGCCACAACGGAAAATTCCACGGCATCACCGCCAGCACCGGCCCCAGCGGCCGATAGCTCACCACGCTCTTCTTCCCCGCATCCGTCGCCACCTCCTCATCCGCCAAAAACCCCTCCGCCTTCTCCGCATAATACCGACACACCCACGCACACTTCTCCACCTCCCCCCGTCCCTCCGCCACCGGCTTGCCCATCTCCGTGGCCATCAACAACGCCAACTCCTCCTGCCCACTCTCCAACCGCTCCGCCGCCGCCCTCATCTTCCCGGCCCGCTCCGCAAAGCCACTCCGCCGATGCCGCCCAAAGGCCGCCATCGCCCCATCGATCGCCTCCGCCACCCGCTCTTCTCCCCACACCGGCACCGGCCGCCCCTCTTCCCCCGACCACGGGTTCACCGGCACATACTCATCCTTTTTCTTCATCATCGGAACCACACAACCCTAGCAGCAATCCGGGAGATTACGAACCCCTCTCCCCGCAACTCCCCGCCCCACCCGGCGTTTCATCCCCATGATCACCCGCGCCCTGCCCCTCCTCTTCCTCTCCGCCTCCGTTGCCTCCGCCCAACTCAGCCGCGGTCCCGACCTCGCCCCAACGCTCGGCGCAGCCATCCCCTCCGTCAGCGCGAACTCCCCCGACGGCAAACTCACCGTCGATCTCGCCAAACCCAAACGCCTCACCGTCCTCATCTTCGGCTCCCACACCTGAGGCCCCTTCACCCGCCAGGCCGTGAGCCTGGAGAAGACCTTCCAAACCTACAAGGACCGCGCCGACTTCTACCTCATCTACCTCAAGGAAGCCCACGCCTCCGACGGCAACCGCCCCGCCCGGCACGTCGACATCACCCAACACACCACCCTCGACGAACGCACCAAGGCCGCCAACTCCTGCGTGGCCGATCTCAAACTCTCCATGCCCCTCCTCGTCGATAACATGAAAAACACCGTCGGCGACGCCTTCCAAGGCCACCCCGACCGCCTCTTCATCCTCACCCCCGAAGGCAAGATCGCCTTCCGCGGTGAGCGCGGCCCCCGCGGATTCAAGGTGGACGAAATGCGCTCCGCCCTCGAGACCCTCCTCACTCCTGCGGCAAAGCAGGAGTAACGCCCTCTCCCCCGGCGTCCCCCAAAGTAGCCCCGCCTGCACTTTTCCAAACTTTTTTGGAAATCATCCCGCCCCATTTCGGCTGAGGGCCTGTCAACGCCTCTCTTGAGGCGAAGGCATCAGCATGCACCGATACCAACAATGAAACTAAAGCACCATTCCCTCCTGTTCATCCTCACCCTCCTCGGCACGGGCCTCGCCCCAGCCAGTGTCCACCTCACCGTCGATCGCAGCGACGGTTCCTGGACCCTTGGCCAAACCTCCAACGTCGATGTCGGGGTCTTCGCCTTCTTTGGCACCTTTCACTCGTTCTGGGTCACCATGGTCAGCGGCCCCTCCGCTTCGACCAGCTTCGCAACGTTCACCTATTCCGGCATCTACAACGGCAGCCCCATCTCCGACACCGGCACCATCAGCCTCGCCGCCGTCAGCGACACCCCCCAGAGCATGCGCTTGCAGTTCGGCCCCTCGGTCACCTCCACGGGAACCTTCACCTCCCTCTCCATCACCCCCACCTCCAACTTCGACAATACCGTCGATTGGATCCACCTGGACGATGGCTTCATCGATCCCTTCACCCCCAACACCAACAACCAGGCCCAGATCACCATGGTCGGCGTCCCCGAACCCACCGCCCTCCTCCTCGGCGCAATCGGTTCGCTCTCCCTCCTCCTCCGCAGACGACGCTAAACTTCCCCCCCGAACATACGCACCCCGGCCTTCCGTGTGGGATGGGCCGGGGTGCCCTCGGGTGGTTCCTCCGTTTTCCCAAACCCATGATTCCCATTGCCCGGAGACCGGTCTAAGGTCTAAAGGGAACCCGTGCCCACCCATTCCGCCACCCTTTTCCTGCTGTCCCTCCTGACCGCGGCCTGTGGCAACATCGCCCACCTCCATCGCGAAGCGCCACCCGCCGGCGCACCACCCCGCCTCCTCAACGCCTCCGACACTCTCGACGTGGCCCGCGCCTGGCGCAAGGCAGGGCTCGGCCCTAGCATCGACGGCTTCACGGTGACCACCCACAGCGCCCACCCCTCCCTTCCCGCCTTCACCACCCTTCTCGACGGCTACCAGATCCGCACCCGCCTGCCCCGTCAGGGCAACGCCGTCGGCATCCCCGTCCTCGCCGGCCATGGCGCGCCCCCCGTCGTCTCCGTCCAACTCACCCCCCACGCCCACCTCCTCACCCTCCAACCCGCCACCCTCGTCGCCACCCAGGTCTCACCCGATCACCTGCAGCTCGACCTCTACGACCCCCGCGGCTCCGCAAACCTGAACGGCCAACCCCTCGCCGCCGCCCACGGCCTAGTCTTCGACTACATCGTCCGCGAACAACAGGATGGACTCCTCAACCTCCGCGGCCTCCTCTCGCCCTCCGACTACACCGACCGCCGCGGCCTCTACCTCTACACGCCCTACGACCGCGACAAGATCCCCGTCCTCTTCATCCACGGCCTCGCCTCCAGCCCCCTCGCCTTCCGCGACATGGTCAGCCACCTGCAACGCGACCCCGCCCTCTGGCAACGTTACCAGTTCTGGTTCTACTTCTACCCCACCGGCGAACCGTGGCTCGACTCCGCTGCGGCCCTCCGCCGCGATCTCACCGAACTCATCACCGCCCTCGATCCCGACCACAACGACCCCAAGCTCCACGACATGGTCGTCGTCGCCCACAGCATGGGAGGACTCATGACCCGCGCCAGCATCTCCCACAACAGCGAGGCCCTCTACGACAGCTACTTTCAGCAGGATCTCGACACTCTTGGGATCACCCCCGCCGAAAAGCAACAGCTCCGCAAACGCCTCCTCTTCGAACCCCTCCCCTGGCCAAAACGCGTTGTCTTCCTCGCCACCCCCCATCAGGGCAGCGGCCTCGCCAAAGGCTCCCTCGAATGGCTGGCTCTCAAACTCATCCGCATCCCCCTCCGCGCCGTCGGAGGCACCTTCCACGTCGCCCAACTCCTCGCCACCGGCAATCCCGAGGCCCTCACCTCCGCCGCGCGCCTGCTCTCACTCCAGGGCGAGGTCTCCGTCACCCAACTCAACCCCAACAGCCCCGCCCTCCTTGCCCTTCAGAAAATGCCCATGCGCGGCGAGGTGCGCCTCCACAGCATCATCGGCGACCTCGGCGGCCCGAACTTCCGATGGAACACCGACGCCGTGGTCCCCTACCCCAGCGCCCATCTCGACAACACGGAAAGTGAACTCATCGTCCGCTCCAACCACGGCATCACCGACACCCCCGCCGCCGCAACCGAGGTCGCCCGCATCCTCCGTCTCCACCGCTGAGCGGCTCCCCAAAAAAAGTCAGCAAGTACGCCGAAGTGAATTCGATTCGCTACGAGGCAGGCCCGCCCCGGCCTTCAGCCTTTGGTAATTGGAATCTGGATTTGAAATTTATTTGGAACTTGAGGGTTGGAAATTTTCCGAGGAATCAGGTTGGCCCCATCGAATTCCCACAATCCAATTTCCAATGAAGCTCCAATCTCCAAACCCAAAATAGCAACCAGGCGCGACCCTGCCGCAGGGAGGTGAATGAGTGCGAACGCCTCGCTCGTGGGGCCATCAATCCGCTCAGGGAGTTCCGGGACGGGGCACTAGAAGGTGGCGGTCACTCCCAGTCGCCCGATCACGAAGTCGTCACTCCCCGAGGGCACGTCCTCGTTGTTCACCCAGGTCAGCCCCGGATTGATCGTGAAATTCTCGCTGAACTTGAAATAGCCGTCCAACCCGATGGATCCGCGGTGCAGGTCCTTGTTGTTCCACTCCGAGCTCACGTCCAGAAAGTTGAAGCTCAGGGCCACCGATGCCTGGTCATTCACCTCCACATCAAGTCGCGATCCCAGGAACAACCCGGTCGGATCAACAAAGGCGTTACCCCCCTCGTTCACGAAGACCTGCTGCACCCCGTAGTTGGCGTTCAGGGTCAGGCCCACCCGGTCGGTGAAGTAGTTTTGATAGCTGAGCGAAGCCGTCCCCGTGTCCCGGCTCTCCTTCAGGTCATCATAGTCCGTCCACTGCCAACCAACCGATCCATCCACATTCCACCGGGCCCCGCCCAAGCGAACCCCCACCGAACCGCTGATCCAGCTCGAGTCATAGTCCACCGCCTTGTCCCAGTTGCGGATCCCGTACTCAACGTTCCCGAAGATCGTGGCATCCGAACTCGTCGTGTAGCGCAACTCCTGCCCCACCGCGATCTTCGTCGTGTCATTGAAATCCCCGCTCGCCTCGAAGAAGGCCTGCGTGTGGTAGTAGGTCGAGAACCCCAGCCCCCCCGAACCCAGCGACTGGCCGTCGAAACGGTAGTCAAGGGAGGTTCGGCTCTGCCAGTCCAGCACCTCATTGAACAGCACTCCCGGCTTCAGGTAGCCGGTGCCCAGTGAACCATGATCACCATAGTGCATCCGGATCACGCTGTGCAAATCAACGGACGGCGAAAATTCGCGGTTCAGGGCCAGGGCCATGTCGAAGTCATAGGTTGATCGGTCGTTGTCCGCGTTCTCCAACCGCTCCGAGTACCGCTTGATGTCCAGTCCCACCACGAGCACCCCGGAAACCGCACCCTGCCCGAAGAGTGTTCCACCCTGCACCTGGATGTTGCCGAACTCAGAACTGTCCGATCCGTTGTAGCTGGGATCCCCGTGGTAGCCGTAGCCGATTCCGCCACGCAGCGCCGGCACTCCGTCCACCAGGACCAGCGACCTGCTGGACCCCAGGCCCCGGAGGTTCACGTCCGCCACCCCTGGCGTCAGGCTCGCCACATCCCGGAACGACCGCCCCTGCGGCATGGCCCGCAACAGCGCATCCGCTGTCACCGCCCCGGTGGACTCAAGGTCGGAGGAGGTCACCACGTCCACCGGCCCAGTGGAACGGGAATTCCCGACGACGATACCCGGTGCCGCTCCAGCGCAAACTCCCAGCGCCACCCCTGTCAAAACTGCCAGCCTTGCCTTGTTCATGATGCGCAACCCTGAACACTCCCCCCCGGCCCTGCAACCCCAAACCACCGCCGATCACGTCTCCATTCCCCTACCGGGCGCACGATCCGCACAACGTGGCCTCCGGACTCTGCTCCAGCCGCTTATAGGCGATCCACTCCCCACAGCCTCCGCACTGACCGTAGCTTCCCTCATCCATGTTATTCACAGCCTGCTGCAGCAAATGGATCCGCTCATTCCGTCGGCGGCAGGCATCTTTCCGCACCTCCTCCATCTGCATCGAATCCAAGCGCGACAGCCGCCCGATCGCCACATCCACCGCCACGGCCGCCGGATCCGCCTCATCCTTCCGCGCCTCCTCCCGCAAGCGCTCCAACTCCTCCCGCGCCCGGATCTCCAATTCGATCAACTGATCCACTTCCAGCATCAACCGCACTCTGCCACAGCATATCCCACCCCACAATGTCCAAGAAGGGCCGCATCCTTGCCACCCCCTCCTCCTGCGCCACCCCACCTCGCGACCGATCAACTGGCCAGGAACAACAACGAGTCCGCCATCCGGTTCAGTGAACGCCGCGCCTCCGGAAGCACCTCGGACAAGGTCCCCAGCACCCCCTTGAGCCCCTGCCGCACCGCCCGGGGATGCTCCTGCGCCTCGCAATAGGAGGCCCGCGCCATGTTCTCGTAATACTGCAGCCCCGGCGCCCCATGCCGCTCGGAGCGCCGCACGATGAACTCCGGAAAAATCCCCGTCAGCACCAGAAACTGGTTTCCACCCGCCACGAGGGCCTCGAAACGCATGTTGCCGGAGGTCTTGTCCAACACCGCCAAAAAATCCACCGACCGCGACAGACACCCGGGGATCCCCCCTAACGTGTCACCAGCCGCCAATGGCACCCGCTCCGCCAGCACCGAACTGAGATACTCGGCCAGGGAGACGTCATCCAGTCCGCTCCGCAGCAGGCTCTGCCGCGTCAGAACGTAGAAGTAAAACCACGGACTGACATCCAGCAGCGTCGGCGCCTCCAACAGGGAACCCAGCACCCGCGGGTCATCGAGTATCTGATGCAGCGCGTCGCGCTCCGCCACGAATCTCCGGAATGCTCCGGTATCGCCCTGACCCGCAACCAACGCGGTCAGGTAGGTGAAATCCCGCTCTTGGAAGCGGTCCGTCGAGGTGAACAACATACTTTCTTCCATTGTTGGACAGAATAGCAGCTTGCCTGCCAATTGGCCAGCTTCTTTCACTTCCTCCGGAGATGCCGGATTGACCCCTCCTTATTTTCCTCCCATCGTCCCCTCCATGAAGACCATCGCGCTCATCCTCGCCCTCACCATGACCACCATCCTCTCCGCCTCCGCCGATCACCACGAGGAGAAGAAATCCTCCTTCCGCCACGTCGTCTGCCTCAAGTTCAAGGAAGACGCCACCCCCGGTCAGATCCAGTCCGTCGAGAAGGGCTTCGCCGCCCTCCCCTCCAAGATCGACACCATCACCGGTCTCGATTGGGGCACCAACGTCAGCGAGGAAGACCGCGCCAAGGGCTTCACCCATTGCTTCATCGTCAGCTTCGCCACCAAGGAAGGCCTCGCCGTCTACCTCCCCCACGAGGCCCACCAGGCCTTCGTCAAGGAACTCCGCCCCATCCTCGACGACGTCTTCGTCATCGACTTCGACACAAAGTAGGCGCTTCTGCCCGTGCCTCCGGCACGCCAGGTCGAGATTTCCACTAACCGGGCCCCCCTACTCCCCGATCTCCTTCAACACATCCGCCGCCTGCTGCTCCGTGCTCGCCTTCAGATCGCGCCACACCAGCTTCCCGTCCTTGAACAAATACGCCTGACGGCTCGCGAAGGCATCGTCCTTCATGGTCGGCACCCCAAACTTCTTCACCACCACCGCCTCCTTGTCGGCCAGCAACGTGAAGGGCAGCTCGAACTTCTCCGCAAAGGCCTTCTGCTCCTCCACCGTGTCGGTCGAAACCCCGAACACCTTCACCCCCTTCTCGGTCAACGTCGCATACGCATCCCGCAGCGAACAGGCCTGCTTCGTGCAGCCCGGAGTGTCCGCCTTCGGGTAGAAATACACCAGCATCCAGCCCTTCGCCCCCTCCTCGTGCAGCTTGATCGTCTTCCCCTCCTGCGTCTTCGCTTCCACTTCCGGGATCCCTTTGCCAAGCTCCAGCGGCTCCCCCGCACAACAAGTTCCACCGAAGATCGAACAAACCGCCGCCAAGAGCATCGATATCTTACCTTTCATGGCCCCATCTGTAACCCGTCCCCGCCGATCCGCCAAACGGATTTTCCTGCTATTGTCGGCCCTCCTCCTCGTTGCCGGCGGCGTCTGGTGGATCTTCTTCAAACCACCTCACTACGAGTCCACCGCGATCTCCGCGATCTCGGGGGGCGAAAATCTTGATCCCTTCGGAGCACCCCAATTCAAACTCACCGAGGAGGAACGCCCCCTCATGGGCACCCTCTTCCGCATCGTCGTTTACGCCGAGGACGAACCCAAGGCCCGCGAAGCCATCGCCGCCGCCTTCGCCCGGGGCGAGGAAATCAACGCGATCTGCAGCGACTACGATCCACAAAGCGAACTCAGCCGCCTCAACGCCCACCAGAACGAGGATCCCATCCCCGTCTCCCCCACCCTCACCACCGTCCTCGCCCACGCCGTGGCCTCCGCCGACGCCACCTCCGGCCTCTTCGATCCCACCCTCGGCACCCTCACTCAACTCTGGCGACAGGCCCGCGACACCGAACAACTCCCCGATCTCGCCACCCTCACCGCCGCCCGGAGCGCCACCGGTTGGCAATCCCTCCACGTCGATCAGAAAAACAACACCGTCCGCATCACCAAACCCGGCCTCAAACTCGACCTCGGCGGCATCGCCAAGGGATTCGCCGCCGATGAAATGCTAGCCATGCTCAGACAGAAGGGCTTCACCCGCGCCCTCATCGCGGCCGGCGGCGACATCCGCCTCGGCGATCCCCCACCCGGGGCCCGCGCCTGGCGCGTCGGCATCCGCACCTTCGGACCCGAGGTCCCCGAATACATCAACGTCTCCAACTGCGCCGTCTCCACCTCCGGCGACCTTCACCAGTTCATCATCATCGAAGGCCAGCGCTTCTCGCACATCATCGACCCCGCCTCCGGCCTCGGCCTGCACGACCGCATCGCCGCCACCGTCGTCGCCCCCACCGCCACCCAGAGCGACCCCCTCGCCACCTTCTGCTGCATCGCCCCCGACCAGGCCCTCGCCGCCTTCCTCGGCGGCGACATCGCCTGCCGCATCGTCACCCTCAACGCCACCAACCCCGAAGACCGCCGCTCCCCC
>JAQCFL010000102.1 GCA_027619375.1 Verrucomicrobiota bacterium | reverse complement strand
GGGCGGGCGGGTTACAAGACCACGCTTTTTATTGTTCGGCTTTTTCCTGTTTGAGGCGGAGTTGGCCGCAGGCGGCGTCGATGTCGTGGCCTTTTTCGAGGCGGAGGGTGGAGACGACGCCGTTGCCTTTGAGGATGGAGTGGAAGGCGCGGCAGTGTTCGGAGGAGGGGCGCTCCCATTCGAGGCCCTCGACGGTGTTGTAGGGGATGAGGTTGACCTTGGCGCGGGCCGCGGTGGCGCGTTTGACGAGGAGGCGGGCCTCGTCGAGGTCGTCGTTGACACCCTTGATGAGGATGTACTCGAGGGTGAGCTTCTGCCTCTTACGAGCATTCCAGTAGTGGAGGGCCTCCATAAGGTCCTCCACGGGCCACTTTTGGTTGACCGGCATGATGCGGTCGCGGACCTCGTTGCTGGCACCGTGGAAGGAAATGGCGAGGCGGATCTGCTGGTGGTGGTCGGCGAGTTTTTTGATCTGGGGGACGAGGCCGGAGGTGGAGATGGTGAGGTGTCGGGCGCCGATGTTGAGGCCCCAGTGGGCGGTGATGATTTCGATGGCCTTGAGGAGATTGGGGAGGTTGGCGAGGGGTTCGCCCATGCCCATGAAGACGATGTTGTTGACCTTTTCGCCGCTGATTTGTTCGGCGAGGAGGACCTGGCCGGCGATCTCGTCGGAGGTGAGGTTGCGGGTGAAGCCGTCGAGGCCGGAGGCGCAGAATTTGCAGCCGTAGGCGCAGCCGACCTGGGAGGAGACGCAGAGGGTGCGGCGGTCGGCCTTGGCGCCGTAGAGGGCGGGGGAGGCGGGGATGAGGACGCATTCCACGTAGCGGCCGTCGTGGAGGCGGAAGAGAAACTTGCGGGTGGTGTCTTCGGAGCCCTGGGTTTTGGTGTGTTGGAGGCGGTGGAGGTTGTATTGCGCGGCCAATTTTTCCCGGAGGGTGGCGGGGAGGTTGGTCATTTCCTCGATCGATTCGACGCGTTTGTTCCAGACCCAGTCGAGGATCTGTCTGGCGCGGTAGGATTTCTCGTCGAGGACGGCGAGCTGTTCGGTGAGCTCGACTTCGTTGAGGCTGTAGAGGCTGACCGACACGACGGGGGAGGAGATCAGGCGCGGGCGGGGGCGTGCCAGGTCTGTTGTTGGAAGGCTTCGTCGACGGGGGTTTCGCCGAGGTGATTGACGTAGTTGGTGAGTGTCTTGAGGGTGACGGCGGCAAGAACATCGAGGAGCTGGCGGCGGGAGTAGCCGGCGGCGGTGAAGGCGGCGACATCGGCGTCGTCGAGCCAGCCGCGTTTGCGGACGATGGTGACGGCGAAGGCGCGGAGGGCCTGGAGTTTTTCCTCGCCGAGGGGAGTGCCTTCGCGGAGGGCCTGGAGTTGTCCGTTGGTGAGGACGCCGTTGGCGGCGATGGTGCTGTGGGCGGCCATGCAGTATTCGCAGCCATTCTCGGCGCTGATGGCGAGGAAGAGGGTCTGGAGTTCCGCGGCGGTGAAGTCGGCGTTGTGTTGGAGGGCGCCGGAGAGGTTGGAGTAGGCCTGGAGGGCGGCGGGGGATTCGGCGAGGACGGCGAGGAGGTTGGGAACGAAGCCGTTCTTTTTCTCGGCGCTTTCGAGGACGAAGCGGGATCCTTCGGGAGCGGTTTTGGACGTGTGGAGGTCGAATTTCATGCGCTGAGGGGCCCGGAGGCGGGAAAGCCGCGATGCCTTGTGTGGCGTGGGCTGACGGGGCGTACTCTGGGTTGGCGGGGGGGGCTTGGCAAGCCGGGCCTGCCCCGAAGCATTGACAAGAGGCGCAGGAAAGGCACCGTGTGTGCCGATGCAGAGGATTCTCGTCCAGATCCTGAAGAATGGCAGCCTCGCGGCCCTGGTGGGTGGCGGGTTGGCGTTGTCGTCCTGTGCGAGCAGTTCTTCCTCCCCGGGTGCCGGGGAGGCCTTTCCGGAACAGGTCATCGCGCTGGGAGAAGGGGAGGGAGCGATGGCTCTGGATCGCAAGTACGCGATGCAGAAGGGCGACGTGGAGTATGACGAGCATGGTGGGGTGTCGGGCGGGAAGCGCAGCCAGTATGAGGGGCAGAAGCAGGTGCAGTTCGGCGGGGAGTGGGCGGGGAAGACCTACGACAAGAAGCAGTATGAAAAGCGGTCTTGGTGGGGAGGGAAGAAGGTGGAGACGAAGCAATATGCGGGGAACATGGATGGCAGTCGTTTTCAGACCGCTTCGGCCTATGGCTCGCAGAACGCCAACGCCGACGGACAGCGTTCGCGCTTTGACGGGAGGCAGGCACGGACCGCGACCTACCGGGTGGATGCGGCCACCGAGGCGGGTGTGTCGGGGGTGGCGAAACCTTCCAATGCGCAAGCCGATTGGCGGCGAGATGTTTACCCGAAGCCGCACATCATGGGCTACCGGGACTATCAGGAGAAGTCGATCAGCGAAACGCGGAGCCTGCTTGGCCGCGACGACTAAACCCGGTTTCTAAGGATGGAGGAAGAGCCAGGTCCGGAGCAGAAGAGGGAAGGCTTTCGCGAGAAGCTCTGGGAGATCGTCTTTGAGGCGGAGACGCCGTTGGGGAAAGCCTTCGATGTGGTGCTGCTCTGGACGATCGCGCTCAGCGTGATCGCCGTGATGCTGGAGAGCGTGGATTCGGTGGAGGCGAGGTGGGGGGCGCAGCTACACCTAGCGGAGTGGCTGTTCACGGTGATCTTCACGGTGGAGTATGTGCTACGGCTCTGGCTGGTGCGGCGGCCGTTGCGCTATGCGCTGAGTTTCTTCGGGATCGTGGATCTGCTCTCCTGCCTGCCGAGCTATCTGGAGCTGTTCGTGCCGGGAATGCAGACTTTGATGGTGATTCGGATCCTGCGGTTGCTGCGGATGTTCCGGGTGTTGAAGATGATCCAGCACGTGCGGGGGGCGGATCACATCATGCGGGCGCTGCTGGCGAGTCGGGCGAAGATTTTCGTCTTCTTTCTCGCGGTGAGCATCTTCGCGGTGCTGATGGGGACCCTGATCTACCTCGCGGAATCCGGGGTGGCCGGGACGAAGTTCGTGAACATTCCGGTCAGCGTTTATTACACGATCATCACCATCACGACGATCGGCTTCGGGGACATGACCCCGACCACGCCGCTCGGGATGTTTCTGACCTCGGTGGCGGGGTTGTGCGGCTATGCGATACTGGCGGTGCCGACGGGGATCGTGAGTGCGGAGATGGTGCAGGCGGCGAGGGCGGACGAGACGACGGATGCCTGTCCGTCGTGTGGTGCGCACGGGCATTTGCCGGATGCGAAGTATTGTCGGCGCTGTGGGGAGAAGTTTGGTTAGGGGGCGGTGGGGTGAACTACGGAGCACGGGGGAGATCCGTGGGAAGGTTTAACATTCGCCGTCCCTCGACATTCGTCACGGGACCTCCTGGGACTCTTCCTTGGGGCCGCCGGGGCTCACGTCGTGCTTGAATCGGGCGCGGCCTTTGCTATGAGTCATGTTGCAATCCAGCGTGATGAAGACTCGGCTGGCGAGCGAACGGGCGGGAGTCACCTGCGCCGACGACCGTCAGCAAAGGGAAGCGATTGCAGAACTCGAATCCAAGCAGACCTCGAACCCAGCCCAATGTTTCCCCATGAAGTCACCACGATCTTTCGCGTTTTTGACGGTGCTCGCCCTGGGTGCAGTGGGGCTGGGCATTCCGGCAACCGGTGCTCCGGGTGATCTTGATCCCTCCTTTGGTGTGGGCGGTTCGGTACGATTTGGTTTCGGCGGAGCGCCTGACCGGGCCCGTGCGGTGGCTGTGCAGGCTGATGGGAAGTTGGTGGTGGCCGGCACCTGCTTCAATGGTGGCGGGAGCGATTTCATGGTGTTGCGGGTGCTTGCGGACGGTTCGCTGGATCCGAGCTTTGGAAGGGGCGGGGTTGTGGTGGTGGACCAGCTGGGATATCAGGAGACAGCGCATGGTCTGGCCCTGGATGGCTTGGGACGGGTCGTGGTGGCGGGGGAGTCCGGTGGCTTGTTCGGAGTGATCCGGTTGGAGTCGATGGCGGCGGAGCTGAGGATCACGGCGATTCATCGCCTGGTCACCGGGGAGATCATGCTGGAGGGGAAGGGGATGCCTGGGGCCACGCACACCTTGTGCAGTTCGGAAGGGAGCTCCGCGATTGATTTCATGCCGCTTGGACCGGTGGTGCCTGATGGGACGGGCTTCAGGGAATTTCAGGATGACGGAGCCAGTGGCTTTCCCTTGCGGCTCTATCAACTGACGTTCCCGTAGGGCCCACTTTCCCTTGGATATGATTGCTCTCGGAAGCACTGGGATTGGCGGGGATGGGGGTGAGGTGCGGGATTGCCATCGGACGTGGGCTGGAACATTCCGGATTTGCACCATTTGGCCCCCAAGGACGGATGGGTTGGTCGGTTACGGGTATTCCAGTGAGGGTTGGGGCCAAGGGGCTGACGAAGAGGTGTATGCCCTCGCGGACAAATCCGAGGAGATTGCCTTCACCCATCCCCGGGGGACGGTGCCGTCCATTGAGTCGTCGGGCTGTTTGCGGTTGGGCAGTCGGAATTCGGTGCGGCCGCGGTGGGTCCCAAACCTGACCTACGACACGAAGTTCCGTTGTTCTGCAGGGGCGGGTCAGGAAACCTCGCAGAGGAAGACCTCGTATTTGCCGGATTTGCTGCGGGGGATTTCGGGGAGGTATTCCAGTTCGATCTCGAAGGGAAAGCCGAGCGAGGACTGGATGAGGGCGATGAGTTTCTCCTCCTGCGTGTGGGTGAGGGGAGTTTCCACGACGAGACGGACGTGCAGCTGGGTGTGGCTTTTTTGGATGGTCTGGCACTGCTGGACGGGGGCGATGTCCCGGAAGCGGAGCATGCCGACGTTGGGCCAGCGTTGTTCGCCGGACTCGAAGACGAGCATGTTGCGGGTGCGGCCGAGGATTTCGGCGAGGACGGGGAGGCCGCGGCCGCAGGCGCAGGGGGGGCCGACCGTGGCGTGGTCGCCGATTTCGTAGCGGATGAGGGGGGTGGCGAAATTGTGCAGGCTGGTGATGACAAGGCGGCCGGTTTGGCCGGGGGCGCAGGGTTGGTCGTCGGCATCGAGGATTTCGACGAGGACGTTTTCGGACTGGATGTGCATCTGCCCGTGCTCGTGGCATTGCAAGGCGATGTAGCCGAATTCCTGGGAGCTGTAGGTATCGATGAGGGGGACGCCCCAGGCCTGTTTGCAGTTTTCGCGCATGGCGGGGGTGACGATTTCACCCACGGCGCGGACGTCCTTGAGATTGGGGAGGGTGATGCCGTGGTGGAGGCAATGGTTGGTGAGGGCGAGGAGGTTGGAGGGGTAGGTGAGGAGGTAGTCGGGGTTCTCGCGCTTCAGCCAGGCGACCTGATCGGAGACGTTGGCGGAGATATCGAGGGAGACGGAGGGACCGGTTTGGTAGAGGCCGTGGGTGGCGATGCCCCAGGAGGGGGAGGTGGTGGGCTGCGGTGGGGAAGCCGGGTTTGGGGAGGCCCGGAGAACGGCGAGCTTGCCTTGGAAGTCGCGCTGGCTCCACTGGTGATCGCGGAGGGTGAAGGCGCACCAGAAGTGGTTGACGAGGCTGGTGGTGGCGACGCGGACGGGCTGGCCGGTGGAGCCGGAGGTCTGGGTCCAGTTGATGTTGCCGTGTTGTTTCGGGATGGAGGGGCTCAGGAGCTTCGGGCCGGCGAGTTGGACATCGGCGCGGCTGAGGATGGGGAGGTGGAGCCAGTGGGCGGGAGTGAGGGGGGCGTGGGGGTCGAAGCCGGCCTCCTGGAAGCGGGCCCGGTAGAAGGGAATGGTCTGTGCGGCGTGCCGGAGGACTCCCGCAGCCTGGTGGAGTTGTCGGGCGGTGATGGTTTCGGGGTCCAGCCACTGGGACTGTTCGAGTTGGAAGAGGCTGGCGAGGCGGGCCGCGCCGTCCCCGCCCATGAAGCCGGGCCAGGCGCATTCCGGGATGGTCCGGATGAGTTGTGGGTTCCAGTTCATCCTATGGGATCGGGTGGGATGGTGACCATGAAGACGTTGACGATGTCGCGGTAGTAGCAGTCTCCCGAGGGCGAGACGAGCTCGCAGGGGCCGAGGTGATCGCGGAGGAGGTGCTGTTGTTCGGTTTGGGTGTAGAGGGTGTGTTTGACCTTTCCCTGCCGGGTGTAGAGGAATTCGAATTCGGCTTTGCGGAGGGCTCCTTCGTCTCGTTTTTTCAGGACGGTGGCAAAGACGTCGGCGGCGTCGAGGGTGTGCTCGTCGGGGTTGTAGAGTTCCTCGCGAAAGCAGACGTATCGGATGAGTTTGTAGAACTCGGACTCGGAAAGGCGGCCGGAGCGGTGGGCGGCGAGGGCCTTGTCGAATTGATGGAGCGGGTCGGGTTGATCGGGAAGGACGATTTGTTTGAAGGCGAGGATGCTTCCGGGGTGGGTGACGCGTCGCAGCTCCGCGAAGAGGGTGGGCTGGTCGAGGTGAGCGATGTTGTTGAGGGAGGCGTCCCCGGTGACGAAGTCGATGGTGCCGGAGGGGATGGTGGTGATCTCCCGCCAATCGCAGCAGAGGACCGTTTCGTTGCGCCGGTCTTCGACCTGCTGTCGGAACTCCGCGGACTTCAGCATGGCCGGGCTGCAGTCGACCCGGTAGACGTGGCAGCCTTGGCGCAGACCCAGATCGGCCAGTTCCGGGGTGGCCCCGAGGACCAGGAGGACGGGGGGGCGCTGGAGGGAGGCGGCCAGGGCGGCGAGGCGTTGCTCGATGACCAGCAACTCCGGTTTGGCGGGGGCGAAGTGTGGTGGCTTTCCGGACAACAGGATTCTGTTGGCTTGAAATTCCCATTCGTCGGGTTGCTGCATCGTTTCGGTGGGGTCAGTGTGGCGAGCGATCAGCGGTAGACAACCTGGATCTTGGAGTAAAAGTCTGCGTCGGAGGAGCCGTGTTCGGGCGGTCCGAGGGCGGAGCATTTCCAGCCGATGAAGGGGGCGTCGGGGGAGATGGCGAAGGAGGCGGGGTTGACGCGGAGCATGCCTGCTTCGACCTCCTGCAGAAAGCGTTCCTGATCGGCGGCGTGGGGGGAGAAGAGGGTGGCCATGAGGCCATGGGCGACGCGGTTGGCGAGGGCGAACGCTTCATCGCTGTCGCGGCAGGACTGGATGGTGACGACGGGGGCGAAGAGTTCCTCGGTGACGAGGGGGCTGTCGGGTTGCAGGGCCTCGATGACGGTGGGTTCGAGCCAGGCACCGGACTGGTGGCCGGGAGGGATGCGGCCGCCGGTGAGGATGCGGGAGGAACCGCGGTGGGTTTCCTGTTGGAGGAGGTGGAGGATGCGGTCGCGATGATCGGTGGAGATGAGGGGCCCGATGATGGTGTCGGGAAGGTCGGGTGGGCCGATGGTCAATCGGGAGGCGGCGGTGGTGAATGCCGCGGTGAACTCCGCGAGGAGGGACTCGTGTACGATGAGTCGGCGCATGGCGGTGCATCGTTGGCCGGAGAAGGAGAAGCAGGCGGCGAGGAGCGGGGGGATGATGGCCTCGAGGTTGGCGCCGGGGAGGATGAGGACGGGATTGTTGCCGCCCATTTCGGCCTGGAAGGGACGGGCGGTGCGGCCGCAGTGCGTGGCTATGTGGAGGCCTGCCTGGCAGGAGCCGGTGAAGGTGACGGCGTGGAGGCCGGGTGCGTCGAGGAGGTGGGCGGCGGTTTGTTTGTCGCCGAAGACCACGCTGAGGGGGAGGTCGGAGGGGTTGTCCTGGAGAAGGCAGTCGGTGGCGAGGATGGAGAGGCGCGAAGTCTGCAGGGCGGGTTTCCAGACCACGCCGTTGCCGAAGGCGAGGGCGGCGGCGATCTTGCTGACGGGGATGGCGAGGGGGTTGTTCCAGGGCGTGATGACGAGGACCGTGCCGACCGGGCGCCGGAGGGTGCGGAAGGGCTGGTCGTGCGCGTCGGAGGGGTGCAACTGCTCGTGGACGATGCGGATTATCGAGTCGAGGTGGCTGAGGGTGCGATGGAATTCCTCGGCGGCGTCACTTCGTGGTTTGCCGACCTCGAGGATCATGAGGGCGAGGATCTCGTCCTGTCGGGATTGGAGATTGGTTTTCCAGGCGGCCAGTCGGGCGAGGCGGAAGGCGACTGGTTGTTGGCCCCAATTATTTTGTAAGCGGGCTGTAGAGCTTGTGGCGTGTCGCGTGGTGTGCGGGCCGGCGAGGGGGACGTTGTTCAGGATCTGCGCGGTTTGCGCGGGGTTGTGATGGGGCCAGGTGGTTTCCCCGGTGGCGGCGATCCAGGATCCATCGATGAAGGCGACGGGGGTGGGCTGGCTCATGGCGTTCAGAGGCCGGCGGTGGTCAGGGTGGAGAGGGCGGCCTGGGCACAGGAGAAGGTTGCGGCGCGGCGTTTGAGCCATTCGTTGGAAAGCCGGGCGTGCTCCGGTTCGGGGGAGGCGATGGCGTCCTCGAGGATGGGGATGCGGTAGCCCCGGGCGTAGGCGTCGAGCACGGTGGAGCGGATGCAGGCGTGGGAGTAGAGGCCGGCGACGAGGAGGGTGTCGATGGCGAGGCGTTTCAGTTCGCGGTGGAGGAGAGGGTTTTCGAATCCGCTGTAGAATTGTTTGGTGATGACCGGTTCGTCATCGAGAGGTTCGAGTCCGGGGGGGCAGGCGGCGCTTTCGCTGCCCTCGACACAGGCGAGGGGCGATTCCGCCAGCCAATGGGGTGGGCGGTTGGCTCGGTCGGCTGCGATGATGGTGTGGACGTGGAGGATGGGGAGGCGGAGGCTGCGGCATTTCCGCAGGGTGTTTTCGACGGCGGCGAGGACGTCCGCCGCATAGGGTGCCATGGCGGGGCGGCGCAGAAACTCGTTCTGGAAATCGATGAGGAGGAGGGCGGGGTTCTGCTTGCTCACTCGCTTGCGGTGGTGAGGAGTGTGGCGAGGCGGGAGCAGATCAGCTCGCCCAGTTGCCGGGTACCCACCACCCTGCTGTCGGGGCCGGCGATGTCGCGGGTTCTCCATCCCTGGCGCAGGGTGTGTTCGACGGCGGCCTCGATGGCGTGGGCCTGCTGGTCGAGGCCGAAGCTTTCGCGCAGCATCATGGCGGTGGAGAGGATCTGGCCGACGGGGTTGGCCTGGTCCCTGCCGGCGAGGTCGTGCGCGGCGCCGTGTCCGGTTTGATAGACGGAGAGGCCATCGGTGTTGAAATTGCCGGAGAAAGACATGCCGCGGGAGGCGAGGAGGAGGCTGCAGGCGTCGGAGAGGACATCGCCGAACATGTTGGGGGCGATGATGACGTCGAACTCGCGGGCATTTTCCAGGACCTGATAGACGGCGTTGTCGATCTCCATGACCTGGGCCTGGAGGGTGGTGTTGGCGGTGAGTTCGGAGAAGCAATCGCTCCAGAGTTTGCTGATGGTGGGGACACCGCCTGGTTTCAGGGCGAGCATGAGTCGGCCCCGGCGTTGTTCGGCGAGGGTGATGGCGACCTGGAGGATTCTGGAGACCTGTGCGAGGGTGTAGCCGAAAGTGTGGTGGGCGGAATCCTTGTCCTTTTGCCCTCATTCGCCGAAGTAGAGACCGCCGACGTTTTCGCGGACCACGATGATGTCCACGTCCTGGCGGGTCTGGGCCTTGATGACCCCGGCGTCGGCGAGGGCGGAGAGGGATTGCACGGGGGTGAACTTGCAGAAGAGGTCGAACTGCTGCCGCAGGTCATAGACGAAGCGTCCGCCGCCCGGGCCGCAGAGGACGGTGCCACTGCGGGTGAAGAGGTCTTGGCAGAATGCGATGACTTCCGGGGAGAGATAGTCCCCGTCGGATTTGGCGGCGGCGTAACCGATGGGGCCGCCTTCGGAGAGGTCGAACCGGCAGTCGGTGTGTTTGGCGACACAGGCGAGCACATCGGTGGCGACCTTGACCACCTCGGGTCCGATCCCTTCGCCGGGGAGGATGCCGATGGGGAATCCCGTGGCGGGCGCGGCGGGTCGGGTGGTGCGACGGATGGCGTCGGTGAGGCGTGCGACACGGGGCGGTTGGCTGGGGAGGGTCTGCAAGGTGATGGTGTCGGTGGAGTTCATCGGATGGTGGCCGGGATGGGGGCCCCTGGGCGCGCGGCGGAGCGACACGGTATTCGGCTCTTACGAAAAAGGAAAGGGGGCTGTCACCGTTGAATTTCCGGACGCGGAGTGGGGGAGAGCCCGTGCCGGGAAGGGGTGCGGGGGGATTGCCGGAAGGCTGGACTCAGTCCTTGGGGCTGGGGCGCGCGAGCTTTTTTCGGAGGATGGCGGCGGCGGCCTGGTCGCCGTTCAGCTCGGCGAGGCGGAGGCGGAGGGCGAGGACCTGCGGGTCGTCGAGTTGACTTTCAGGAAGTTTGAACAGAAGCAAGGCGGCCTCTTCCGGATCGGGGAGGTCGAGGGCACCTTCGATGGCGGCGAGGGAAAGGTCGGGATCGGGGGCGTCGGGTTTGTGGCGGTAGATGGCGCTGCGGGCTTCGGCGGGAAGTTTGCGCGAAGCGGCGGGGTCATCGACCTGTTCGAGGTAAACGAACTCATCGCCATCGCGGAGCCGGCGGATGTTGTTGAACCAGAGGATGAGGACGAGGCCGAGGAAGAAGAGGGTGACATCGAGGAGGAAGGGGGACCACATGATGCCGGCGACCATGTTGAAGACTTCGCCGACGAAGCCGGGGAGGTAGGTGCCGCACCAGATGAGGATGACGAAGAGGGCCGCCAGGAGGATGAGGCCGAGGCCGATCCGGAGGGACTTTCGTTGATCTGCGTTGAGAGCCATTTTGGCGGGGGAGGGGATGGGCGGACGATTCCAAAGATCTGCGGTGCTTGCAATCGCGCATCGCGGGGGACTTGTTCAGGGTGGAGCTGTGGAATACAAGAGAATGTCAGTGGCGTATCTCTGGTGGTTCCTTCTGGGGCCCGTCGGTGGACACCGATTTTACCTTGGCCAGATTGGTTAGGGGCTGTTCTTTGCGGCCACGGCGGGGGTGTGTTTGCTGGGGTGGCTGATCGATTGGTTCATGATCCCGTCGTATGTGGGGAGTTACAACCGGCGGGTGGATTTTTTGAGGGGGGAGGATCGGCGCGGGGGCCGTCCTCGCGGGGGGATTGGTTACAACC
>JAQCFL010000101.1 GCA_027619375.1 Verrucomicrobiota bacterium | reverse complement strand
GAACGAGGCGTTTAGCCGCCGGACCGCCCGGAGGTCGGTCCCTGCCATATCCTGCAACTCTGTGCCTTGGTCCCTTCAGGACCACATTGACACCGTCTCCCGACCCGGTCGGATGATCGGATGACCCATTAAGAACGGCTTTTGGAGTGGAAGGCGGTTGGGACCGCTTGGTTGTGCGCTGTTGCCGGGGAGGTGCCGGATCACTTCACGGTCCGCGGCCAGCCCGGGAACTGTTCGGCGCCCGGCTTGGTGACATCGGCGTCCCGCGGCCAGCATTCGAAGGTGACGCGTTTGGTGTCCTTCTTGAAGCGGATGAGGCCGTAGCCGCTGCCGCGGGAGGCGTTCTCGGGATTGGCGTAGGCGTGCATGGTGATCTTGTTGCCGAAGCCGTCGAGGTAATCGCCGTTCCAGGAGAGGGGATTTCCGGGGTCGGGATCGCCGCCGGCCTTTTCGTCTTCCGGCCACCACCAGCGGCTGTAGTAGTCGTTGACGATGGCGGGAACGATGAAGGCCCAGGGGCCGTCCCGGTATTCGGTGATGCCGTGTTGGATGAGGGTGGAGACGTGTTGATCGCCGCCGATGTGGACGGCGTTGGCCTTTTTGATGAGGGTGAGGGCCTTGTTGCGGCCGGTTTGGGGCCAGCCGTTGGAATCGAGGTCGGCGTGGAGGCGGTTCTTGATGCTGCCGTGGATGTGGGCCCCGCCGCAGAAGCCGGTCTGGGAAAGCACGGCCTTCATGGCGACGCCGTCCTGATTGTCGGCCCAGTCTTCGAGAAACTTGAGTTGGCGGTCACCAAGGAGTTTGAGTCCGGGGACATCGATGACCTTCGGGTCGTAGTTGGGGTCGCGGATGTGGTCGGGGCGCGGTCCCTTCATGGGGTGCCGGCCCTTGGGGCCGGTCTTGAACTTGCGGTCCTCGAGGATGGCGAAGTCGATGCCGCCGAGGAGGAGACTGGTGTAGTAGACGCCGATGCCCTGCTCGATGGGAGTGGGATCGTAGGGGTCGGGGAGATTTGCGGTCTGGCAGCGTTCGACCATCTTCACGTATTCCGGGTGGTAGAAGTAGCCGCCGTCGTCGCCAGCACTGCTGGAGGCCTGCTTGCCGTTTTCGCCCCAGAGGTTGCCCTGCCCGATGTCATGGTCGTCGGGGATGGAGATGCAGGGGCGGTTGCGGAAGGTTTCGCGGAACTGCAGGCCAAACTTGAGCCAGGCGGCGGTGTGTTCCTTGTGGTCGTAGGATTGGTCGCCGGCGAAGAAGATGAGGTCGGGATCCTGGAAGTTGATGTTGCGCACGTAGTTCTCGCGCAGGCCGCGGTCGTGGTTGGAGTTGCAGGAGAGGGCGGCGAGGACGATCTCCTGTTTGTCGGCGGGGTCCTTCCGGACGAGGCCCTCGAACTCGGCCTTTTTCCCGTGGCGGATGCGGTAGGCGACATCCTGGTCGGCGGGCCAGTTCTCGATGCGGAAGAGGGCGGACCAGCCGAGGTCGTTGACCTTTTCGGTGGCGATTTCCTCCCACTTGCCGTCCTTCTTGATCTCGAGGCGGACGCTGCGGGTTTCCTCGGGGTAGAGGGGGTAGAGTTGGGCGGAGAGCTTGAGGGTTTTGTTGGAGACCGTGTAGAGGCCGAAGGCGACGACCTGGTCGCGCGGCACCTTCAGGTCGATGATGAGCTGCTTTGGGTTCTCCGGGGTCGGGCGGTTCCACCAATCATTGACGCAGAGGCTGTCCTCTCCCTTCTCGAACGGGGCGAGGACGGGCGGTTCGCCGTGTTCGGCGGCCGGGGCAAGGGAGGTGGAAAGAAGGGAAAGTAGGAGGAGGAGTGATCTCATGGTTGGAGATTGGCGAATTGTTAGTTTTTCGAGAACTGCGCGACGACGATGGATTTGAGACGCCCGCAGTAACCGGCGACGCGTCCGGGCCAGGATTTGTCGGGCTTGACGTTGGTGGATTTCAGGCGGGCGAGCTGTTCCGGGGTGAGGCGGTCGAGGCGGGAGAGGGCGTCCATGGCATGGAGGGCAACGAAGGGATCGGATTTGGCGGGGTCGGCCAGGGCGAGCAATTGGTCGATGGCTTTATCGCGGGTCTCGGGGTGCAGGGTCAAGGCCTCCGCGGCGCCGGCCCGGATCTCGAGGGAGTCGTTGTCGAGAAGTGCCTGCAGGGACATCCGCAATCCGCCGTTGTCTTTGAGGAGGGCGGTGCCGTTGGGGAGCAGGGCGCGAAGGCGCACGGCAAGTTGTTGGGGGTTTGCGGGATCGAGGTTGAGGTCGCCGGGGGCGGTGATCGGCTTGGTCAGCGGGAAGAGCGCGGCGGGATCGTATTGGGCGGACTTCGCAAAGTCGGCAGGGGTGGTTTTCTGTTGTCGGGAGAGGGTGTGGAAGGTGGATTCCGGCAGGAGGCCAAGGTCGCGGGTTTCCACGAAGTATGCGGCCAGCGCCGCACGAAATTTATTCACCAGGTCGGGTTGCTCCGCGGCGAGGTTCTTCGTTTCGAAGTAATCGTTTTGAAGGTCGTAAAGCTCCTCGTAGGGGCGCGGGGTGGACCAGGCGAAGGATTGGATCTCGTTGAGCTTGCCGGCCCGGTAGAGATCGCGCCAGAGCCGTGTGGTAGGCGTCTGCATCTGGTATTCGAGGCCCTTGAGCAGTGGCACGTGGGGCATGAAATTGCGAATGTAGATGTAGCGGCCGTCGGTGACGGAGCGCGTTTCGTCGGGGCGCTCATCGGCGCGGCCGACGAAGCCGAAGGAGAACTTCGGAGCCGGGGCGGTGTGTTCGCCGAGGAAGGCGTGGCCCTGGTGATACGGGGCGGGTTTCTGACCGAGGAGGGAGAGGAGGGTGGGGGCCATGTCCACGAAGCCGACGAGACGATCCGTCTTCCCTCCGACCTGGTAGTCGTCGGGACGGAGATGTTTGAACTTCTCCGGGATGTGGACGAGGAGGGGGACATGGAGGCCCGACCAACCGGCGTAGCGCTTGCTGCGGGGCATGCCCGAACCGTGGTCGGCGTAGAAGAAGACGATGGTGTCCTCGGCCAGGGCGGCTTTCTCAAGCGCCGCGATTTGCTCCCCGAACCACTTGTCCATCTGGCTGATGCGATCATGGTATTGCGCCCAGTCCTTGCGCACCGCGGGGATGTCGGGGTGGTAGGGGGGGATGGAGACCTTGGCCGGATCGTGGGAGGGATTCGGGTTCTTGTTCCGGATCTGGGACTCGTGGGTGATGGTGATGTTGAAGATGGCGAAGAAGGGTTTTCCATCGGGGCGGTTTTTGTAGTGCGCCTTTCCGGAGGACTCATCCCAGATTTTGTTGTCGTCTCCAGCCAGATTGTAGTCGGTCTTGCTGTTGTTGGTGCAGTAGTAGCCCTGTTCGCGGAGCAGTTGCGGATAGAGTTTCAGCCAGGCGGGGACGGGGACCTCGGAGCGCATGTGCTGACCACCGATGGCGGGAGCATACATGCCGGTGATGAGGGTGGTGCGGGCCGGGGCACAGATGGGGGCGGTGGAGGAGGCACGGGTGTAAAGGAGGGAGCGACTCGCGAAGGCGTCCAGATTCGGGGTCACCGCATCGGGATCGCCGTAGCAGCCGAGGTGCGGGCCGTGGTCTTCGGTGGTGAGCCAGAGGATGTTTGGCCGCTCTGCGGCACTGAGGGGAAGTCCGAGCAAGAGAAGGCTGAGGAGAATGCGCATGAGGGCTGTTTTTACCTGCTTGAGGGGGCGGATCTTACTTTGGGGGGGCGATGGGGACAGGTTGACCGGGTCAAGTTGGTTCAAAAGGAGACACCCTGTCGCAAAATGCGCGGATGGGCGGTCCTTTGGCCGTCGAGGGGTTTCTATAGACGCTGGGATACGTCCCTCAAATTGATTCGGAAATGCATAGAAACAAGCCATTTTGACCACTATTTAGAATTATTCTAATTATCTACTAGACGCTGGCACGGACCGTGCGACATGCTTGGTGGCACTCGGCCATGTTTCTACAAGGTAGTGACAATAAATATTAAATAATCTGCCCCTCTGGAACGTTTTAGGAATAGGGGGAGCAATCGAACCATCAGAAAGGAACAACAACCGTGGCAAGACTCGACTCAGACAGCAGTTTGCGGGTGTACCTCCGGGAGATCTCGAAGACGGAGCTCCTGACCCCCAAGGAAGAGGTGAAATTGGCGGCTCGCATTAAGAAGGGCGACGCGAAGGCGCGAGCGCACATGATCAAGGCCAACCTTCGCCTCGTGGTGAAGATTGCGCAGGATTATTCCGGCTACGGCTTGCCGCTGGCCGATCTCATCTCGGAGGGCAACATCGGCCTCATGAAGGCGGTGGAGCGATTTGACCCTGAAAAGGGCGGAAAACTCAGCACCTACGGGGCTTGGTGGATCAAACAGTCGATCAAGAGGGCTCTGGCGAACCAGAGCAAGACGATCCGGCTGCCGGTCCACATGGTGGATAAGATCGCCAAAATGCGGAGAATTTCGAACATGATGGCAGAATCGATTGGTCGGGAGCCGACGGATGACGAGCTGGCTGAAGAGTTGGGGATTCCCCGCCGCAAGTTGGCGATGCTGAAAAGTGCCTCGCAACGGCCGACATCCCTTGATGCACCTGTTAACGACGGTGAAAAGACTGATTATGGTGACATTATTGGGGACGAAAGGGCGCTGAATCCTCTTGACGCATTGTCGGATAAGAACCTACATGTTCAGCTTGATACCTTGCTTGACGTTCTCGACGAGCGTGAGCACCGGATCATTGACGCAAGATTTGGACTAAACGGTAAAAAACCAATGACTCTGGAAGATGTTGGACGAGAATTCGGGGTGACCCGGGAGCGAATTCGGCAACTTCAGAACGTAGCACTTGATAAAATGCGTCGGGCGCTGCGTAAAAAAGAGAAGCCGCTGCCTCAGCCGTTGAATGACGGTCTGGCTTCGGTTTCATAAAATACACAATCCATTGCGATTGGGATCGTAGGTGTGAAGAGCGGTGGGCGAGAGCCCGCCGCTCTTTTCCGTTTCACCAATCCGGGCCGCCGCGGAGGTGGTCGAGGTCCTCGTTGTAGATATTGAATTCGAGGCGGGAGAATGCGCGGAGGTCGAAGGTGGCATCGCCGAAGGTCTGGCTGTAGCCGACCATTTTTCCGTCGCGGAAGGAATCGAGGCGGAAGGTGATGCGTCCGCCCTCCCTGAGCCAGCCCCGGACGTCGCCTTTCTTGCGGATGGGTTCCTCGAAGTCCTTGCTGGTGAGGTCGAGGGCCCGCATGCGTTGGACGGGGACGGGGATGTCGCCGTGTTTGGAGGCGATGGTGAGGATGCCGTCCTTGACGCCGCCGACCTTGCCGATGACGGTGTCGCCGTTTTGGAGGAGGATGATTTGTCCTTCTTCGTCGAGGGCGTCCTCGGGGGCCTCGGGATCGGAATTTTCGGGGAGGTCCCCGACCCAGGCGCTGGCCCGGATACTGGAGATGCGAAGGGGGTATTCCTCGGCGACGAAGTGGAACCAATTGCCGAAGTCCCCCAGCTTTGGGTCGTCATCGGCCCAGATCTGCGCCTGCCGTCCATCGACGTAAAAGGCGATGGTGCCGGTGGCGCGATCGACATAAAAATCCAAGTGGACCTTTTCGTGGTCAGCGAGTTCCGGGATGTTGGCGGGCTGGCCGATGGTCTTGGTGCCGCCGGAGGCGCCGGTGGCCCATTTTTTGCGCAGATAGACGAAACGGCGTTGGCAGACGAGGTCGTAGCAGTTGTCGGGGGTGGAAGTGTCGCCCTCGTCGGAGTAGAGGAGGAGGCGGAATTTGAGATTGTTGCGCCAGGCGAGGTCAAAGCTGAGGTGGCACTTGTCGGGGAGTTCCAGTTGGTGGGCGATGCTGCCGCCGAGGCGGGAGACGAGTTGCCCGTTGGCGATGCTCCAGGCCCCTTCCTCACCGCTGAGGGTCCAGTTTTCGATGGCGTCGGGGCCGGTGTAGAGGGCCTGTTCGGAGCGGACGATCTCGAGGTCGCTGGCCATGCTGCGCTTGATGTTCAATTCGCCGCCATACCAGGTTTTGAGGGTCACGTATTCTTCGGTGAGGTCGAAAAATTCGCCCCGGATGGTATCCCCGTTGGTGAGGCTGAGGAGGGCCTCATGACCGGCCTCGTTGGCCGGGGTGGTCATGCCCTGCAGGCGGACTTCGAGCAGCGAATCCACTTTGATCGTGCTGGGTTGATGGAGGAGGAGGTCGGCGGTCCAGGCGAGGCCCTCCTCGGTCATGGCTCCCGGGATTCCGCTGAGTCGGTCGCCGTTGGCGAAAACGGCCTGGCCTTCGGGCTGGTCCTGGGACCATGCATGGAGGGCAAGGCAGGGAATGCTGAGGAGAATGACGGTGAGGCGGTTCATGGATGTTTTCGAGGTACGCGGAGGATCACTCTGATGGTTCGGAGGCGGGAGGAGGGTTGGCCACCATGGACATCAGGGCATCGCGCCGGATGGTGGTTTTTCCCAGGAGGGGGTGTTCGATGGTGAGGGAGTCTGCCGTGAGAGTGGGATTGTTCAAGGCGAGGCGCCCCCGGGCGGCCATGTTCAGGCTGAACTCGCTGGTGGAGGCTGCCTCGACGGCGGCTTGCCGGAAGTAGAGCACGGAGAGGGCCCCGAACGGGATGCGCATGGGGTTGTCGGAGTGGGCGTTCTTGAGGAGCACGACGCGGTCCGCGCCGGTCCCGACCAAGGCCTCGGCGATGCCTTCGTAGCGTTCGCTTTCCGTGGTGATGACGGCATCGACATCGGTATTCTTGTGGCCTTCGCTGCGGTGGATCTGGGAGATGGCGTCCCAATTGTAGATTTCGATGGAGGACACGATGTTCTTCATGTCCCCACCGGCCATGCTTTCGAGCATGATGCCCGAGCCTGTGGGTATTTCGCCGATGGGGTCGTGATGGTGGCCCTCGTCCTCCCCGTCGATGTAGATGTAGATGAGGCGGTGTTTGCGATCGACGCGAAGTTCGACCTCCATGCCATTGTCGGGAAAGGTGTCGGGGCGGCGCTCCTCGGAGGAGTAGAGCGAATACCAGCGTCGCTTGCTGTCCGCGGCCTGGCGTTTGAGTTGGAGTCCGCCGGTGTTGATCTCGAAGTAGTAGCGATCGGTGTCGCCGGAGCTTTCGAGGAGGTCGTCACAGAAATAGAGTTTGAAATTCGGGTTGCTTTCCCAATCGAGTCTAAAGCGCAGGATGAACTGTTCCGGGAGGATCTTGCGGCGGGCGATGGTGCCCCGGCTGGAGGCGGTGAGGGCGTGTTCTTCGAAGGTCCAATTCTCGTTGTCGCTCCAGCCCTCCGCACCCTGGGGGCCCTGAAAGACGAGGTCATGAGGGGCCACGCCGAAGTCCACGGAGGCGATGACGGAGCGGGGAATGTGGAGGTCGCCGCAGGCCCAGGTCCGAAGATTGAGGGAGTCCTTGTTGAGGCCGAGGATCTCGCCGGGGAGGACGTCGCCGTTATGGAGGTGGATGCGTTCGGACTGCGGGATGTCCTTCGGGGGGGTGAACTGGAAGTCGATCGCGGCGAGGGCGCTTCCCCGCAGTTGGAGCGGCGCGGCGGCGTTGGGTGAATCGAACGAGAGCCGGCCGCCCTCGCCGATTCCGATGATGGAGCCGGTGAGGGTATCGCCGTTGTGCAGGGCGAGGTGATCGGCCCGGAGGAGGGGAGACCCGAGGCTGAGGACGAGCAGGGCAGTGGCGGCGGCGTTCATCAAAAGTTGTCGTCCCACGAGTCGAGGATGCTGTCGCTGAAGGAAAATTCCAGGAGGCTGGCGTAGCCGAGGTCGAGAGTGAGCTCGCCGAAGGCGGGGTGGCGGCCCTTCATTTCGGTGGAGGTGGCGGAATGAGGGTCGATGGTGATGCGCCCGACAGGGCGCAGGATCACGCGGAGGGCCTTTCCGCCGACGTCCGGCAGCTCGGAGAGGTTTGCGTTGGCAAAGCGGATCTCTTCGACCTCTTCGGTGGGGATTTGCATGTCGGCGTAGCTGCCCTTGAGGAGGTAGCGCCCGTTCTCGAGGCCGGTGATGTGTCCGGAAAAGCGATCGGTGCCGTTGTTGAGGAGAATGACGTCGCGGTCCTCGGCTTCCAGGCTGCGGGCTGAATCGATCATGCCGTTCCAACTGCTCACCACGACATCGGAGACCCGGAGTCGGGAGTCGTTGTTCTGGCAGGCGAAGGCGAGGTGACTGCCGGTTCCGGAGTAGCCCTCGGGATCCTCCCATTGATTGATGTATTCGCCGTCCACGTAGAGGATGATGCTGTTGTTTGCGCGGTCGCACCGCAACTCAAACTTGGCTTCGCCGCGCTCGTCCAGGCGGATCGTGGCGCTGGAGCTGGCGAGTCGATTCATCCTCGAGTTGCCATTTTCATCGAAGTCGCAGCGGTAGAGCATGGCATAGGTGGAGTAGAGGGTAAGGACGTAGCTATGTCCGAAGCTGAGGGGGTAGCTGCTGGTGCTGGTGGTCGGTGGTCGGGGGGCGGGCTTGGCCGGCTCTTCCCCGTCCTTGGGTGGTTTCGGTTCGGGAATTTTCAGGGTGGCGTGGAAGGCGACGACGGCGCTGAGGCGGCTGCGCCAGGCGAGGTGGAAGGCGATGCGGGCCTTGTCGGGGATCTTGGCATCGACGGCGATGGGGATGTTGCTGTTGCTGTACCAAGCGTCGCCGCCAAAGACCCAGGGTTCCTCCTCCTTGGCTCCGTCCTTCGGCACCTCCTTGGCGCGACGTGCCCGGGGGGCGTTTTCGGCGGGAGGAACTTCGATGACCGACCAGTCATCCTTGCTGAAGGGGCCCATGTAGGCGAGGACGCCGCCGAACGGGTTTGGGGAGATGGAGCGCACGAATTTGCGGTCCAAGGTGAGGGTCTTGCCCATGGGGGTGTCGATGGTGAAGGTGTTCTCCTCGAGGGTCACCACGCTGCCGGGAATCCGGTCGCCATTGACGAGTTCGATGAATTGGGGATGGGAGAGGGCCTTGGCGGCGCGTCCGCCATTGAGGGCGAGGCGGCGGAGGGTGGGTGACTGCAGGATGATGGGGGTTTTGATGGAGCTGCCCGTCCAGGTGAGGTTGTTGCCGTCGTCCATGCCGAGGAAGCGTCCATGGAGGGCGTCGCCATTGTTGAAGCGCAGGAGGTCCGGGTCATCGGTGGGGACCTCCTGAGCGGCGAGGGGGCCGAGGAGGCAGCCGAGGAGGCCGGAGACAAGCAGGGGAAGAGGATTCATGGGGGGCTACTTTTCGTAGATGGGGAGGAAGCGGTAGTTGAGGGCGAGGGAGAGCAGGGCCCCAGCGGTGCTGAAGGCGGGGCCCTTGTTGCCCGGCCAGGATCCTTCGCGGCTTTGGGAGGCCGCGAGGTAGCGGATGTTGCGGGAATTCCATTCGTTCCAGATATCCTCATCGGCGTGGAAGAGGGCCTGAGACATGTAGTATTCGAAGTAGTAGGGGTAGTATTGGTCCCGGTAGTTCAGCTGCTTTTTGAGGTAATCCAGGCTGGCCCGGTATCCCTTGCTCTCGCGGTCCTTGGCGAGGGAGAGGGTGAGGAGACCGATGGCGGTGAGGGTGGGCTTGCCGCTGCCAGCCGAGGTGTAACCGTAGCCGCCATCGAGACCGCGGCAGCGTTTCATGAAGGCTTGGCCGCGTTTGAGTGCTTCGTCGGGGACGGAGATGCCGGCATTGCGGGCGGCGAAGAGCGCGACCAATTGGCAACCGGTCACGGTGGTGTCGGCATCGGGGCTGTCCGGGGTGTAACGCCAGGCACCGCGTGGATTTCGCTCCTGGGCGTTGAGAATCAGTTCGACGGCCTTTTCCAGGGCGGGGGCGATGCGTTTGTCCTGGGCGACTCCGTAGGTTTCGGCGAGGGCCAGAGTGGCGAAGCCGTGGTTGTACATGCTGGTGCCGATGTAGCCGTTTGAGCCGTTCTGTTGGCTGAGAATATAGCCCACGCCGTTGGCGATGTTCTTGGCGTAGGGGCCGTAATTGGGGTCCTCGCCGTGGGCGAGAAAGGCCATGACGCAGAGGCCGACCACGCCGGGTTCGCTGCCGGAGCGATCGGGCCAACTGCCGGCGGCGGATTGGGTGCTGGCGAGGAAGCGGAGTCCCTTGTTGAACATGCTTTCCACCTGTGGCGGAATCGGGTCGTCCTGACGTCTGGGCAGGGACTGTCCGAAGCCGGGTCCGGACAGCAGCAAGCCGAGGAAAAAGAGGGAGAGGAGGGGGCGCATCATGGCTGGTTCGGTTTCGGTTTGGGGCGGTTGTAGGCGTCGAGGGCCTTGCCAAACTCCGAGGGGAGATCAGTGCCGGTGGTGCCGGATTTTTTCGGGACCGTGCGTTTGGCGGAAGTCCCTTCGGCTGATCCATCGATCTTGTGATTGGGGGTGTCGGACTCGCCGGTTTGGCTTTCACCGTTGCCGCCGTCGCTGCCGGGGGATCCTTTTCCCTCCTGGGGTTCCGCGCCGGGATCCTCACCCATCATGCGGCGCATCATGTCGAGCATGGCGCCGGAGGAGCCTTGGCCGGGTTGCTGGCCGGGCTGTTGGCCGGGCTGTTGGCCTTCCTCACCCTCCTCACCTTCTTCGCCTTCCTTGGGTTCGCCTTGTTGTTGCTGCTGCTGCTGGGCCTTCTTTTTGGCGGCCTCGAAGATTTTTTCGATGATCTCCGTCTCTGCGGCGATGGTGGGGCCGCCGGTGTTGCGGGCGTCGAGGTTGTCGATGACCTCGCTCATGACCGTCTCGACCTCTTCGAGGAGACCGATCACCTCGGGGGAGGTTTGTTCATCGATGAGTTCCTGCACATCGGCGGAGAGTTCGTCCTGTTCGTTGGCGAGTTTGCCGGAGCCGACCTGATGTTTCTCAAGTTTTTGGGCGAGGTCCTCCTGCGGGGCGGCCTCGGTCTCCTCGGCGAGGAGGGGTGCCGCGAGGAGGCAGGCGCCCGCAGTGAGGGAGGCGAGGATGGTGAAGGGGCGGTTCATGGGGTGATGGAGTGGAGGGTTTACTCGGAGTCGGGCTGGATGGAGCGGCGGAGCTGTTCCAGAGAGCGGGTGCGGGAGCGGATGTCCTGTTCCTTCTGGATCATTTGCATGACCTTCAGCATGAATTCGAAGTCCTGATCCTCCTGGCTGCCG
>JAQCFL010000100.1 GCA_027619375.1 Verrucomicrobiota bacterium | reverse complement strand
GAAGCCACGAGCTACAGCCCCTTTTTGCGGCGGAAGAGGTAGATCATGCCGCCGGTGATGATGACGAAGAGGCCCCAGAGGATGGGGTAGCCGTAGCGAAATTTGAGTTCGGGGATGACGTCGAAGTTCATGCCGTAGATGCCGGCGAGGAAGGTGAGGGGGAGGAAGACGGTGGAGAAGCAGGTGAGGACCTTCATGACCTCGTTCATGCGGTTGGAGGCGATGGTGAGGTAGAAGTCGCGGAGGGAGGAGGCGGAATCGCGGAGTTCGTCGATGGCCTCGCGGACCTGGTGGGCGTGGTCGGAAAGGTCGCGAAGGTAAGGGCGGACAGCGGGGGTGAGGACGGGGGAGTCGGAGTGTTGGAGGGCGGTGGCCATTTCGCGAACGGGACGGACCATGCGGTGGAGGGCGCTGACTTCTTTCTTGAGGGAGAAGAGGTCGCCGGCTTCGACATCGGAGGCATCGTCCTGGAGGGTGTCCTCCATGCGGTTGAGGGTGTCGAGGACGCCGTCAATGACGTGGAAGTAGTTGTCGACGACGGCATCGATGATGGCCCAGGCGAGGTAGTCGGCGCCGTGGTTGCGGATGCGGCCCGCGCCGCCGGTTTTGAGTCGTGCGTAGATGGGGGCGAAGACCTCGGTGGGGCCTTCGAGGAAGGTGAGGAGGATATTTCCCGGCAGGAGGAGGAGGGCGGAGTGCTGGACATCGACCTCGGCATTGGCGCTGTTGAAACTGAGCATGCGGTTGACGATGAAGATGTGTCCGTCGTGGTCCTCGAACTTGGAGTGGGAGTTGGTGTTGAGGATGTCCTCGAGAATGAGCGGGTGGATGCCGTAGAGGGCGCCGAGTTTGGCGATCTGCTCGATGTCGTGGAGGCCGGAGACATGGATCCAGGTGACCTTGGCGGGGTCATTCTCGAGGGGCAGTTCGGAGAAGTCGTGGAACTCGCTGGTCTCGAGGTGGTCGGCATTGAACTCGGTGGCGGAGACGACGAGTTGCTCGATGCGGCGTTCGCCGATGTGGATGAGGGAGCCGGGGGACTGGGCGGGCTGGATGGGTTGGCCGGGCTTGCGGGAGAAAAGGCTGCCGAGGCGGAAGTTGGGGAGGCTGCTCATGGGGGTCGCGGAGAGGGTAGCCCCGGCGGCGGGGGGAGGGGAAGCAGATAGGGGGAGCGGAGGATTTCCTTGAAAAGGGGGGCGGAATGCGGGGTATAGGTGGGAACCATGACCAAGTTGTCCCTATCCGCCCTCCTTGCGATCCCTTTCACATTGCTCACGGTGTCGCCGCTGTCGGCGGAGCTGAGCTTTCAGGATGAGGAGGGTCGGTATGTGGATGTGTTGATCGATGGGAAGACGGCGACGCGCTACATGTATGCGCACGACACCTCCGACGAGCAGCGGCACCATGAGACCTACAAACCATATCTGCATGTCTTCGATGCGGAGGGGAAGGGACCGATCACGAAGGGGCCGGGCGGGCGGTACACGCACCACCGGGGGATTTTCATCGGGTGGAACGAGATTGGGTTCAAGGGGGAGACCTATGATCGCTGGCACATGAAGGGTGGGGACATCGTGCATCAGAAGTTCATCGGCAAGGAGGTGGTGGATGACGCGGCGATGTTCACCTCGCAGACGCATTGGCTGGTGAAGGAGGGGGAGCCGATTTTGGAGGAGGAGCGCTCGACGCGGGTGACGGAAGGCGGAGAAGGGGTGCGGATGATCGTTGATTTTCACACCAAGCTGGAGGCGAAGTACGGGGCGGTGTCGTTGAAGGGGGATCCGGAGCATGCCGGGGTGCACTATCGTCCGGCGAATGAAGTGAAGCTGAAGAAGACGGTGTACTTGTTTCCGCAGGAGGGGGATGACCCGAGGAAGGTGGAGGATCTGCGCTGGGTGGGGGAGACCTACGTGCTGAACGGGACGCGCCACAGTGTGGTGCAGATGAATCATCCCGAGAATCCGAAGGGGACGCGTTGGTCGGCCTATCGGGACTACGGGCGGTTCGGGGCGTTTTTCCAGAAGGACATTCCGGAGGGTGGGGAGTTGGTGTTGGACTATCGGTTTTTGATCATCGACGGGAAGTTACCGGAGCGGGAGGTGATCGAGAAGGAGTGGAAGGGGTGGGTGGAGAAGGAGTGAGATGGAGAAAGGAAGTGATGAGGAGGACGCTCTATTGCTGTCGCTCGGACGGAACGGTGTTTAGCGGGACGATCACGGCGAAGGGTTTGGAGGATGTGAAGGAGAGCGCGCTGGTGGCGACGCCGGTGGCGGTGGATGGGATGTTGCTGGTGCGGACGCACGAGCATCTGTGGTGTTTTGAGTGATGTGTGGGGGGGAGGGGAGATTGACCGCTGATTTCGCTGAGGGCGCTGATTTGGGGAGTGGATTGGGGAGGGGGGGGAGGATGGTGGGGGCTCTGGTGCTATGGGGTGGTGGTGATTGATTCGGGGTGCTGGTTGGAACTCTTTTCGCGCAATAAGTGTGCCTGCCAGAGTCCAAAGAACGACAGGATCAGGCCTCCGAGAATCCGAAAGCTGTCGGCCGTGGGTTCGCTCTGGAAATCGAAATCTGATTTCAGATATCGGAGATCGAGGTAGAGATCCGACCGTTCATCACGTGACATTGATCGCACTTCGGCAACAGTGGTTGTTGTCAGAAGCTCCTCGATCCATGGATCGACACGTTTTTGATATTTGGCGGCGGAAGCGTTGGCCTTGGTTAATCGGAATGCCGTTGAGAGGAAGAGGAGGGCTCCCAATACGGTGGGAAAGATTCCTAGAAGCAGAAAGAGAAACTTTTGCTTCATTGATGGGCGTGGTGGGATTGTTCGGCGGATCTTTAGTCGCGGCGGGACGCCGCGGTGACGGCCTGCGGCAGGATGCCGCAGCCACGGGGGGAAAGCGATATCGGCTGGGTGGTGGGGTGGAGGGACTGCGGCGGTGTGGGTGAGGAGGGCAGGGGGAGAAGGGATGGAATGTGAGAGAAGGGCGGGAGGCTTTAATCGCCGGACCGCCCGGAGGTCGGTCCCAGCCTTGGGCCTGAGGTTGGGCGTTGCTCCAAGCCGATCATTTGAGGGACTCGAGCCAAGGGGTGACGACGGCGGTCCAGGCTTGGTAGCCGGGGGGGGTCATGTGGAGGCCGTCGGGGAGGAAGAATTCCTTCTTTGGTTTGCCGTCCGCGCCGAGCATGGGGGTGACGGTGTCGAGGTAGTGGAGTTTGGGGTCGGCGGCGGCGAGTTGCTTGATGGCTTGGTTGGCCTTTTGCATTTCGGGCCAGAGGTTCCAACGGGCGAGGCTGGGCTTGAAGGGGAGGTAGGCGAAGTCGGCCTTGGGGAGTTGGGAGCGGACCTTGGCGGCGAAGGCCTTGTAGTCGGCGATGACTTGTTCGGCGGTCTCGCCGTTGCCGATGTCGTTGTCGCCGGCGTAGAGGAGGATGGCGCGGGGGCGGTAGGGGAGGACGATGCGGTCGAAGTATTGGAGGGAGTCGGAGAGTTCGGATCCGCCGAAGCCGCGGTTCATGGTGACCAGGCCGGGGAAGGAGTCCTTGAGTTTCCACATGCGGACGCTGGAGCTGCCGACGAAGAGGAGGGGTTTCTCGGGAGGGGGGGTATTGGCGTCGTATTGCTCGAAGGCGCGGATGGAGGGTTCCCAGTTTTTTGGTTTGGCGGAGAGGAGGGACATGGATGCGGAGAGGAGGAGGAGAGAGAGGAGGGAGAGGTGCATGGAGGGAAGACTTGGGAGATGGCGGGGGTTTTTCAGAGGGCGGGGTTGTGAAGCGGGCGGGACGCCCCCACGCTTCCCTAGAGGAGGTGGGCGCCCTGGACGGGGCGGGAGGCGAAGATCTGGGGGGTGAGGTGGGTTTTGGCGCGGTAGCTGTCCTCGAGGGTGGCGGCGATGTCCCGGGCGTGTTCGGTGCGGCAGAGGGTGACGGTGGAGCCGCCGAAGCCGCCGCCGGTCATGCGGGCACCGAGGACGCCGCCTTCGAAGCCGATTTCGTCGGCGATTTCGACGAGGAGGTCGAGTTCGGCGCAGGAGACCTCGAAGTCGTCGCGGAGGGAGGTGTGGGAGGCGGCCATGAGGGAGGCGAGGGCGGAGTAGTTGTCGGTTTTGAGTGCCTCGGCGGCCTGGATGGTGCGTTCGATTTCGCCGACCACGTGTCGGGAGCGGCGGTAGACGCGGTCGCCCATTTTTTTCCTGGCGGCCTCGACATCCGCCATGGTGGCGTCGCGCCAGCTGGACTTGCCGAGGTGGGCGAGGCCGTCCTCGGTGTCCTTGCGGCGGGCGGCGTAGCCGCCGTCGGTGAGGTCGTGGGAGACCATGGTGTTGGAGACGAGGATGGTGAGGTCGGGATCGTGGAAGGGGACGAGTTCGGGTTCGCCGGTCTGGCAGTCGATGAGGATGAGGTGGTCCTTTTTGCCGAAGGCGGAGGCGAACTGGTCCATGATGCCGCAGGGGACCTTGGCGAAGTCGTGTTCGGCCTTTTGGGCGAGGAGGGCCTTTTCCTTGGTGTCCAGAAAGTTGTCGGCGAGGCCCTCGGCGAGGGTGGCGGTGGCGAGTTCGAGGGCGGCGGAGGAGGAGAGTCCGCCGCCGTTGGGGACGCTGGAGACGATGATGGCGTCGAAGCCGGGGAGGGGCCAGATGCTGCGGGAGCGGAAGCCCTCGAAGACGCCGCGCATGTAGTGGGACCATTTGGGGGCGAGGATTTCCTGTGGTTGATCGAGGGGGATGACGGCCTCCTCCTCGTCGCAGGTGGTGCGGATGCGGGCCCGGGAGGTGCCGTTGGGGGCGGCGGCGATGAGGATGTGGCGGTTGATGGCGAGGGGGAGGACGAAGCCGTCGCAGTAGTCGATGTGTTCGCCGATGAGGTTGACGCGTCCGGGGGCGGCGGCGACGAGGGTGGCCTCCTTGTCGTAGAAATGGCGGAGGTGGGCCTTGGCCTCTGCGGCGAGTTCGGAGAGGGGCGTGTTGGGTTGGATGGACATGTGGGAAGAGTTGATGGGCGGAGCGGGGGTGAGGCCTCCTGCTAGCGTTGTGTGCTGAGGCGGAAGGAATATTGGTAGGGTTTGTCGGCGGGGAGGCGGTATTTTTCGAGGGGGAGCTGGCCCCAGGAATTGGTGCCGCCGAGGCCGAGTTGGCCGTAATCGAGGTTGATGGTGTTGGTGGGACTGCGGCGGAGGTCGATGGGGTGCCGGGCGAGTTCGATGTCGAGGGGAGAGAAGGGATAGGCGGCGACCTCGAGGAGGTGGGGGCCGATGGTATCGACGCGGAGGCCTTTGCCCTCCTGGTCGGTGAAGGTGGTCCAGCGGATGCTGGTGCGGTTACCGGATTCCTGTGGGTCGAGGTAGAGGTTGAAGAGGTCGTCGACGGTGCCGGTGTGCTGGCCGATCCAGGTGCCATCGCGGCGGTCGTTGTAATTTTCGGTGGGGCCGCGGCCGTACCACTTCCACTGGGAGAAGGTGGCGGGGATTTCGGCCTGCATGCCGAAGCGGGGGAGCATGGGGACATCCTTGCCTTTTGGATGGGCGGTGACGGCGACCTCGATTTCACCGGAGCTTTGGATGGTGTAGATGAGTTCGGCGGTGGACTGGCCGACGGGGAGTTTGAGGTTGAAGCGGAGGATTTGGGAGGGTCCGGAGCCTTCCGTGTTGACGGCGGTGGCCTGGGCGCGGGCCCCGGCGTTGCGCCAAGGGGCGAGTTTGCGGTGGAGTTTGGCCCCTTCATCGTTGTTGGTGGGGGGGCGCCAGAAGTTGAGGTGGAGGGGGCTGGCGAGGAGTTCCCGGCCATCGACATTGTAGGAGACGAGGGCGCCGTTGCGGCTGTCGAAGGCGGCGGAGAATCCGCGGCCCTGGATCTTGAGGAGGTCGCCCTCGCGATTGACGCCGGAGAGGGCCGCGCCGGGTGGTGGTGGCGGTGGCGGGGTATAGTCGCCGCTGAGTTTCATCTGGTCCCAGGCGAGTTCGTGGCCTTTCGGTGCCCAGGGGGCGTCGGTGTCGAGTTTGAGGGTGAGGCGGAGGAAGTGTTCGCCGGGGCTGTCGAGTTCGGCGCCGATGTCCTTGAGGACGATGGATCCAGTTTCGCCGGGGGCGACATCGGGGGGGGTGATGGAGCCGGTGGCGACGATTTCTCCGTTGCGGGTGAGTTGCCATTCGCCCTTGAGTTGGTCGCCCTTCAGGGAGGTGAAGTCGTATTCGTTGTGGAGGTTGACGGTCATGTCATTGCCAACGCGGGTGCCGGGGCTGAAGTGGGCGGACTGGTAGATTTTCTTCACTTCGGGGGCCTGGGGGCCTGCGCTGCGGTCGGGGCGGACGATGCCGTTGATGCAGAAGGAGCGTTGGTTGGGGTGGTCGGCGAAGTCGCCGCCGTAGGCCCAGAACTCGCGGGTCTGTGGCGCGTTGGCGGCCTTGCGGAAGTCGAGGTTGAGGAGTTCGGGGAGTTGCTCCCGTTTGGCGGGATCGAGGGCACCGTTGAGGACCTGGACGCTGGCGATGGAGCCGTCGAAGCGGCGGGAGGGTTCCTGGGCGTTGAGACCGATGGCGAGGTCGTCGGCGTTGGTGTTGATGGCGCCGGTGACCTCCTTGGAGGCGGCTTCCCTGCCGTCGATGTGGATCTTGAGTTGTTTGCCGTCGTAGGTGCCGATGAGTTGGTGGAACTGGGACTGCCAGTTCTCGGGGAGGGGGGCCTGGAGGGTTTGCCAGGTGTCGGTGAAGACGAACCATTCGATCTGGTTGCCGTTGGCGGCGATTTTGAGGGAGTAGGCGTTGTCGCCTTTCGTGACGATGGGGTAGCCGTCGGATTCGTTGCGGTTGTTGTTTTCGCCGCCGCCGGCGTTGCCGCGGACTTCGGCCATGACGGTGATGGCCTCGGTGACGTTGAGGGCGTCGTTGTTGGCGACCAGAACTCCGCCGGCGGCGAGTCCCTGCCCGGGGTGGAGGACGCCCATGAGGTGGGTGCCGGGGCCGCAGACATCGGCGGGGTGTTTGCGGGTGAGCAGGCCTTGATCGACCCAGTCCCAGATGTAGCCGCCCTGGAGGAGTCGTTCGCGCCGAATGAGGTTCCAGTAGTCGGCGAGGTTGCCGGTGCTGTTGCCCATGGCGTGGGAGTATTCGCACTGGATGAGGGGGCGTTGTTGATCGAGCGGCTTCTGTTCCTCCTCGCGGCAGAATTTTTCGCAGGCGTCGATGGGTTTGTACATCGGGGCGATGATGTCGGTGTGGGCGCGGTCGGCGGCCTGCTCGTAGTGGACGGGGCGGGAGGGATCGCGTTGTTTGATCCAGGCGGAGGCCTTCACGAAGGCGTCGCCGTCGCCGGCTTCGTTGCCCATGGACCAGAGGATGACGGAAGGGTGGTTCTTGTCGCGTTCGACGACGTTGATGATGCGGTCGAGGTGGGCGGCGTCCCAGGAGGGGATGCGGGCGAGGGTTTCGGTGGCATTGGGACCCCAGCCCATTCCGTGGGATTCGATGTTGGCCTCGTCGATGACGTAGAGGCCGAGTTCATCGGTGAGTTCGAGGAAGCGCGGGTCGTTGGGGTAGTGGGAGCAGCGGACCGCGTTGATGTTGAGTTGTTTCATGAGGCTGATGTCCTCGCGGAGGTCCTTTTCGGTGACGTAGTGTCCGGTGACCATGTGGTGGTCGTGGCGGTTGACGCCCTTGAAGAGGACAGGCTTGCCGTTGATGAGAAGTTGGCCGTCTTTTATTTGAGAGGATTTGAAGCCGGTCTTGAGGGCGTAGCAGGTGGTGGTGCCGGCACTGTCCTTGAGCGTGACGAGGAGGGTGTAGAGGTTTGGGATTTCCGCGGACCAGGGCTGGATTGGGAGGGCGGCGGCCTTCCCGGTGACGACGAGTTCCTGGCCTGGGGCGAGATTCGCGTTGCCGGTCCAGCCGTGGACCTTGCGGCCGGCGGCGTCGAGGAGATCGATCGCATAGGAACCGGTGGATCCGTCGTCGCTCCAGTTGTGGAGGGTGAGGAGGACTTCGAGTTCACCGGTGGTGTAGTCGGCGGAGAGGCCGGAGCGGATCTCGATGTCGCGGAGGTCGGTGGGGGCGGCGGACCAGAGGTAAACATCGCGGAAGATGCCGGAGAGGCGCCACATGTCCTGGTCCTCGAGGTAGGAGCCGTCGGAGTGTTGGTAGACCTCGACGGCGAGAACGTTGTCGCCCTTTTGGAGGTACTTGGTGAGATCGAACTCGGCGGTGGTGCGGGAGTCCTGGGAGTAGCCGACCTGCTGTCCGTTGACCCAGAGGTAGAAGGCAGAGTCGACGCCCTCGAAGGCGATGAAAACGCGGCGCCCGTTCCAGCTGTCGGGGACGGAGAAATTGCGGCGGTAGGAGCCGACCTGATTGCGGTTGGACTCGGGGAAGGTGAGATAGTGAGCGTCGGGAACGCCCATGACGCGGGGCGGATCTTTTTTGAAGGGATAGGTGACGTTGGTGTAGTTGGGGGTGCCGTAGCCGTGCAGTTGCCAGTTGGCGGGGACGGGGATTTCCTCCCAGGTGGAGACATCGTAGTCGGGCTTGTAGAAATCGACGGGGCGGTTGTCGGGATGGCCGACGTGGTAGAATTTCCAAACGCCGTTGAGGATGCGGCAGTAGGGGGATTCGAGGCGCCTGCGGGTGAGGGCGGACTCACGGTCCGGGAAGGGCATCTTGGTGGCGTGGGCGGCCTCCTTGTTGATGCGGAAGACCGCCTCGTTTTCCCAATCTGGTTGGGCGCCGACGCCCGTGACGGTGAGGGTGAGTGCAAGGAGGCAAAGGGCTGGGAATTTCATCGGTTGTGGCACGGGGAGGATGGCGAGGAAAGGGGTGGTCGGGGAAGGGGAATTTTGTCGGCAAACGGCGCAAATCTGATCGAAAGGAGGGTGGGGAGTGCTGATTCTGCAAGGGTTTTGGCGGCGATGGTCAATTGGGCGCTATTTGGCTAATGTGATTAGCTGGTGGGGGGTGGTCGGGGTTGGGGGAGGCGGCAGGGTTGGGGAACGCGGCGGGAGGGCGAGCCTCAGCACTCCGGGCGGCGTTGCCCAAGAAAGAAAAGGCCCTGCCGGAGCGGGGCCTTTATGTATTGGGTTTTTGTATTTGGGTTTTTCGGGAGAGGGAGCCTACCAGAAGATGATGTAGAGGATGATCGTGAGGCAGACGACTCCAGCACCGGCGATTTTGGCGAACTTGGAGGATTCGAGGTTCATGTCCTTGTTCACGGGGAGGATGGCCGGTTCTGGAAGGGGCTTCACGATGGTCATGATCGTGCAGTAGAGCATGACGACGATGAAGCAGACGGCCATTCGGTCGAGGAAGGAGATGTTGTCGGAGAACCAGAGGCCGTTCTCGGTGATAACATCGCCGAGCCAGATCTTGAGGAGCCCGTAGAGACCCATATTCATGAGGATACCGGACCAGCCGAGGAAGCGCGGAGCTTTCGGGACGAGGGCACCGAAGAGGAAGACGGCGAGGACTCCGGGGCTGATGAAGCCCTGGAACTCCTGGATGAAAGTGAAGATGCCGCCGAAGCCCGGGTTGGCCAGGAAGGGGGCGATGATGGCGGCGATGATCACGAAGAGGACCACACAGAACCGCCCGGACTTGATGAGTTGTTCTTGGGAGGCGTTGGGGTTGAACTTCCGGTAGATGTCCATCGTGGCGATGGTGGAGGCGGAATTGAGCATGGAGGCCAGAGAACTGACCACCGCGCCGAAGATGGCGGCGAGGACGAACCAGGAGATGTACCAATGCGGCTTGATGAGGTTCTTCAGGAGGACCGGGAAGGCCGCGTCGTAGTCGTAGCTGACGAGCCTTGGTCCCTGCGTGACCTTGGGGTCCTTCTCGGCGGCGAGTTTGGCGAGTCCATTGATGTGCTCGGCAATGGCCATGGAATCTGCGTCTGCGGGGAGGTCGGAGGCCACCCCTGCCAAGCCTGCGTTTCGGGCGATGGCATCGGCGACGATCCCGGGTTGGAGTTCAACGACTTGGTGGTCGATGAGAACCGTTTGTTTTGCGGTGGCGTCCTTGAGGGCCCTAATGTTGCTTTCAGCCGCAGAGAGATGGAGGTCTCCGGAGAAGAGGTTGAAGGCGAGAATGCCCGGGATGACCACGACGAAGGGGATGAGAAGTTTCAGGAAGGCGGCGAAGACGATGCCTTTCTGGCCTTCGGCGAGGGACTTCGATCCGAGGGTCCGTTGAATGATGTATTGGTTGAGGCCCCAGTAAAAAAAGTTGGGGATCCAGAGGCCGAGCATGAGGGCGGTCCAGGGGATGGACTCATCATCGATGGGTCGGCGCATGTGGAGTTTGCCGCCTTCCTCAGCGGTGCCGGCATTGAGGAGTTGGAAGCGCTCCCAGGCTCCGGCGTCCTTCAGGGTGTTCGGATCGAGGGCCTTGTTGGTGGCGGTTTTGGCGAGTTCGGAGGGGTCTGCGCCGGCGAGGTTCTGGAAGACGAGGTAGGCGACGATGCCCCCGCCGAGGATGAGGGAGGCGCCCCAGATGAGGTCGGTCCAGGCGCAGGCTTTCAGACCACCGATGAAGACGTAGGCCGCGGCGACGATGGCGATGAGCCAGCAGGAGGCGGTGAGGCTGCCGAGGATCGGCACGTCCGGGTAGTAAACGGAGACGACCTTGGCTCCGGAGAAGATGACCGAGGCGGTGGGGACGCCGACGAGAATGACGAGCGTGGCGATGGCCATGACGAAGCGTGAGAAGGGGCCGTAGCGGTACTCAAGGAATTCGGGGGCGGTGTAGATGCCGCACTTCAGGAATTTTGGAAGGAAGATGAAGGCGACCACGACGAGAGTGATCCCGGCCATCCATTCGTAAGAGGCGATGGCCATGCCGAGCCAGTCGGCGGCCTGACCGGACATCCCCACGAACTGTTCGGTGGAGATGTTGGCGGCGATGAGGGAGAAGCCGACGAGGTACCAAGTGAGTCCGCGGCCGGCGAGGAAGTAGTGGCCGGCACCCGAGCCGCTGCCTCCCTCCTCTTTTTGACCTTTGAAAATTCCGAGTCCGATGACGAGGACCACGAAGACGGTGAAGAGGATGAGTTCTAGGACCATGGGTTGGGATGCTTTTTTTGGATTGCCGTGCCTTGGGGCGGGGTGGCGGTGAGTCTAGGAGGGCGGTGGTGGGGATGGGAAGGTGAAATCTGCTCCAAATGGGGGAGAGGAGAATGGTGGAGGCTTTTTGGGGAGGGTTGAGGG
>JAQCFL010000099.1 GCA_027619375.1 Verrucomicrobiota bacterium | reverse complement strand
TGTGACTGATCAACCGCACCACATACCCCGTCCGCATTCCCCCGACCGCCGCCTTCTCCACCTCGTCCAACACCCCATCCCCACTGGTATCCCCGTAGATCGTTTCCCCCGAGGTGAAATGGTAGGTCACATACGACAACAGAAACAGCCCCGAGAGCACCATCGCCCCGTTGATGAACCGCTGATGCAGGGCCGGCTTCCCCCGCTTGATCGCCACCAGCGCCCCCACCAGGGCCAGCACCGCCAAGGTATTCAGACCCGCATGCACCGGCGGCAAAAATCCAAAGTCCATCCCCTCCGGCAGCGCGATCTTCACCCGCCGCATCATCCCCACCAACAGCAGCACCACCGCCGTCACCATCCATACCACCACCTTGAGCCGCCTGCCCAGCGCCAGATTCGCCTCGCGGGACCGATACGTTTCCAACTCAGACATCACTCTCCGGATTCAACGGCGTCCTCCCCGCGCGGTGGCAATGGCTCCTCCAATCTCAGGGCGATCCGCTCCTTCAACTCCTTCAAACTCTGCGCGTGGTAATCCTCCCCGAAACTCATCGCACTCACCAGATCCCGCTGCCGCACCAAGCGCCGCCCCCGGCCATAGACCTGAATCCCGAAGTCATGCGCAAACCGCTGCGCCCCATCCGCCTCCGGCCGTTCCACGACCGCCGCATACTTCATCTGCTCCGTCAAAAACCGATACACCTTCTCCTTCTCCCCCCGCACAAACCACCAATTTTTCGCATCCGCTCCCACCGCCGTCGCGTAATCCGCCAGAAACTCCACCGTGTCCCGTTCCGGATCCACGCTGATCGACACCATCTGGAAATCCGGATTCGACCCGAACTCCTTGTAAAGCGCGATGAGGTCACCCGAGTTCTGCTTGAGACAGACCGGACAGTTCGCAAAAAATTGGTTCACCACCCAGACCTTTCCGTCCAGATCGGAAATCTTCACCTCCTCGCCCGCCTGATTGGTGACGGTCAGGTCCCCCTCCAACTCCCGCAGCACACCCGGCTCCTCCTTGCCGACATCCACCACCTGCGGCTTCCGCCCGAACATCTCCTTGCGCTGATTGCGAATCCACATCGACGTGCCGATCACCGCGACCGCCACCACCGCTGCCGTTCCATAGATTGTAATAATTTTGGCCTTGTCTGTCATGGTTGTTCCGGGAGCGTCCCGTTCTTCTCGTTGAACACGTATTCCATCGCCTTGAGCAGGTGATCCTCCAGGAACCGCACCGCCTCACGATTTTGCTCCATCGCCGCGCGGTGCTCCTCGTTCAGCTTCTCCAACTCCCCGGGATGCTCCGCCAGGGCCTGCCGTGTCTCGTCCTGCACTTTCCGGGCCGCCGCAAAGTCGTAGCGCCCCCGGAGATTGCGGTTGTTGTCAACCAACCCGAGTACCGAATCAAAGCCGATCACCACCTTTCCATCCACGGTCTGCTCCGTGATCGCTCCGAACTTCAGCTTGTCCTTCAAATAGCCCCGCGTCGGCTCCTCCCCCGCCGCCAGAAACCACCACCGCGGCTCCTCCGCCAGCCCGAGGCCCTTCGCAAACTCCGCCATCTTCTCCGGCACATCGTTATTCGGATCGATCGTCAAACAGACGAAATGCAAATCGGTTTCCGCCGGATACTTCGCCGCCACGGCCTGCATGACCCGGATGTTCTCCACACTCCTCTCCGCCTGCCCGAGACACACCGTGGTCAGCAACCACACCTTCCCCTCCAGCGATCCGAGCCCCACCGCCGTCTTGTCGTGGTTCACCGCCGCAAAGTTGCTCTCCAGTCGCGCCACGTGCGGCGGACGTCCACTCGCCTCCTGCCGACGCAGATTGAGCAGGTAGGCGGCCATAATGATGATGCCCCCCACCACCGCGATCACGATCAGCACGAACGCGGTATTCCGCAACTTCGCGGGATCCCGCGGCGCAGCCTCCATCTGAATTCGGTCACCCGGCACAGCGGGCGCAAGCTAACCTAGTTCCAGTCGATGGCAAGCACCGTCAGAACCACCGGCAGGTAGAGCAGCGTCAGCAGGAAAAAACGCCGAAACGCCTTCCGATCCAGACTCCGCCGAAAATCAAAGGCCAGCCAGGCCAGCAGCAACCCCGCCAACAGCCCCGCCACCCCGAAAATCCACCCCGAGAGGCCCTGCAACGGCGCCCAAAGCGCCAACAGCCCCAAAAACACCGAAAACACCCCCGCCAGCGCCGCCGAGTAGCGCCCGCTCTCATCCCCGTTCGACCACATCACGTAGCCCGCCGTCTCATACTCCGCCCGACAGAGCCAGTTGATCGACACAAAGTGCGGCAACTGCCACAGAAACAGCAGCGAGAACAAAAACCACCCGCCCACATCCCACAGTCCACCCCCACCCGCCACCCAGCCAATCAACGGCGGCAAGGCCCCCGGAATCGCCCCGACCAGCGTGTTCACCGAACTCTTCCGCTTCAGCGGCGTGTAAACAAAAACATACACCCCGATGGTCAGCGCCGCGAGATAGGCCGCCGCGATGTTCACCATCGCCGCCAAATGAATGACCCCGAACGCCGACAAGCCCCAACCGATCCCAAACGCCGCGGTTGGCAACATCCGCTCTGACGGCAGCGGCCGATCCGCCGTGCGCCGCATCTGCGCATCCTCCTTGATCTCCAGCAGCTGATTGAACACCGAGGCCCCGAACGCCGCCGCCGCCGTCCCGATCAGGGTGTGCAGCAACACCCACCACGTCCCGCCGCCCCATCCGGCCCCGCCCGATTTCACCGCAAGAAAATAGCCGAAGAAGGCCGTGATGAGGACGAAGGTGTTCAGCCTCAATTTCACCAAGGTGGCGAGGTCCGAGCGCAGGCTCGGGGGCGGGGCGGGCGTCTCGGAATCCGTCTTGCTCACAGCGAAGGCGGGAGTCTGCCCCCTCCTCCCAGAATCACAACCCTTTCCCATGCCTCCTTCCCCCTCCACGCCGCCTTCTTCGGAAAGGTAGGGGACGGTCGCTCCGCGCCGTCCGGTGGTTCAACTCTTGCCAAGGGAGTGCCCCTCCACGATCCATCTGCCTGCCCGGGTTAACGGAAAACTGCACCGTTCGTTGGCTGGTCCGTAGTTCTGTAGCATCCGTGGTTTCGACCGCCCTACCGCCGGACGGCGCGGAGCGACCGTCCCCTACCTATCGACCTTTACCGATCACCCCCTTCCCCTTCCCAAATCCCTCCCCAGCGTTTACACCCGGCTCGCCCATGAAATTCGCCATCTGCAACGAGACCTTCCAGGACCGCTCCTTCTCCGAACAATGCCGCACCGCCGCCGCCATCGGCTACACCGGTCTCGAAGTCGCCCCCTTCACCCTCGCCGAGGACCTCCGCACCCTCACCCCCGACGACGCCACGGCCCTCGGCGCCATCATCCGCGACCACGGCCTCACCCCCGTCGGCCTCCACTGGCTCCTCGCCAAAACGGAAGGTTTCCACCTTACCGCCCCCGACGACACCATCCGCGCCGCCACCCTCGACTACACCCGACACCTCGCCGACCTCTGCCACGCCATGGGCGGCACCATCATGATCTGGGGCAGTCCCCAACAGCGCTCCCTCGAGGATGGCTGGAACTACGACGAGGCCTTCGCCCGCGCCGCCACCCTCCTCCGCGCCGCCGCCGAACACTGCGCTCCCCTCGGCATCACCATCGCCATGGAACCCCTCAGCCCCACCGAAACCAATTTCCTCAACAGCGCCGCCGAGACGATCAGGCTCCTCGAAACGGTCGATCACCCCCACTGCCGCCTCCACCTCGACGTCAAGGCCATGAGCTCCGAGGACAAGGCAATGGACACCATCATCCGCGACTCCGCCGCCTGGACCGCCCACTACCATGCCAACGACCCCAACCTCCTCGGCCCCGGCATGGGCGCAGTCGACCATACCCCCGCCGCCGCCGCCCTCCACCAAACCAACTACTCCGGCTGGGTCTCCGTCGAAGTCTTCAAATACGACCCCTCCCCCGACGAAATAGCCCAACAGTCCATCGACTACCTGCGAAAGGTCTATGCTTGAGGCTCTTCCACCTGATCCCGGAGCGCCTCGGGCAAGGCCTCCCAGAGGTGCGGATGAGACTCCACCAACCGCGCAATATCCGCGAAATCCTTGATGCGCTTGCTCTGACGGCGCGATTTGTCACTCCACGCGAGAACTTTGCCGGTCATGGTGTCCTCCAATGTCGCCACCCGGAGCAGGATCCCGTGCACATCCGCCGGGACCGCGCGTTCCGGAAAACTCAAATACACATCCTCCGTGCTCAGCTGGATACTCACCTTCGAATGCCCCCTGAAGTTGACGGACCATTGGTGCCGTTCGGCTTTAAACCCAGCCTCCATCAAGGCCTCCACCGCCCCCTCTACCTGCTCCGCCGCCACCACAAAATCAACATCCTGCGTCACCATGGGCTCCTCGGCCCAGTGGTTGACAGCGACACCCCCAATCGCACACCAGCGGATGTCCCTCTTCTCAAGACTGGCCACCAGGCGCATCACGTCGTCCGTGCCCCCGGAGGTCTGCCAGTCGTAAAACTGCTTCGCCGTCACAAGGGGAATCTAGCGGACTTTCTCGGCCCGCGTCAGCCTTTTCTCTCCCATTTCCCGCCGCCCCTCTAGCCCCCAACCCCTCCAAATCCCCCATTTCTCCCCACAAATTCCAAAAAACCATTCGTCCTCCCACCCCGCTGTGCCCTAATCCTGTCCCACACATGGCCGACGAACACTCCTCCAACCGCGAACTCGAGATCCTCGAATCCGTCGCCGACAAACCCGCCGTCACCAAAATCTTCACCTACGCCAAACTCTCCGGCCCGGGTTGGCTGCAAGGTGCCATCACCCTCGGCGGAGGCTCCCTTGCCGGGGCCCTCTACCTCGGCGTCATTTCCGGCTACGGCCTCATGTGGCTCCAACCCCTCGCCATGATCTGCGGCATCATCATGCTCTCCGCCATCGCCTACGTCACCCTCTCCACCGGCCAGCGCCCCTTCGGTTCCATCAACCGCAATCTGCACCCCCTCCTCGGCTGGTCCTGGCTCGTCGCCACCATCATGGCCAACATCGTCTGGACCATGCCCCAATTCTCGCTGGGCACCGCCGCCATCCAGCAAAACCTCTTCTCCGACGCCGTCCCCCAGAGCCTCATCATCGCCGTCTTCCTCGGCATCGGTCTCATCGTCAACTACCTTTACCAAACCGACGGCGCGGGAGCCAAGGCCTTCGACCTCATCATCAAGATCATGGTCGGCGTCATTGTCCTCTCCTTCATGGCCGTCGTCGTCACCCTCACCGTCAATGGACAGGTCCCCTGGGGACAAATCCTCTCCGGCTTTATTCCCGATCCCTCTCTCCTCTTCAAGCCGGCGGCATCCTACGGCGATCTCATCGCCCAGTCCTCCAATGCCGGGTTCTGGATCAAGAAAATCTCAGCCGAGCAACAAGACGTCATCATGACCGCCTTCGGCACCGCTGTCGGCATCAACATGACCTGGCTCCTCCCCTACTCCCTCCTCAAGAAGCGCTGGGGCACCAAACACCGCGGCCTCTCCATCGTCGATCTCTCCATCGGCCTCTTCATCCCCTTCTTCCTGGCCACCGCGTGTGTCGTCATCTCCTCCGCTTCGGCCTTCCACACAAAAACCACCGACCTCCGCGATGCGCAGGGCAACTATTCCGAGAGCACTCTCACCGCAATCACCAAGACAACCGCCTCCCTTGAGAACGTCAACAGCGCCGATCAGGACCTCGCCGCCATGCTTATCAAGAGAGACACAAACGCCCTCGCCATCACCCTTGAGCCTTTCGCCGGGCCCGCCATCTCCCAGAAGATTTTCGGCATCGGGGTCCTCGGCATGGCTGTTTCCACGATCATCATTCTCATGCTCATCAACGGCCTCGCCTTCCAGGAAATTTTCACCCGCTCCCCCGACCCCTCCCACTTCCCGCCCGGCCGGATGCCGCCCTACGAACCGAACAAGGCCATGTACTTCCTCGGCTGCGGCATCTCCGGATTGGCCGGTGCCTGTTACCCACTCTTCTGGACCGGCGAAGCGAAGGCCGCCCTTGCCGTTCCAACTTCGGTCATCGGTGGCTCTCTGCTGCCCATCGCCTATTTCACGTTCCTGCTCCTCATGAACTCCAAGAAGGTCCTCGGCGACAAACGTCCGGAAGGAAAGGCTCGCATCATCTGGAACATCCTCATGATCTTCTCCACCGTAGTCGCCAGCGCCGGGTCCATCTGGGTCCTGCATGGCAAAACCAAATCGAACGACAGGATTTTTGACACAATCCCAGTCGCCACGGTCGCCTGGGGCGGCCTCATCTTCCTCGCCATCCTCTTCATTGTCGGCACCCTTTCCTTCCTCAAACACGAAAAGGAATCCGCCTCCTCCCCCCAATAACCAACACCGGATCACGAACAACCAGTCCCCATGAAATTCGGAATCATCGGCGCCGGCATGATCGGCCACTTCCACGCCAAGGCCATCACCGCCATGTCCGGTGGCGCACTCCAATCCGTCTTCGATCTCCGCCAGGAGGCCGCCGACCGCATCGGCACCGAATACGGCTGCAAGGCCTACTCCGACATCAACGAGTTCCTCGCCGACCCCGAACTGGACATCGTCACCATCGGCACCCCCTCCGGCGCCCACCTCGACCCCGCCCTCGCCGCCCTCAATGCCGGCAAACACGTCATCTGCGAAAAGCCCCTCGAGATCACCCTCGAACGCATCGACCAGATCACCGCCGCCGCCGCCAACAACAACGTCACCGTCGCCGCCGTCCTCAACCGCCGCTTCCATCCCGGCATGGACGCCTTCAAGAAAGCGGCCGACGAAGGCCGCTTCGGCAGACTCACCTCCGCCTCCTGCTACGTGAAGTGGTACCGCGATCAGGCCTACTACGACTCCGCCGCCTGGCGCGGCACCTGGGCCCTCGATGGCGGCGGTGCCCTCATGAACCAGTCGATCCATACCATCGACGCCCTCATCTACCTCGCCGGTCACATCAAATCCGTGCAAGCCAACACCGCCTGCCTCGCCCACACCGACATCGAGGTCGAGGACATCGCCGTGGCCATCGTGGAGTTCGAAAACGGTGCCCGGGGTGTCATCGAGGGATCCACCTGCACCTGGTCCAGGGACGGCCACCCCGCCCGCGTCCAACTGGCCGGCACGGAGGGCTCCGTCTTCCTCGCCGACGAGGCCTTCGAGCTCTGGGACTTCATGACGGAAAAACCGGAAGACGCCGAGATCAAGTCCACCCTCATGAAGGGCCAGGAGGCCGGCCTCGGTGCCAACGATCCCTCCGCCATCAATTTCCACCAGCACCAGCGCAACTTCGAGGAGGTCGTCAACGCCATCCAAGAAGGCCGCGAACCAACCACCTCCGCCGCCGAGGCCCGCAAGCCCGTCGCCGTCATCCGCGCCATCTACCAAAGCGCCCAAAACGAAGGAGCGAAAGTCACGCTGTAGTTTTTTGCCCTCCGGGGCTTGCCAGCAATCTTCACCCCCTTAAGTTCTCTACCATGTATTTGACTGGATTTGCCGACGAGGCCGGCCGCGACCTCGATACCCAAATCAAGGCCACCAGGACCCTTGGCTGGAATGCCATCTCGGCCCGCTCCATCGACGGCACCAACATCCACGAGCTGCCCGAGAAAAAATTCGACAAGATCGCCGGCAAACTCGACGACGCCGGCATCCGCGTCACCGAGTTCGGATCCCTCATCGGCAACTGGGGCAAAAAGATCACCAGCGACTTCGACCTCACCCTCGCCGAAATCGACCGCGCCATCCCCCGCATGAAGCGCCTCGGCACAAAGATCATCCGCATCATGTCCTACGCGCAGGAGGAATGGGGTCAGGACCAGCACGAACAGGAGCGCTTCAAGCGCCTCCGCACCATCCACCAACGCTTCGCCGACGAAGGCATCGCCGCCCTCCACGAGAACTGCATGAACTGGGGCGGCTTCTCCTCCAGCCACACCCTCCGCCTCATCGAGGAGGTCCCCGGCCTCAAACTCATCTTCGATACCGGCAACCCCATCTTTCAGCGCGACCGCTCCAAGTCCGAACCCTTCCCCTGGCAGGACGCCCTCGGCTTCTACAACGACATCCGCGAACACATCGCCCACGTCCACGTCAAGGACTGCCAATACCCCGGCCGCGGCAAAACCGAACCGGTCTACACCCTCCCCGGTGCCGGCGACGGCAAACTCATCCACATCCTCCGCGACCTCAAGGCCCACCACTACAAGGGCGGCATCGCCATCGAACCACACGTCGCTACCGTCTTCCACGTCACCGACGGCCAGGAACCCGACTGGCAACAGTGCTACGACAGCTACATCGAATACGGCATCAAGATGGAGCACCTCCTCGACTCCATCGGCTGGACCGCCGTCCCCGCCGAGTAAAACGTGGCGGCGGTTTCCAACCGCCCAGCCGGGCCCCGCCCATCCCGTATCCAAGAAAAAATTGGGTGATTTTCCGGAGTGGATTAGGTCCGCAGCAAGGCGTGCCCGCCCCTGCGTAGCTCCCAGCGAAGAGCCGAACCGCCAAGCCGGCACGCCCCTGCGCATAGGCGTCAAGCTATCGCTGAATGACCTCCAATGGATTGGCATCTCATGCCCTCCGCCTAGTTCTTCGGAACCGGATTTGATGCGTGAGAACCGCATTGGTGGTTTGATATTTTGAATTTTGGGAACTGGAGCATATTTGGAAATTGGATCGTGGAAATTCGACGAGGCGAACCCGTGATCCGGGGAAAATTCCCAACCCCCAAGCTCCAAATAAATTCCAATTCCACATCCCAAGAACCAAACCCGAAAGGCCGGGGCCCTTAGCCTTTTGGCCGACGCCAATGCGCACCTGTGGGGCGATGACGGAACCGCCAAGCCGCCCAGCCGCCCCCCTCAGTCCACATTCGTGGCCCGCTCGTCAATCTTGTCCAGCGCATCCTCCGGCCGCGGATTCCCCTCCACCAACTTCTCCACGTCCTCCTCACTGCCATAGACCATGATGGTATCCCCCGGGCTGATCGCCGCATCCTTCGTCGGCGCCCCCTCAAACTTCCCGCCCTTGTGGTAAATCCCCAGCACCACGATCCCCTGGTCCGAGGGACGTGATTCCCACAGCTTCTTTCCCGCCAAGGGATGCCCTGCCGAGATCTCCAGATCCGACACACAAAAGCCCTGGCGCACCTTCAGCAGCAGCTCATAGTCCACCGCCCGGACGATCCCCGCACCCTCCAGGGACTTCCGCATCACCAGATCCAAGGGCTTCTTCACAAAGGGCAAATTGAAAATCGCCGCCAGGAGAAGGCCACCCAACAACACCAACACCAGCAGCATCCCATGGGGCACTCCTCCGTCGTTGTTGTTGTTCACGAAGGTCACGATCAAGGTCGCCAGCGCCGAGGTCAGTCCGACGTTCCCCGCCACGATCAAATGCAGAATCACCCGCCGCCGCACCGGATGATTCACCACCAACTCGGCCTCCTTCGTCGTGAATCCCACCCCGAAAAACGCCGAAGCCGCCTGAAACCTAGCCACCGGCAGGGTCATCCCCGTCAGGAGCAGTGCATTGGTCCCCAACTGCACGATGAGCAGCGCGAGCACAATAATGATCAACAAGGCTACCAAGGACCCCATGGCGAAAGGCTAACATCTGCCCCCTCCCCCGAAAACTCCCCATTTGGACTGCGGTGCCAGAGCCCTGTAGGGGCGGCGACACCGCTTGGGCCGGAACCGGGTGCGGACGGGCCACGGTGGTTTCCGCCTCCTCCCCCCGTTACCCTCTCCCACCCCTAACCCTTGTTAAACCGCGACATCTCCCGCTGCGCCTCGCGCAACTCGACCCGCTTCTTCAGATCCTGACGCTGATCCCCGTGCGTCTTGCCCTTCGCCAGACCGAATTCCACCTTCACCCGCTGCCCCTTGAAATACATCCGCAAACACGGAAGCGTGTAACCCTTCTCATTGGCCAGTTGCGCAATCTTCAGAATCTCCCGCTTGTGCAACAGCAGCTTGCGCGGCCTCTTCGGGGCGTGCTGAAAATACTCCCCCGCGGTCTGCCACGGCTGAATGTCGCAGCCGTAAAGCAGGATCTCCCCTTTCTCCACCCGGGCATAGGCGTCACTGACGTTGACCTTCCCATCCCGGATCGACTTGACCTCGGTCCCCCGCAACTCAATCCCGGCCTCGTAGGTCTCCGAGATGTGATAGTCGCGACGCGCCTTCTTGTTGGTCGCAATATCCTTATCCTTGGCCATGACTCTTCCCTACTCTCGCTGAGCGGGAATGCCAGCCTTAGCTGGTCGGCTCGACCCGCCTGATCTTGCCCTCGATGATCTCGGTCAGGGCAATGTCCGCTGCTCCCATGCTCGGCACGGTATCGATGAGCGGGGAACGACCGGAGTTCAACTGCTGCACACGTTTCGACACCATGTTGATCAATACCTGGGGGTCGGGATAAATCTCCGCCGCCTTCTCGACAAGCTCACTTTTCATAGGTACACCGGAAAATCCAGAAGGGCGCTTCGGTTGGTTGAATGGGATGATGTTATCGGGTTCCATTCGTTCTCGGCGCAATTTTTCCCTTCTGAAGCCCATTCTCGGGGCTGGAGGTGAGGAAAGATCAAATGTCGATGGCCGATTCAAGAAATTTCGCCCGGAAAAGCACATCCCACCCTCTTTTCCCCCGCTAGAGCAGCTTGATCCCGAACGGTTTGAGGATCGCGACGAGTGCAAAAAAGAGCCCGATCGTCATTAAGCAATTCAGTGTCAACGAGATACCGAATCCCCAGCCCTGCCGGAGCATCCAGGGGAGCACCAGAAACATAGGAAGGGTCGGCAGGACGAACCAGAAGGTCCCCTCGGCATGATTGGCAATCCGCTCCGAGGACTGTTTCTCGGCCCGCATCCAGAGCATCGCCAGCAGCGAGGTCAGCGGCAGGGCGATCAGGAGGGCCGACAGCCGGTCATTGAAGACCTGCACCTTGGTCACCAGGACGATGACCAATGCACTGAGGAAAAGCTTCGCCCCGTCCATCCAGGTGAAGTTCAGAAGTTTGTCCCAAGGAAACTGATTCATAGGAAGAGGTCTGCTTGCTGGCCCCCAGCCTGCACCGTAGAGTGCTGCCATGCAAGCGATCCGCGCCCTCCTCCTTCTCTCCCTCCCCCTCGCCGCCTGTG
>JAQCFL010000098.1 GCA_027619375.1 Verrucomicrobiota bacterium | reverse complement strand
AGGGAGGGGTGGAACAGCCGACCGCTCGCAGAGAGGCCGCTACGCGGGAGGAGAGGCTCAAAGGATGAGCATGCAGTCGCCGTAGGAGTAGAAGCGGTAGCGCTCGCGGACGGCTTGGTGGTAGGCCTCGAGGATGAGTTCGCGGGAGGCGAGGGCGCTGACGAGCATGAGGAGGGTGCTCTTGGGGAGGTGGAAGTTGGTGAGGAGGGCGTCGACGATCTGGAACTGGAAGGGGGGGTAGATGAAGATGTCGGTGCTGCCACTGGCGGCGGTGAGGGGTTTGCCCTGGCGGCCGAGGTGTTCGAGGGTGCGGGTGACGGTGGTGCCGACGGCCACGACGCGCCGGGCGGCATTGATTTCGGCGGCGGCGGTGGCGTCGAGGGTGAAGTGTTCCTCGTGCATGCGGTGCTCGCGGGGGTCCTCGACGGAAACGGGACGGAAGGTGCCGATGCCGACGTGGAGGGTGAGGAAGCTGTGGGGTTGGGTGGCGAGGAGTTCGGAGGTGAAGTGGAGGCCCGCGGTGGGGGCGGCGATGGCGCCGTCCTGCTTGGCGAAGACGGTCTGGTAGCGATCGCGGTCGGCCTCTTCCTGTTGGCGGTCAATGTAGGGCGGGAGGGCGAGGCGGCCGTGGGTGGTTTCATCGACCGGGCTGTCCCAGGAGATGAGGCGGTTGCCCTCGGGATCGATGTCGGTGACGGTGCCCGTACTTTCGCCGATGGCGATGGTGCGGCCGATCTTCATGCGTTTGCCGGGGCGGACGAGGCAGCGCCAGAGGAGGGGATCGGTGTGGTCGAGGCGGAGGAGTTCGGTGCGGCCGTCGTTGGAAAAGAAGCGGGCCGGGAGGACACGGGTGTCGTTGAGGACGAGGCGGTCGCCGGGACGAAGGTGGCTGGGGAGGTCGGTGAACTGTTGGTGGCTGATGGTGCCGGCGGCACGGTCCACGACGAGCATGCGGGAGGCCTGCCGGTCGGCGAGGGGGTGCCGGGCGATGAGCTCGGGGGGGAGTTCGAAGTCGAAATGGGAGGTGCGGAGGTCGGTCATCGAAGGGGGGAAGGAGGCAGAGGTCGGTGGAAAAATGCTTGGGGCTCGATGGCCTGACTTCGTGGCTTGGGCGTGCCATGCAATCACGACCGGGACCCATCCTTCGCCCGAGGCTACGGAGGGCAAGCTGGTCGTGCCACGTTTTATGTTGAGTGGAGGTCGTTGGCGAGGGCGACGTGACGGAGGAGGGAGGCGAGTTCCTTGCGTTGGCCGGGAGGGTGGAGGAAGCGGACGCGGAGCAGGTAGTAGCCGCCGCCATGGGTTTCGAGGGCGGTGTGGAGCAGGAAGGGGCGGAATTCGAGGTCCCAGGTTTCGGTGCCGGGGCGCGGGGTCCAGCCGTTCTCCTGGAGGTGATCGAGAAAGCGCTGCCGGGCTTGGGAGTCGCTGGCGATGAAGGAGAGTTCGCCGAGGTCCCGAACATCGTCGCGGTAGATGTGGCTGGTCTCCGACGGGGAGCGCAACATCGGGGGTGGTCCTCCTTTGCGCCAGCGGTTCCAGGAGCGGAGGCGGGGGGAGAGCCATTCGGCGAGGCGGAGGAGGGTTTGCGCGGCTGGTCCGTCGAAGCGAGTGGCGAGAGGGCGGCGAGGGAGGACGTGGGTGGCGATGGATTGGTAGGGGGCGGCGCCGAGGGGGCCGTGGTCGATGAGGTCGTCCTCTCCCGCGGAGACGGGGCCGCCGGCGTAGATGCAGCCCTCCCAGCGGATGCCGCTGATGGAAAAGCGATCGGGGTGGGCGTCGCAGAGGAGGGCTTCGGCGTGGCCGTAGCCGTATTGTTGCTTGAGGTAGCGAGGGAAGGAGGTGCGACGGCGGTGCCAGACGAAGGCGGCCGGGGCGAAGGCAAGCTGCCAGTCGGCATCGAGGAGGCGCCAGCAGAGATCGACATCGTCGCCGGCGGTGCGGAACTGTTCGCGGAAGCCGCGGATGCGTTGGAAGGCGCTGCGGCGGAGGGCGAGGTTGCAGCCCGGGAGGTGTTCGGCGCGGGTGTCGTTGAGGAGGACGTGGGAGGGGGCGCCGGGGGCGGCGGCCACCACGGCTTCCTGGAGGCTGCGGGGTTTGGGGGGGATGTTTGGGCCCCCGGCGGCCCCGACGGCGGGGTCGGCGAAGGCGCGGGCCAGCCAGAAGAGCCAGTCGCGGTCGGGTTCGCAATCGTCGTCGGTGTAGGCGATGAAGTCGCCGGTGGCCTCCTGGGCGCCGCGGTTGCGGGCCACGGAAAGGCCGAGGTGTTCCTGCTGGATGAGGCGGACCTCCGGGAAGCCGTCGACGACGTGGGCGGTGGCGTCGGAGGAGCCGTCGTCGATGACGAGGACTTCGAAGTCGGGGTAGTCGATGGCGAGGCAGGCGGGGAGGCAGGTCTTGAGCAGTTCGGCGCCGTTGTGGCTGCAGACGACCACGGAAAATTTCGGAGGATCCTGGAGGGGGAGGGCGTCGCGGTTGGTGTGAATGGCGTTCTGGAGTTTGCCGAGGGCGGCGAGGGAGGGCTTGGCGCTCCGGTCGCGGCGGGTGAGGCCGAAGCTCCAATCGTCGATGGTGCGGCCGTTGTTTTGCCAGCGGTCGGACCAGGCGAAGAAGGTGGTGCCGGCGATGCCTGCTTCGAGGCATTCGGTGAGTTGGGTGGTGAGGAGGTCGGCTTGTTCCTGCTCGGGGTGGCGCTCGGTATCGAGGCCGAACTCGGTGACGAGGACGGGGCGGTCGCCGGCGATGTTCTGGAGGCGTTGGAGGTAGCGGTGGAGGGGGACAGCGTCTTCGAGGTAGATGTTGAAGGCGGTGAAGTCGGCGTTGCGGGGTTCGAGGTATTCGGTGCTGGGGTAGTTGGCGTAGGCGTAGAGGAGGTGGGGGGCGCAGGTGCGGCAGGCGCTGATGAGGTGTTCGAGGGCCTCGCGGACGCGGCCCGGGCCCATCCAGCGGACCAGTTCGGCGGGGATCTCGTTGGCGACGAGGATGGCACCGAGGGCGGGGTGGTGTTGGTGGGTTTCGAGGAACTCGGCGTAGGCCAGTTCGGCCCCGGTGAGGTGGGAGGCGTCGCGAAGGAAGTCGCGGGTCCAGGGCCAGGGGATGGAGGCGAGGACGCTGAGTCCGTGATCGGCGGCGGCGTCGAGAAGGTGGCGGTCGGGGGGGTCGTAAAGGCGGATGGCGTTGAAGCCGGCGGCGGCGATGCGGGGAAACTCGTCCTGGGGGTTGAGGGGGTCGTCGGAGTGGAAGGGTCCGTAGGTGACGGCTTTCAGGAAGACACGGTCTGCCCCGCGGCGGAAGAACCGGCCGTCGAGACGGAGCTGCAGGGAAGCGGGCACGGGGGAGAATGGCCACGGGAGGGAGGAGTTGGCAAGGGGAGGCCGAATGGGGAATGCGGAATGGGGAATGCGGAGTGCGGAGTGCGGAATGCGGAGTGCGGAATGGGGGAGGGAGAGGAACACCCAATGTCGAACACTCAATGTCCAATTTCCAAGGGGAGAGGGGAGAGAGGTTTTTGCAGAAATAGGTCACAAAGTTGTCCTTGGCGGCGAACAGGGGGTAGAAACCATGCAGTCGGCAATATTGATGAAGGAAGATCTGGATCGAGTGGAGTTCTCGCGTCTGGCGCGGGAGCACCACCGGCTCCTGCTCGTTTACGCCCGGAGTCTGGTGCGTGACGCGTCGGATGCGCAGGAGTTGGTGCAGGAGGCGCTCGTGGCGGCTTGGAAGAACCTGACGCGCTTTGACGTGACGAAGGACTTCGGGAGCTGGCTGCGGGGGATCGTGCGCAACAAGTGGAAGGACCACTGCCGCCGCATGGGGCGGCGTCCGGAGTTTGCGGAGGAGGAACTGGGGAGGCTGGAGGCCAGCATCAGTGCGTGGGAGGCGAAGGGCACGGAGACCGGAGCGGTCTTTGGGGCACTGGAGCACTGCCGCAGACGACTCCCGCAGGCGTTTTCGGAGGCGATCGATACCTACTACTACGAGGGGCTTTCCGGAGAGGAGGCGGCGGAGAAGCTGGGGATCAATGCCAGCACGATGCGCAAACGCCTCGAACGAGCCCGCACGGCCCTGCGCGACTGCATGGACCAGCAATCAACCATCTAACAACGACCGATCGATGAACAAGAACGACGATTTGAATGACCGCTTCATGGAGGAACTTCTGCGCGAGGATGCGCGGGGACGTGGGGCGGATGAGAAGCTACTGGCTGCGGTGGACGCGGCGATGGGAGAAGAGGAGGAGGACGGGAAGGTGACGCCGATGCGGCGGGAACGTTCGCGGGCTCCCTATGCCTGGGCGGCGGCGCTGACGGTGTCGGCGGCGGGTGTGCTGGGGTATATGGGGTGGAGGACGTCGGAGGAGAGGGTGGATCTGGCGATCATGGAGCAACCTGAGCCTGCGGCGGAGCGAGTCCTTCCTCCAAGTGTCACGGAGGATATCAGATACCAAGGGGATGGCCCGGGAACGAAGAATGAGGGCATGACGAGCTCGATTCCGAGACGGCCGTCGGCACCATCATCGGCGATGGCGAAGGCAATAGCGAGCAGGGAGCCTACGGATGAGTCCGTGCCTGTTCCTGCCCCATCCATAGCTTCGGATGCCGCTGATTTCGGTGACAGAGACGATTTTGGCGACGGTTGGGGAGGCGGGAGCGGAGGAGGCGGAAACGGTGGCGGAGGAAGCACCTTTTTTGGGAGCAAGGCCGGCGAGTCCCAGCGTGGCTTGGGCGGAGAGGATCTCCTGACCAATGATGGAAGGGATGGCTTTGGGCTTCAGGTGAGAGAGTTCAAAAAGGTGGGTAGCATGCGTGGGGCGCAAGGGGTTTGGGTATCCGAAGTTGCGCCGGGGAGTTTGGCAGACCAGATGAATTTGCATCAATATGACGTGATTCTAAGTGTTGACGGAGTTCAGGTTTCGACCGCAGGGGAGTTTTACGCGAACCTCTTCGCGGTAGCCGCGGTGAAACCTGCGGAGCTCCTTTTGAAGCGAGGGAGCTCGGATGCCAAAGTGATGTTTCCCCGGTTGAATGCGCCCCCGACGGATCGGGAACGCTACGGGCAGCTGATCGATCAGCCGTGGAAGACCCCGCAGTTGGCGAAGTTTTCGACCTTCTCGGTGGATGTGGACACGGCGAGCTACACGAACATTCGTCGGATGTTGCAGCAGGGGGTGCCGATCTCCCCGGATGCGGTGCGGATCGAGGAGTGCATCAACTACTTTGACTACCAATACCCGGCCCCGACCAAGGGCGGACCGTTCGCGGTGTCGGTGGATGTGGCGACCTGTCCTTGGGCAGCGGATCATCATCTGGTGAAGATCGGGCTGAAGGGGATGGAGGTGCCGGAACATCAGCGGCCGACCTCGAACCTGGTGTTCCTGATCGATGTGTCGGGCTCGATGCAGGAAAGCGCGAAGCTGCCGCTCCTGGTGGATGCGATGAAGGTGCTGGTGGAGGAACTGGATGAGCGGGATCGGGTGAGCATGGTGGTGTATGCGGGGGCGGAGGGCGTGGTGCTGAAGCCGACCCGGATCACGGAGGAGGGGCGGGGGCAGTTGCTGGCGTCGCTGGACAAGTTGCGCTCCGGTGGCTCGACGAACGGCGGGGCGGGGATCACGCGGGCCTATCAGTTGGCGCAAGAGAACTTCGTGGAGGGCGGGGTGAACCGGGTCATCCTCGCGACGGACGGGGATTTCAATGTGGGCACCACGGGGCAGGGTGACCTGGCGACGTTGGTGAAGGAGCGGGCCCAGAAGGGGGTGTTTCTCAGCGTGTTGGGGTTTGGCTCGGGGAACATCAATGACGCGATGCTGGAGGCGATCACGAACGATGGGAACGGGAACTACTTCTACATCGACAGCCAGAAGGAGAGTCGCAAGGTCTTCCTGAACGACCTCAGCGGGACGCTGGTGACGATCGCGAAGGATGTGAAGATCCAGGTGGATTTCAATCCGGGGAAGGTGGCGGCGTATCGCTTGATCGGCTACGCGAATCGGATTTTGCGCGACGAGGATTTCAACAACGACAAGGTCGATGCGGGCGACATCGGGGCGGGGCACACCGTGACGGCGCTGTATGAGATCGTGCCGGTGGGTGCGCCGCTGCCGGAGATGGGTGGGGTGGATGCGTCGAAGTACGAGGCGCCGGTGGCCAAGCCGGGAGTGCAGAGCCCCGAGTGGCTGACCGTGAAGCTGCGCTACAAGCGCCCGGATGGGGACAAGAGCACGCTGTTGGAGGTGCCGGTGGCGGAGGCGCCGGTGGCGTGGGAGAAGGCGAATGGAGACTTCCAGTTCGCGGCGGGGGTGGCGCTGTTCGGGATGAAGCTTCGGCAGTCGGAGTATGCGAACGATGCCGGTTGGGATCTGGTGCGGACTCTGGCGAAGATGGGGAGTGCGCGGGATCTGCACGGGTATCGGGCCGAGTTCCTGACGCTGGTGGAGAGGGCGGCGGGGCAGGAGCAGCCGCGGGTGACTCCGATGCCGGTGGAGGGGATTGAAGCGCCGCCGGCGGAGTAGGAATGCGTGTTGCGGCACGGTGGGTCAGCCGCGTCCCGGGTTCGGGACGCGGTTGGTTTTTGGGAGAGGGGTAGAACACGTAGCGGCCCCTCTGCGAGGGGTCGGCGGTTGGGCGGTCGATGTGGGAAGGGCGTGAGGGAGGTGTTTTGCCTTGGTGGGGTGGGGAGAGGGCGGTGGCGTGGGGTTGGTCGGGGAGCGGGATGGGGTGGAAGGGGAGGGAGGTGGAACCGCCGACGCCGTGCAACGGCGCCGCTACGCGGCGGCGCGGCGAGGGGAGGCATTGGAGGCGGGCGTAGTGGGGGTGAGCGGGCCTGCAGAATAGGCGTTGGCAAATGGGAAAGCGGAGATAGCGTTCCGCCGGGCCGGGTTGGGGCGGGGATGCTGTCCTGAAGCACCGCCCCGGTCCCCACCATGATTCTACTTTCCATCCTGATGGGTGTGACGCTGGTGTTGCTGATCTGGCAGCCGGTGCGGATCGAGATTGTGGCCCTGGGGTTGATTGCGACGCTGGGGTTGACGGGATTGCTGGGGGCAGCAGAGGCGCTTTCGGGGTTTTCGAATCCGGCCACCTTGACGGTGGCGGCGATGTTGGTGCTGAGCGCGGGGCTGGAGCGGGCGGGAGTGGTGGACTATGTGGGCGGCTTCCTCGCGCAGCGGGCCAGGGGAGGGGTGACGGGGCTCCTGATTCTGGTGGCGGTGCCGACGGCTCTTTTCAGCGCCTTCATGAACAACACGGCGATCGTGGCCCTGATGATTCCAGTGGCGCTGACCTTGTCGCGGCAGTTGGGGATCGCGCCCTCGAAGCTGCTGATACCGATCAGTTACATTTCGATTTTTGGGGGGACCTGCACCTTGATTGGAACGAGCACGAACATCCTGGTGGATTCGCTCTACCGGCAGGCAGGTGGGCCGGGGTTCGGGATGTTTGAGTTCAGCGGTCTGGGGCTGATCTATCTGCTGGTGGGCGGGGCCTTCGTGGTGCTGATGTTGCCGCGGATGTTGCCGAAGCGGACCGCCTTGGCGCAGCTGATGGAGGGGCAGGAGCAGGGACATTTCGTGACGGAGGTCTGTGTGCCGGAGGGGAGCAGTCTGGTGGGGAGGCAGCTGAAGGAGGTGTTTGGGACGGACAAGGAGATCCGGGTGCTGGAGTTGATCCGGGACGAGGAGGCAAGGCTGGGGCCGCCCCGGGACACGGTGGTGGAGGCGAACGACATTCTCCTGGTGGAGGGCACGGCGCGGACCATTCACAAGATGCTGACGAAGGGGGGCGTGGTGCAGGGGACGGCGGTGTCCGACCGGGAGCGGGTGACGATCAGCCGGATCGATTTGCGCATGGTGGAGGCGGTCATCACCCCGAACTCGCGGTTTCTGCATCAGAAGGTGCAGGAACTGGGTTTGAGTCGGCGCCTGGGGATCGGGGTGCTGGCGATTCGGCGGCTGGGGCGGCATCATCAGTACAACCTACGGGAGTTACAGTTGCATTCCGGGGATGTGTTATTGCTGCAGGGGGAGCGGGAGCCCTTGCGCAGTTTGCAGGAGGAGGGGGAGGTGCTGTTGATCGAGGGGGTGGAGCAGACCCTGACGTTTCCGCGCAAGGCGCCGTTGGCGATCGGCATCCTCGTGGCGGTGGTGGCCCTGGCGGCGGCGAACGTGGCACCGATCGTGCTGCTGGCCTTTGCGGGAGTGGGATTGATGATGCTGACGGGTTGCCTGACCCTGTCGCACGTGACGCGGGCTCTGGATCCGGGGGTGTTGTTCCTGCTGGCGGGCATGATTCCGCTGGGGTTGGCGATGGAGAGTTCGGGATTGGCAGGGGTGATTGCAGGCCGGGTGGTGGATTTTTCCGAGCCGTATGGGCCGTTGGTGTTGATTGCGGCGATTTACCTGCTGACCAGTTTGTTGACCGAGGTGGTCTCCAACAATGCGGCGGCGGTGTTGTTGGTGCCGATCTGTCTGGGGATCGCGGCGGAGTTGGGGGTGGATCCGAAGCCCTTGTTGATCGCGGTGACCTTCGGGGCGAGTGCGAGTTTTGCGACGCCGATCGGGTATCAGACCAACACAATGGTGATGGGGCCGGGGGGCTATTTGTTTCGGGACTTTCTGAAGGTGGGGATCCCGATGAACGTGTTGATGTTCCTGACGGCGACGGTGTTTATTCCGTTGATCTGGCCGTTGTGGTAGATTGAGGGGCGGGGGGTGATTTGCCTCGATTCGACGAGAGATCGGACTAGGTTTGCGGGTGTGGCGAGATGGTTGGTCATGCGTGATGGTGATGATGATGGGCTCTATAAGCAGTGATGAGCGGTGGCGCATGGGTGCCGGAGGGGCCGTTCCCTGACGATGGTCCTCGTCGGTTGTGCCTGGTTCGGGGCGGGTGTCCGGGGCGAAAAGGAGGTGGTGGTGGAGGGACCGTTGTTTCGGGAGGCGGCGCAGCAGTTTGAGTCGATGACCACGACGCTGTATCAGCACGGGACGCGGGTGGACCGGGAGGCGGGGAGCTACAAGTATGACTGCGTGGGAATGGTGTCCTATGCTTTGAGGGAGGCGGCACCGGTGGCTTGGGCGACGGTGTTCAGGGAAACGGGGCTGGCGAAGGGGCGGATCCCGAGTCCGCCGAAGTATCAGGTGTTTTTTGCGGGGTTGGCTGGGGAGCCGAAGGCGGGATGGGAGGCGGTGGAGAAGGTGTCCGATCTGCGACCGGGTGATGTGGTGTCGTGGGAACACAAGACGGCGAACTCGAGTGGACATGCGGTGATCATTGCGGGATTGCCGAAGCGGCAGGAGGATGGGGAGTGGTTGGTGAAGGTGTTTGATGCGACGTCCTCACCGCATGGGGAGGGGGATTCGCGGCGGAAGGACCAACGGGCGCAAATTTTGGAGCGGACCGGCAAGCCGAGTGGGCTGGGACATGGGATGATGGTGTTTGTGGCGGATGCGAAGAGTGGGGCGCTGAGCGGGTTGCGTTGGAGTCCGGGGGGGAAATTGCGCATTCTGCCGATCGGGGCGGGGAGGCCGACGAGGTGATGTCCGGGAAAAAATCGGGAGAAGATGATGCGATGCATGCGATGTCGCCGATCGGGGGCGTGGGGATCAATCTGGCGCTGCAGTAAGTCGCAGCCGGTGGCTGCTCTTCGGCAGGAATGCCGATGCTCCGTGGGAGGGAGACCGGGTCCTACGAGACTTCGACGAGGGAGTTGGTTTGGGCGGTGATTTCGCCGATGTGGACGAGGCAGGGAGGGGATTCGCTTTTGAGGAGGGCGAGGACGGCGTCCTTTTTGTCGGGGGGGACGCAGAGGAGGAGGCCGCCGCTGGTTTGGGCGTCGGCGAGGAGGAGGCGGTAGGCCTCGGGGACGGAGTCGGCGAAGGTGGTGGTGGGCTCGGCGGCGCGGAGGTTGGCGCGGGTGCCGCCGGGGATGCAGCCGCCGTCGATGAAGGCGATGACTTGCGGATCGATGACGGGGAGGAGGGTGTGGTCGAGTTTGGCGGAGACCTTGCTCTCGCGGCACATGCTGGTGAGGTGGCCGAGGAGGCCGAAGCCGGTGACGTCGGTGCCGGCGCGGACGAAGCCCTGCTCCCCGATGGCGGCGCCGGGGGTGTTGAGGGTGGCCATGAGTTGGGTGGCGAGGTCGGCCAGGGCGTCGGAGGCGAGGCTGCGTTTGATGGCGGTGGAGATGATGCCGGTGCCGATCGGTTTGGTGAGGTAGAGCAGGTCGCCCGGTTTGGCACCGGCGTTGGAGATGACGTGGTCGGGGTGGACGAGGCCGGTGACGGACAGGCCGTAGAGGGGCTCGGGGTTTTTGACGGTGTGGCCGCCGGCGAGGACGCAGCCAGCCTCGGCGATTTTGTCGGCGCCGCCGCGGAGGATGGCGTTGATGACCTCGGGGCTGAGGATGTCAGTGGGGACGCCGACGATGTTCATGGCGGTGATGGGGCGGCCGCCCATGGCGTAAACGTCGGAGAGGGAATTGGCGGCGGCGATTTGGCCGTAGAGATAGGGGTCGTCGACGATGGGGGTGAAGAAATCGAGGGTTTGGACGAGGGCGCGCTGGTCATCGAGGCGATAGACGGCGGCATCGTCGGAGGTGGCGGAGCCGACGAGGAGATTGGGGTCGTGGATCTGGGTGAGGCCGCGCAAAACTTGCGCGAGTTCGGCTTGGCCGACTTTGGAGGCTCATCCAGCGCAGGAGGAGAGGGAGGTGAGGGAGGTGAGTTTGCGGATCTCTTCGCGGGACATGCGGGGAGGGTAACGCGGGTTGGGGGATGTGCGAGTGTGATTTGAGGAAGTGGTTATTGGTTATTGGTGAGTGGGGGGGAGGAGAGGAGAAGGAGGAGACGGGAGCGAAGTAAGGGGAGATGGACTTGGAGCGGGTGGGGATTTTTGGAGGATCGGCGGGGGGCAGAGCGTCTTGGCAGGGCTGTTGACGCATGGGGATTTCTACAAGGCGGGGGTGGCGGACTGTGGGTGCCACGACAACCGCATGGACAAGATGTGGTGCAGCGAGCAGTGGATGGACTGGCCGGTGGACGAGCTATGCGGTGAACTCGAATGTGACGCATGCGGGGAAGTTGCAGGGCAAGCTGATGCTGACGGTGGGGGAGGTGGACACGAATGTGGATCCCTCGTCCACGCTGCAGGTGGTGGATGCAGTGATCAAGGCGGACAAGGATTTCGGTTCTAGGTGGTCCCGAACGGGGGGCACGGGCTGGGGAAGAGCGGGTATTTGAAGCGGAAGCGGGTGGAGTTTTTTGAGCGGTGGTTGGGGGAGCAGGGGG
>JAQCFL010000097.1 GCA_027619375.1 Verrucomicrobiota bacterium | reverse complement strand
GGGCGAGGGCGATCATCGGGCATCAGGAAGGGAGTGCGCTGGAAGGGGCGTTGATTGGTGGTGCGCTCGGAGGGCAGGCGGGGTATGTGGTGGGAGGCGAGGTGGAGGAAGAGGAGGAGGGAGAGATTTTGGGGGACGAAAAGGAGTTCGCGGGAGAGGGACGGGAGTTGGCGCGGGTTGGGGAGCGGTTGGGATCGGGGGCCGCGGTGGACGGTGGGGCTGCGCCGGAGCTGGTGCGGGAGAGTGGGCGGGCGCGGAGCGTTTCGGCGGTGGACGGTGGGGATGAGGCGAAGGTTGGAGGAGCGGCGGTGGCGGTGGACGGTGGGGATGAGGCGTTGGGGGAGAACGGCGGAGAGGCGGGGGCATCGGCCGTGGCTTTGCGTGTTTCGGACGAGAAGGCGGCGCGGACGGGGTTGGTGATGGAGCGGTATGAGGAGAAGCCGCTGCCGTTGCGGATCGAGGGGGCGGAAGAGGGGGAGGTGCGGGTGCGGTATTTGTACGGGGAGAACGAGCGGGTGACGGTGAAGGAGGGGGAGGAGATACCGTTGACGGGGCTGCGGGTGGTGGAGGTGCGGCGGAAGTTGGATCACTCGAAGATGAATGGGGGTCAGCCCACGGATGTTTCGGTGGTGGTGGTGGAAGATCCGGCCACGGGTCGGCAGCGGGAGTTGACGGTGAAGCTGGAAGCCGAGGCCCACGAGCCGTTCGCGGTGTTGCGGACGGGGAAGGCGGGGGAGCCGAGGCTGGTGCGGCGGGGTGCGGTGTTGCGCGGAGCGGACGGGAGGAGCTACCGGGTGATCGATGTGCGGCCGACGCAGGTGGTGGTGGAAGGGATCGACAGCGGGGAGGTTTTGACGCTGAATCTGACGAAGAACTAATGGGCGACGCGAAGACCAGGGAACGAGGACCGTGCATCCGCCAATTTTCGGTGATGCTGCCGAACCGGGCGGGGACCCTGGAGGCGCTGATGCAGTTGTTGCACAAGGTGCGGATCGAGTTGCTGGGGCTGAGTGTGCAGGATTCGCGGGACGCGACGATGGCGCGGATCGTGGTGAGTGATGCGGACGGGGCGGAGGAGGTGTTTTTGGAGAAGGGGATCCCGCACACGACCAGTGAGTTGGTGGTGGTGGCCTTTCGGGATCCGGGGCGGGAGTTTGCGGAGTGTCTGCGCCATTTGCGGGCGGCGGAGACGAACATTGATTTCGCGTATGCGTTGTTGCCGCATCCGGAGGGGCGGACCTTGTTGGCGCTGCATGTGGAGGATCACGAGTTTGCGGCGTCGGTGCTGCATCAGGCGGGGTTGATGGTGTTGAATGAAGAGGATTTGTGTCGGTAGGGGAATTTGGTTGGTCGTTGTTGGATATTGAGGCTGAGCCGCCGGATGGCGCGGAGCGACCGTCCCCTGCCGGGGGAGGCGCTACCCGGTGGGGGCGAGGTGGGTGAGGGTGAGGACGACTTTGGATTGGGCGTCGCATTCCTTGAGGTTGATCTCGAAGGTGGCGGTGTGGTCGTTGAGGTCTTCCTGGTCGATGAGGGTTTGGTGGACTTTCCAGAGGTGTTCTTCGGGGATCTCCTCGAGGTGGAAGTGTTTCTGGTTGCGGGCTTCGGGATCGAGGCGGATGTGGCCGTGGGTCTCGTGGTAGGGCTCCATGAGGGCGGCGAGTTCGGGGATGGTGAGGTCGGCCGTGATCTCCGCGAGAGCCTGTTCGTAGTGGTGGCGGGAGAGGTGTTTGACGACGTCGAGGACGGCGTTGCGCACGGCGCGGGTGAAGGCGGTGCGGTTGCGGGTGAAGGGGATTGCTTTTTGTTCGGCGACGGGTTGTTCGGAAGGGGGGACGTAGTCGGGGTTGCGGAGTTTTTCCCATTCGTCGAGGAGGCTGGAGTCGACGGCGCGGAGCATCGTTTCGAAGAAGGCCTCGGCCTCGAGGAGATCCTCGGTTTTGAGGGCGGGGGGGACGGTTTGGGCGAGGATCTTGTAAACCTCGGTGAGGTGGCGGAGGAGGACGGCTTCGCTGCGCTCGAGGCCGTAGAGCTTGATGTAGTCTTCGAAGGAGGAATAGTCCTCGAACATTTCCCGGGCGATGGACTTGGGGCGGACGGAGGCCTCCTTGGCGTAGGGATAGACGAGGACGAAGGCGTTGTAGGTATTGTAGATGAAATCCTTGCCGGGTTTGGGGTGCTCGACTTCCTCGAGGCGTTCCATGCGTTCCTCGTATTCGATGCCTTCGGCCTTCATGTCGGCAACGAGTCGGTCCTTGGCCTTGTCGACCTGGCGGCGGAGGACGGCGGTGGGGTCCTCGACGATGGCCTCGGCGAGGGAGATGACGTTGAGGGGATAGGCAGGGTCGTCGCGATCGAGTTGGGGGATCGCTTCGAGGAGGTAGAGGCCGAGGGCCTGGTTGAGGGTGAAGTCGTCCTGCAGTTCGATGTTGAGGGCGATCTTGGCGGGGCCGTGGCGTTCGGCTTCGGGGAGGATCTTGAGGACGTTTCCCTCGACGAGGCCGCGGAAGAGGGCGAAGGCGCGTTTGCGGAGGGCGGCCTTCTTGACGGGCGTTTCGTGGGAGTCGCGGATGATGCTGCGGAGAGCCTCGCAGCCGTCTTCGTGGCGGCGGCTGAGGACGTTGAGGAGCATGCCGTGGCGCATGAGGAAGCTGGAGGAGAGCTTCTCGGGGGGTGAGTCGATGAGTTTGCGGAAGGTGCCCTCGTCCCACATGACGAAGCCCCTTTCGGGGGGCTTCTTTTTCACCGCCTTGGATTTTTTGCCTTTCGCGGCGGCCTTTTCATCGGCCTTGATGTTGTCGATGACGTGGGGCGGGGCCTGGGCGACGACGTAGCCGATGGTGTCGAAGCCGCGGCGACCGGCGCGACCGGCGATTTGTTTGAAGTCGCGGACGGCGAGGGTCTTGGTGGACTGGCCGCCGTATTTGAAGAGCTGGGTGAAGACGACGGTGCGGATGGGGACGTTGACGCCGACGCCGAGGGTGTCGGTGCCGCAGATGACCTTGAGGAGGCCGCGTTGGGCGAGCTTTTCGACGAGGGTGCGGTATTTCGGGAGGAGGCCGGCGTGGTGGATGCCGAGGCCGTGGCGGAGGAGCTTCTTGATTTCTTTGCCGTAGGGGCTGCGGAAGTCGGCATCGATGAGTTGTTCTGCGATGGAGTCCTTTTCCGCCTTGGAGCAGAAATTGCGGGACATGAGATCCTGTGCGGTGCGGGCACAACTGAGCTGGGAGAAGTGGACGAGGTAGATGGGGGCGCGGTCGGCGGTGACGAGTTCCTCGATTTTTTCCTCGAGGGCGGTGGTGGAGTAGGCGAACTCGAGGGGGACGGGTCGATCTTCGGAGAGGACGAGGGTGGTGGGGGTGCCGGTGAGGGCGGTGATGGATTTCTGGAAGAAGTCGGTGTCGCCGATGGTGGCGGACATGAGAAGGAACCGGGCGCGGGGGAGGGTGAGGAGGGGGATCTGCCAGGCGCTGCCGCGTTCGTGGTCGGAGTAGTAGTGGAACTCGTCCATGATGACATCATCGACGACTGCGTCGGCGCCTTCGCGGAGGGCGAGGTTGGCGAGGATCTCCGCGGTGCAGCAAATGACGGGAGCGGAGGGGTTGACGGTGGCGTCGCCGGTGATCATGCCGACACGCTCGGGGCCGAAGGTGTTGCAGAGGGCGAGGAATTTCTCGTTGGCGAGGGCCTTGATGGGGACGGTGTAGTAGCAGCGGCGCTGTTGGCAGATGGCGCGGAACTGCAGGGCGAGGGCGACGAGGGATTTTCCGGAGCCGGTGGGGGTGTTGAGGATGACGTTGTTGCCCGCGAAGAGTTCGAGGATGGCCTCCTCCTGGTGGTCGTAGGGGGTGGTGCCGGAGGCCTCGAGGTAGGAGAGGAAGGCGTCGAGGATTTCGTCGTTGGAACCGGGGTCGGCGAGGAGGGAGGGGTCGAGAAGGGGCATCCGGGGGGAGTCTGCCCGGTGCGGGGGCGGACCGCAATGCCTGCGTCATTCGGCGGGGGAGATCAGAGTGGGGCGTCGGGATCGGCGACGAAGCGGACGAAGAAGGGGGAGCCGAGGGGGAGGGCGAGGGTGTCGTAGAAGCGGTATGTGCGGATGCCGGAGACGGTGCCGAGGATGGAGCGGGTGGCGTTGATGTTGCGCCAGGCGAGGAGGTCGTGGGACATTTCGGTGTTGATGATGAGGAGGGTGTCGACGGCGAGGACGGTCTCGACGATGACGCTGCCGCGATTGGCGAAGGAGATGAAGTAGGATTCGAGGATGAGGGGGACGGGTTGGTCGGGAGTGGCGGGATCGCTGCCGCGCCAGAGTTCGAAGATGTTGGCGAGACCGTCGGCATCGGGATCTGCGCCGACCCCGAGGATGGCGGGATCGGTTTCGCCGGGGAAGGCGCCGCCGGGTTCGCTGAGGAAAAAGGAGACCGCTTCCTGGTTGGTTTCGAGGATGTTGTCCACGTCAATGGTGATGAGGAGGTCGGTCTGCAGGGTGCCGTCGGAGGCGCTGACGGTGAGATTGTAACTGGCGGCGGTTTCGTAGCACGATGGTGCCGGTGGTGGTGAGGGCGCCGGTGGCGGGGTGGATGGCGAAGGGTGCGCCGGGGGTGAGAGAGTAGTTGATGACGGCGCCCTCGGGGTCGTAGGCGCTGAAGGTGCCGAGGGAGGTGCCGAGGGGGGAGTTTTCGTCGAGGGCGTAGCTGGTGGTGGTGGTGAGGAAGACGGGTGGGTCATTGGTGGCGCCACCGGGGTTGTAGATGAAGTCGGTGAGGGTGACGGTGGTGGAGGTGTAGTTGACCACGAAGCTGGCGGAGCCGTCGATGGTGTTGAGGCGCTGGGCGTCGGGGGCGTTGATGAACTGGTTGTTGATGCTGGAGGGGACGGAGACGATGAGGAAGGAATCGGCGGGCAGGACATCGCCGGGGCCGCCGTTGTAGACGAGTTGGAGGGCGCCGCCGTTGAGGTTGAGGTTGCCGCCGTTGACGACGAGCTGGTCGGCATCGGCGGTGGCGTTGATTTCGATGCGGAGAGAGGATCCGGCGCCGAGGGTGGCGTCGTCGTCGATGGTGAGGGTGCCGGTGGAGTTGCCGGGGGAGACGAGGGCGGTGGTGGCAGTGAGGGGGGCATCGAGAAGGCCGGTGCCCTGGAGGACGCCTCCGGTCATGTTGAAGGCGGTGGAGCTGAGGTCGCCATCGATGCGCGTGGTGCCGCCGGACTGGAAGATTGTACCGGTGACGGTGATGGTGGCCCCGGTTTCGGCGAAGAGGAGGCCGGAGGTGTGGGCAAAGGTATCCTTGATGTCGAGGAGGGCTCCATTGACGGCCTGGAGGGTGCCGCTGTTGAGGAAGCCGCCGAGGCGGTCGTCGATGATGAGGGGGGTGGCGGGGAGGTTCGCGGTGATGGTGCCGCGGTTGTCGAGGTTGATGGTGGCGAGGCCGATGTTGCCGCCTCCCTCGATGGTGTGGGAAGTCTCGTGAACGAGGACATGGTTGACGGTGCCGGTGATTCGGTCGAGGACGTGGTCGAGGAGGACGCGGCCGGTGCCGCCGAGCGTGACGGAAACGTCGGAGGGGTCGGAAAAGGAGAGGTTGGTGGCATTGCCGGTGGAGTCGAGGGTGATGGTGCCGTGGTTGGTGAGGTCGCCGGGGGAAATGTTGAGGGTGCGGTTGTTGTCCGCGGTGATGGCGGCGTGGTTCACGACATTGGAGAAGGTGGAAGTGGTGGCGACGGTGACGGCGTTGTTGTCGAGGTTGAGGTCAAGGTTGTCGACATCGAGGGTGAGGTCGGAAAAGGTGACGCCGTGGAGGGAGAAGGTGGAGGCATCGGCGATGAGGTAGGTGCCGCCGTTGTCGGAGGAGTAGGTCCCGGCATTCAGGCGGGCGGTGGCGCCATTCCTGGCCTGGAGAGTGCCGCCGTCGTTGAGGAAGGTGAAGCGCGGATGAATGTCGAGTGTTTCTCCGGAGACGTTGGCATCGAGGAGGCCTTGGTTGACGAGGCTGATGGAGGCGAGTCCGATCGTGCCGAAGCCCTCGATGGTGTGGTCGGGGCCGTGGGTGAGGGTGTGGTTGACCGAGCCGGTGATGCGGTCGAAGTCGTTGTCGAGGAAGACGGTGCCGGTGCCGAGGAGGCCGATCTGGAGGTCGGAAGGGTCGGAAAAGCTGAGGTGAGTGGCATTGGCGGTGCCGTCGAGGCGGATAATGGCGTTGTTGGTGAAGTCGCCGCTCTGGAGGTTGAGGGTGCGGTTGTTGTCGATGACCAGGTCGGTCTCGTTGACGACGTTGTTGAAGGTGGAGGTGGTGAGGATCGCAGCGTCGTTGTTGGTGGGGTCGAGGTCGAGGTCCTCGATGGCGAGGGTGAGGCCCTGCATGGTGACGCCGTCGAGTTCGAGGCGGCAGGCGTCGCCGATGAGATAGGCGCCCCCGTTTGCGACGGAATAGGTGCCCGGGTTGAGGTGGAGGGTGGCGCGGTTGGAAACGCGGAGAGATCCGCCGTCGTTGAGATAGGTGAAGCGGGGATGGATGGTGAGGGTTTGACCGGTCATGTTGGCGTCAATGGCGCCGAAGTTGACGAGGCTGATGGAGGCAAGGCCGATGTTTCCGAAGCCCTCGATGGTGTGATCGGGGCCCTGGACCAGGGTGTGGTTGACCGCGCCGGTGACCTGGTCGAAGGCGTTGTCGAGGAAGACGGTGCCGGTGCCGAGGAGTTGAATCTGAAGGTCGCCCGTGTCGCTGAAGCTGAGGTTGGAGGCGGCGGTGGAGCCGTCGAGATGGATGGCGGTGTTGTTGATGAAGTCTGCGGTGGCGAGGTTGAGAGTGCGGTTGTCGTCGACGCGGAGGGTGACGTTGTTGATGCAGTTGTTGAAGGTGCTGGTGGTGGTGACGTGGAGGAGATTATTGGAGAGATCGGTGTCGGGGTTGTCGGCGCGGAATTCGCTGTCGAGGGCGGTGATGCCCTGAAGTTCGAGTTCGGAGCCATCACCGATGATGAAGTAGCCGCCATTCTGACAGGAGTAGGTGGCGGGCTTGAGGACGGCGGTGGAGCCCGTTGCGACGGTCACGTTGCCGCCGTCGTTGTCCCAGGTGAAGCGGGGTTGGATGTTGAGGGGGATGGGCTGGTTGGCGGTGACGGAGCTGCGATTGATGAAGCTGATGGAGGCCCTGCCGAGTTCCCCGCCGCCTTCGATGGCGTGGGGGGCGATCTGGATGAGGGTGTGGTTGACGGTGCCGGTGATGCCGTCGAGGGCGTTGTCGAGGAGGATGCGGCCGTTGCCGCTGAGTTCGATGCTGTTGTCGGTAATGTCGGAGAAGGAAAAATTCGTGCCGCTGGTGGCGCCGTCGGGGATGAAGAGGCCGTTGTTGATGATGTCCCCGCCGGAGAAGGAGAGGGTGCGGCCGTCGTTGACGACCAGGCGGGCGTCGTTGTTGGTGCCTTTCAGGGTGGAGTTGGTGATGGTGCGGACGATGTTGTTGTTGAGGGTGCCGTCCATGTTCCCAGCCTCGAATGTGCCCCCATCGAGGGTGATGCCGTGGAGTTCGATCTCGGAAAAGTCGTCGACCTTGAAGTGGGAGAGGGAGGGATGGGCGGTGTAGGTGGCGGGGTTGAGGGCGAGGATGCCGCCGTTGGTGGCGAGGAGGGTGCCGTTGTGTTCGAAGGCAATGCGGGGAAGCACCTGGAGGGTGTTGCCGGAGTTGTCGGCGATGATGGAGCCGTGGTTTTCGATGAAGACCTGGCTGGCGCCGACGTTGCCGTGGCCGTGGATGGTGTGGCTGCCGTCGTGGACGAGGATGTGGTTGACGGTTCCGGTGACCTGGTCGAGGGGGTGGTCGAGGAGGACCTCGCCGGTGCCGGTGAGGGTGACTTTCAGATCGCCGGAAGTGTCGCTGATGGCGAGGCCGGAGCCGGTGCCGCCGCCGCCGGGCGAGATGACGCCGCCGTTGTTGATGGAGTTGTGGACGGTGAGGAAGTCGCCATCACCCATTTGCAGGGTGGCTCCGAACTGCAGGGTGAAGTTCTCGATGGTGCAGTCATCATTGAGAAAGACGGTGCCGGCCCCGCCGCCGATGAAGACGTTGTAGGTGACACTGCCATTGTTGCAGGGTTCGAGGAGGGGGGTCCAGTTGGTGAAGTTGGTCCACTGCTGGTCCGTGGCACCGGTCCAATTGGAGTTGGTCTGGGAGAGGACCGGAGTGGTGCAGAGGAGAAGGATGGCGAGGGAGGTGCAGAGTGGGAATTTCATGGCGGGACGAGGACAAGCTGACCATCATGAACACAGGATCCCGCAGTTTGGGAGCATTATTTCCCTGAAGGGAGCGGCGAAAGGCTGAATCCCGGTGATTTGTGCGTGTCGGGGGCGGTGGAGGCTGCTTTGCTGGGACCATGCAGAGTCGAATGAGAGCAATGGCGGCGGGGATTTTGGCAAGCGTTGTTTTGTGCCCCGTGCTGTTCGCCGAGGCGGGGCCGCCGATCTTGTTGTGGGAGGGGGTGGCCCCGGGGGAAAAGGGGGACGTGCCGGCGGAGAAGGTGGAGAAGGGGAAGGATGGGATCGAGCGGACTTCGAACGTGAGTGTGCCGAGCATGACGGTGTATCCCGCGCCGGCGGCGACGCGCAACGGGGCGGCGGTCTTGGTTTGTCCGGGAGGAGGTTATGGAATGCTGGCCAGTGAGCACGAAGGGTCGGCGGTGTGCGAGTGGTTGAATGCCAACGGGGTGACGGGCGTTTTGTTGAAATACCGGGTGCCGCGGCGGGAGGGCTTGGCCAAGCACGAGGCTCCCCTGCAGGATGCGCAGCGGGCCATGGGGATGGTCCGGACTCGGGCTGCGGAGTGGGGGGTAGATCCGAAGCGGATCGGGGTGCTGGGATTTTCGGCGGGCGGGCATTTGGCGGCGATGACCTTGAGCAATCCGGAGCGGACCTATCCGGTGGACGAGAAGCATGACGCGGTGAGTTGCCGGCCGGACTTCGGAATTCTGATTTATCCGGCGTATCTGCTGGATGAGAAGGATCCGGACAAGCTGGCCCCGGAGTTGGCGTTCAACGCGAAGAGCCAGCCGGTGTTTCTTGCGGTGGCGAGTGACGACCATTGGGCGTCGAGCAGTGCGCGGCTATACTTGGAGCTTCAGCGGTTGAAAGTGCCGGTGGAGATGCACGCCTTCGCTAAGGGCGGGCATGGGTTTGGGATTTTGAAGAAGAAGGAGATGCCTGTGGGATCGTGGCCGGAGTTGGCGGCGGCATGGATGAAGGGGGCCGGGTTGTTGGAATAGAGTTGGGAGGGAGAGGGCGTGGGTGGGGGTGACGTCGTGAAGCGGGTTGCAAACCCTTTCTCCATATTGCCGGGGCTCGGCCCTCGGCGGGTTGGAAACTCGCGCTCTCTTGAGAGGAGTCAGAGCAGGCCGAGCTCTTCGGCGATTTTCTCGAGAGGGTAGGTGACCATTTCGGAGAGGGTGGGGTGGTACCAGGGGGTGTTGAGGAGATCGAGGACGGTGGCCTTCATGTGGATGGCGACGGAGAAGGCGTGGATCAACTCACCGGCGTCCTTGCCGACGACTTCGGCACCGAGGATGAGGCCTTTTCGGTCGGCGAAGACGCGGACATAGCCGTGTTTGGCTTCCATGAGGATGGATTTGCCGTGGTCGTCCCAGGGGTAGTCGGCGCTGACGAAGTCGATGCATTCGATGGTGAGGGTGGCGGCGTTTTTGCCGGCGAGGGCGATTTGTGGGTCGGTGAAGACGACGCCGAGGAATGCCCAGTCGGCAGGCTCGCGGGTGGGGCGGCCGGTGGCATGTTTGGCGGCGGCCTCGCCCTGGATGATGGCGGTGTGGACGATTTCGACGGGGCCGGCGACATCACCGGCGGCGTAGATGTTCGGGTTGTCGGTTTGGTTGAATGGGCCGGTTTGGATGTGACCTGATTTGCGGAGCTGGACGCCGGCGGCCTCGAGGTTGAGGCCCGCGGTGTTAGGAATGCGGCCGAGGGCGTTGACGAGGTGCTTGGCGCGGCAGGTGATGGAATTGCCGTCCTGGTTAAACACCACCACGAAGTCGTCGCCGTCCCTGTGGAGAGAGGTAATGGAGGTGCCGGTGTGGAGTTCGATGCCTTCGTCGCGGAAGACCGTTTCGATGACGGTGGAGGCTTCCGGGGAGATCTCTCTGAGAATGTGGTTGCTGCGTTGAATTTGGATGACCTTGGCACCGACACGGTTGAGGAACTGGGCGAGTTCACAGGCGACGATGCCGCCGCCGAGCATGAGGACCGACTCGGGGAGGGTGTCGAGGTCGAGGACCTCGTCGCTAGTCCAGATGCCGTCGAGATCGGCGAGGCCGGGCACGGGCGGGACCTGGACGATGGAACCGGTGGCGATGAGAATTTTGTCGGCGGAGAGTTCGCGGCCGTCGTCGAGTTTGATGGTGTTGGATCCGGTGAACCGAGCGCGGTGTCGGAAGAGGGTGAAGCGGTCGCTTTCGAGACTTTCGACGCGGTAGTCGGCGAATTCCTTGATGGTGGCGACCTTCCGTTGGTGGAGGGCGGGCATGTCGGCCCTGGCTTCTGGGATGCTCAGGCCGAAGAGCTTGCCCTGCTGGGCGAGGTGGAGGACCTCGGCGGAGTAGATGAGGGTCTTGGAGGGCATGCAACCGCGAAGGATGCAGAGGCCGCCGAGCTGTTCGCTGCTGTCGACGATGGCGACGCGCTCGAGGACTTCGCGGGCGGTGCGTGCCGCGGCGTAGCCGGCGCTGCCGCCGCCGATGACGAGGAAGTCGAAGTGTTCTGCGCTCATGTGGGAGCAGTCTTGGTGTCCCTCGGCTCCATGCAAGCCGCGTTTTGCCGTCATCGATGGCTTGTCATAGATTGTTGCAGATGGCCCGTCCAGAATGACCCATGGTTAAGCCGAAAGATCCCACATTGAACCACTGACTGTACTGATATAACCGATTCTTCCGGAGGCTGGCGAAGAGACCAGAATCCCCTCCTTTCAGCGCTGCGATGCACATTTCGGAAATCAGTGAACATCCGTACAGTCAGTGGTTGATTCCCCGATCCGCCCCCGGGTCTGCAGAAGAAAGGCACGAAGACCCGCCTTATCCACCTGCCATTCTGGCCCCATTTCCCTTTCTGCTCTTGCTGGCACATCTAGGCGCGTGGCACTCGATGCCAAGCGCCCTTCTGGGACGGCGAGAATGTTGCTGGCATCGATCGTGGATCAGTTCGCGATGAGTAGTGCTTCCCACCTCGAAGCAGTCTCGGTATGCCGATTTAGGTCTGCAGCGGTTCTCGGCGGAGGTCGCGGAAGGTGCAGAGGGGGGTGTCGATGCCCCGGATTTTGCGGGGGCCGCTG
>JAQCFL010000096.1 GCA_027619375.1 Verrucomicrobiota bacterium | reverse complement strand
GGGGGGGGGGGCCTGCTGATCGATGCGGGGGGGCGGGATGAATTCAGGCGCATCCTCTTTCCGGCCCTGCGGGAGGGTGGGGCGGAACCGAGTGCCATGGTGATCAGTCACCCCGATGGCGGGCACTGTGGGGGGGGGCCGGGGGCCTTGCGGGCCTGGCCGGTGGGGCAGGTCCTGCTGCCGGTGGAGGAGGCTCTGAGCCCTTCCTTCCGGGGACTGCGGCTGACGGCAGCGGTGGAGGGGACGCGGACTTTTCTCGGGAGAACGGGGGAACGCTTTCCGCTGGCGGATGGGGCGGAGCTGGAGGTGGTCTATGCCGCGGGCCCCGGGGAGGGGAGCCTGGCCGATGATCGAGGCATGGTCCTGCGCCTGCACTGGCGTGGATGGCGGATCCTGCTGACCGGCGACGCGGGTTTTGAGACGGAGCAGCGTTTGCTGGAGGGCGGGGCGGATGTGCGCAGCGAGGTCTGGATCATGGGGCGCAATCAGCACGATTTCACGGGAAGCGCGGCCTTTGTGGAGGCGGTGGGGCCTGCCGTGATCGTGGCCTCGCACCGGAATTTTCCGGTTGAGGAGCGCATTCCGGACCGCTGGGCGGAGGAGATCGAGGCGGCCGGGATTGCGCTCTGGAGGCAGGATGAGACGGGGGCGGTGGCGATTGAGGCCACCGAGGAGCGATTGGAGTTGCGGGCCTTTTTGCATGAGGACCGGCGGGAGGTCCTCAGGAAGCCGTGACGGCCCGCAGGCTGTGCACGGAGCGCCCTACTTCGGCCCATTGCCGCTGGAAATCGGTCTCCGCGTAAAATTCCTCCTCCGGCAGCCAATCGACGAGTTTGAGGCCCTCGAAGGCCTCGACCTGCTCGAGCGCCCACTCGAAGTATTCGGCGTGGTCGGTGCGGAAGAGCAACTCGCCGCCGGGGAGGAGGGCCGCCTGGACCGCCCGGAGAAAGGGCTCTTGGACGAGGCGGCGCTTGTGGTGCTTGGCCTTTGGCCAGGGGTCGGGAAAGAGCAGGTGGATGCGTGCGATGGACTGCCGGGGGAGCAGCCATTCGACGGTGTAGAGGGACTCGAGGCGCAGCACCTTCAGGTTGGGGAGGCCGTGCTGGTGACTCCGGCGGCACAATTTTCGGACCCGGCCGAGCAGCCGCTCCACGCCGAGAAATCGCCGCTCTGGATGTTTCTCTGCCATGCTGAGGAGAAATGACCCGTCCCCGCTGCCCAAATCGATCTCCAAGGGGGCCTCGTCGGGGAAGATCTCGGCCCGTGCCAACCGCCGAAAATAGTCTTCCGGAAGCAATTCGTTGTCTTCCGGGGCACGCGGCAGGACTGGGGCGGGGGCAGAGGTGACGCTCACGGGCTTCTTTTGGCATGCCGCCTTCCGACAAGCCAAGGGGATTTGATGCCGGTGGGTTGCGCTTGACGGCATTTGCCCTGCCCCTGAGTCTCTAGGCCAACCGAACCAAGCCACTGTGGACCTCAAAGAAATTCGTCAAATCGTCACGCTCATGAATGATCATGGGTTGTCGCTCTTCCATCTCGAAAAGAAGGACTTCAACATCAAGCTCAAGAAAGGTGTCGATCCGGAGTCCTTGCGCGAACTGATGAGTCTCCTGCCGGCCGCTGCTCCGGCCCCGTTGCCGCAAGCTGCTCCGGCTGCTCCGACTGCTCCGGCCGCTCCGGCCGTTGCTCCTCCAGCCGCAGGCGGGGAGGCCGCCTCTGTGCAGGAAGGTGAGGCCATCACCTCCCCCATGGTCGGCACCTACTACGGCAGGCCTTCCCCCGACTCGGACCCCTTCGTGAGTATCGGCTCGAAGGTGAGCGAAGGCCAGACCCTCTGCATCATCGAGGCCATGAAGGTGATGAACGAGATCAAGGCCGAGCACGGTGGCACCATCGTTGAGGCCGGCATCGAGGACGGCGCTCCGGTCCAGTATGGTGATGAGCTTTTCCGCATCAAGTAAGGGCCCCGCGGACTTCCCTGCACATCATGTTTTCCAAAGTACTTGTCGCAAACCGGGGGGAAATCGCCCTGCGCATCATTCGGGCCTGCCGCGAATTGGGGATCGTTTCGGTCGCGGTTTACTCGGAGGCTGATGTCGATTCCCTGCACGTGCAGCTTGCCGACGAGGCGGTCTGCATCGGCCCCGCGGCCAGCCGGGACAGCTATCTCAGGCCGGACCGCATCATCGCGGCGGCCGAGGTCACCCAGGCCGAGGCGATCCATCCGGGCTACGGATTTCTTTCGGAGAACGCGCGGTTTGCGGAGATTTGCGAGAGCTGCAACATCAAGTTCATCGGCCCCTCGGCGGATCTGATCCGCATGATGGGCGACAAGAACACCGCGCGGGCCACCGCCGTCGCCAATGGTGTGCCGGTCACTCCGGGCTCGGACGGGCTCTACAAAAAGGCCGAGGACGCCTTCGAGGAGGCCAGGAAAATCGGTTTTCCGATCATGATCAAGGCCACCGCCGGTGGTGGAGGCCGGGGTATGCGCCCCGCCACGGCGGAGGGGGAGTTCATCGCGCAGTTTCGCGCCGCCAGCAACGAAGCGGAAGCGGCCTTCGGCAACGGCGATTGTTATCTCGAGAAGCTGGTGCTCAATCCCCATCACGTGGAGTTTCAGATCGTCGGCGACAGCCACGGGAATGTCGTGCACCTCGGCGAGCGGGATTGCTCCATGCAGCGCCGCAACCAGAAGGTCATCGAGGAATGTCCCAGTCCGCTGCTCACTCCCGAGTTGCGCCAACGGATGGGCGATGCCTCCGTGGCCCTGGCCAAGGCCATCAACTACGAGAACGCCGGCACCATCGAATACCTCGTCGATTCCAAGGCGGAGAACTTCTATTTCATGGAGATGAACACCCGCATCCAGGTGGAGCATCCCATCACCGAGGAGGTCATGGGCTGTGAGCTCATCAAGGAGCAGATCCGCATCGCCGCCGGGGAGGAGTTGTCCTCGCATGTCCGCAACGTCGTGCCCCGCGGCCACAGCATCGAGTGCCGCATCAATGCCGAGGATCCCTTCAACAATTTCGCCCCGAGCCCCGGCACGATCGGTCTTTGGTATGCCCCCGGCGGCAAGGGTGTGCGGGTCGACACGCATGTTTACTCGGGCTACACCGTGCCACCCTACTACGATTCGATGATCGCCAAGCTCATCGTCACCGCCTCAAGCCGCGAAGTGGCCATCGCCCGGATGAAGCGGGCCTTGTCGGAGTTCATGGTGCGGGGCATCAAGACCACCATTCCCTTCCAGCAACTCGTTATCGACCATCCCGATTTCATTGCCGGCAAGTATGACATCGCCTGGGTCGGACGTTATTTGGAAGAGCGTCGCGAGGAAGGCGCCCTCTGATCCGATGACCGCTCGCGAGCGTCTCGCCTCGGCCCGGCTCTATGCCATTCTGGACCTTGGCTACGTTGCCGAGGAAGAGGCGGAGACCGTCGTCTTGCAGCTGCTGGATGGCGGGGCCGATCTCCTGCAGCTGCGGGCCAAGGGCCATGACCCGAACCATATTCTGGAACTTGCCCGGCGCATCCAACCGCTCTGCCGGCGCTCGGGGGTCCCGTTCATCGTCAACGATTACCCCGCCGTCGCGGTGGCGGTCGGCGCGGATGGGGTGCATGTTGGCCAGGACGACGGGAGTCTCTCCACGGTGCGTGCAGTGGTGGGGGAGGGGATTTTTGTGGGGCGTTCCACCCACAGTCTCCCGCAGGCCATCGCCGCCCTGGAGGAAGGGGCCGACTACATCGGCTTCGGACCACTCTTTCCCACTCCCACCAAGGAGGGCCGCCCGGGGATCGGGATGGGGGACATCGCTGCGGCAGAAGCGGAGGTGGGGAGCAGGATTCCCCTGTTCTGCATCGGGGGAATCACGAGCAGCAATTTGCCCGCCGTGCTTTCCGCCGGGGCACGCCGCGTGGTGATCGTCTCCGGACTGTTGCTCGCTCCGGATGTGGCCGGTGAGACGGGACGGGTGAAGAGCGGTTTGGCCGGGGAGCGCTAGGGCATCGTCCCGGAAACTCACCATCGGTGGATTGGCTCTCCCATGGCTCCTTGGCGCGTTGTTAAGACCGATGCGCTTAAATAGGCAGCTGTGTCGTTGTATTCAGTGTGTCCCGGAGGGACTTGGAACGGTAGCCGGTGGTAACACCACCGGGCCTCAGCGTCGTGTGGAAGAGCACCCCGGAGGGGCGCGGTAGATCCTGGCATACGGGTTGAACCGATCTCGTTATGTTCCGCGCGTTCCCGCGCCCCTCCGGGGTGCCAATCAAATCTCTTACCAAAGTCCGGTGGTGCTACCACCGGCTACCGTACGATGTCCCTCCGGGACGAAGAGCACTTTGCCAGCTCATGTCAGGCAGAAATTTCGCGCAATTCCTTTGTCGAACGCCGCATGGGGGCATCGTCCCCAAACTCCGGTCTTCCCAATTCCCGTGGAACACGCATCTATCCCCCATGCCTGAACCACTTCCCGTCGTCGTCGGCGGCACCATCGCCATCGACAACGTCAAGACGCCCACCGCCGAGGAAACCAACCTGCTCGGTGGTTCCGCTTCCTACGCAGCGCTAGCCGCCAGCTATTTCACCGGGCCAGTCCACCTCGTTGGGGTGGTCGGACACGATTTCCCGGAGCAACACCTGCGAATGCTCGAAGGACATGGCGTCACCCTGGACGGAGTGGCCCGTTCGGAGGGCGATTCGTTCACCTGGAGCGGGGAGTATCATGAGAACATGAACGACCGCACCACACACAACGTCGCGGTGAATGTGCTGGAAGACTGGACCGTTTCCCTGCCCGCCTCGATCTCCGCAGCGCCCATCATGGTGCTCGCCAACATGTCCCCGCGGAACCAGCAGCAGATGCTCGAACAAAGCACTGCAGCAAAACGTTTCGTCCTCGCCGACACCATGGATCTCTGGATCGGCATCGCCCGCGAGGAACTCAACGAAGTCCTCAAAGGCATCGACCTTTTCGTCATCAATGAAGGGGAGGCGCGGGAGTTTGCCGGCACGCCGAATCTCATTCAGGCCGGGGCCATCCTCCGCAAGAAGGGCCCCCGCTACGTGGTCATCAAGCTCGGCGAGTTCGGCGCGATTCTCTTTGGTCCCTCCGAAGATCATCACGGCCTCTTCCGATGCTGTGCCTTTCCCCTGCAGGAGGTCACCGATCCCACCGGGGCAGGAGACACGTTTCTTGGGGCCTTGGCCGGCTACCTCGCCTCGCGCGGGCATCTCGATTTCTCCTTCACTGAAATCCGGGACGCCGTGGTTCGCGGCACCGTGGTGGCCAGCTTCACCTGCGAAGCGTTCTCCACCAAAGAGCTCGAAAACCTACCAGAGCAGGAGCTGATGACCCGCATGGAGCTCTTCCGTGAGATGAGCTGTTGGTAAAAGGGGCGGAATGAGCTGGTCGCGAGGACGATTTTCGTCCAAAGTCGGATCCGTGAGCCCCCGAAGGGCCGGAAAAAATCCTCATAAAGGCCCCGTTTCACTCGTCAGGAGACCGGGGGACGACCCTCAAAATGCACAACACGCTGAAAATAAATAGGTTGAACCCCCGAAACCCCTTCGGAAAACCTCAGCTCTTTTTTCACTCTTCGATTAAAAAAAAATTGACCCAAGGGGCCTACGGCAGATACCTTGTCGGTGGATTGCCTGCGGAAGCTCAACAAATGACCAAAACCCCCAGTTGAAAGACTGAGAAAAACAAACGACCTAAATTCGCTAAAACACAATGAAAGCAACCTCACTAAAGACAGCCGCGCTCCTTGCCGGCACAATCGGCCTTCTCGCAGGCAATGCGACGGCCCAGGCAACCTCGGGAGTGGTTGGCTATGAAACCTTGGACTACGTCTCTGGCTTCAACTTCGTAGGCGCTCGCCTTCACGAAACGCCAGTTGCATCTGGCACGTTGGAAACAGTCACCCCGACCACTGCAGTTGATGCGGACGTCGATCTGGGCGCACTCATGACCGGCGGTCGATTCATTCTCGAAATCGAAGACGGCTCCGGGATCATTCAAGTAGTTGATTCTACCGATGGCGGAACCGGGCTCACCGTGGCCGACCTCACCGGAGTTGCTAACGGCGCCGCTTACACGCTTCGCCCCTCGGCCACCTTGGCCTCAATTTTCGGCACGGCCAACGAGGCCGGGCTTACCTCTGCTGCGGACTTTTCCGCATCCGATCAGGTTTGGCTTCCGGACGGCGCGGGCGACTTCAACAAATACTACTTTGCCGCTGGTGCCTTCGGTGCAGCTGGTGAGTGGAAAGACGACGCCGGTGCGCCTGTTGCAGCTGGCGCGGTCGACATCATCTACACGGACGGTGTTGTTATCAATTCCCAGCCTGCTGGTGGAAGCGTGGTCGTCACTGGTGACCTCGTAACCTCCGACACACTTGTTGCTGTTGCTGACGGCTTCAACTTCCTGGGAAGCGTTTATCCTGTCGGAGCGACCTTGGAGTCCACCTTCGGCGCGGCCAACGAGGCCGGACTTACATCAGCGGCAGACTTTTCTGCTTCGGACCAAATCTGGGTTTCTGATGGCGCAGGCGATTTCAACAAATACTACTTCGCCGCTGGTGCCTTTGGTGCAGCTGGTGCATGGAAGGACGATGCCGGTGCCCCTATCACGGCTTCTTCCATTGGTGTTCCGAGTGGCTACATCATCAACAACACCGCCGGACCGCAGAACGTAGCAACCACAGTTCCTTCCTTCTACGCAGGCCTGTAATTGAAAAACTCACATTAACACCACACATAACAAACAAAGTATGAAACTTACGCTTAGCACTGTTGCCGCACTTATTGCGACTGCGGCCGTGTCTCTCGGATATACAACATCGACGAATAACCTCCTTAGTGGAAATTCATCAGAGCGCCCCATCGTGGATAACGCAGGGCTTCCAATCGCAATTGGCGCCGGTTCGGTAGCTGTTGGTTACTTCGGATCTTTTTCCGATGCCCAAATTACTGGCGTGACCGATTTCGGTGCACTCTTGGGCGACTTCCAACAGTTTGGTTCGGCCACTGCAACGGGATTTGGGAATGCCTTTAACGCCCCTGGATTCTTCACCCTTTCTGCGAACTCTCCTCTCCCTCAGGGCGGAGCAAGCCCGTTCACTGGCAAATTTGTCTACACTGTCATTGGTAACGGCGCCACTTTGGCGACGTCTACTCATCTGGCGGTTTGGAAGGGCACAGCCGTCATCGGTGAGGAAAATGGTGCAGGACTCGGATCCGTGAACTCAAACGTCACTCCCGGTACTGGCGCACTCCTCTTCGGATCGGACTTCGGCCCGATTAGCGTCGGTGTTGGCCCAACCTTCACCAACGGCATCCAGCTTCAAGGCGTGGTGCCGGAACCGTCCTCCTTGCTCCTTCTCGGTCTTGGTGGCCTTAGCTTCTTGGCTCGCCGTAGGCGCTAAACTTCCGGAAATTGGAGTTTTAACGAATCTTACTGCCGACCCATTTTTTGGGTCGGCAGTTTGCCTTTACTGGGAAAGGAACCTATCTTCCGCCTGTCGCGCCGTGTCCTGTGGTCCCGACGCGTAGAACGCAAGAACGCCAGGTCTTCAAATTTTCGCTCCTCCGCCAAAAGGGCGGGACATTGCCTTCCCCCTTTCCCCACCCCTACGTCTGATCGCCAACGCTACTGATGAAATTAACTCCCGTATTTCTCATCACGGTTCTAGGGACTGCAACAAACCTCGCATTCACCTTCACCGATTCGACTTCAACGGCACAAATCAACCACAAACACCAACTAGCGGATGTGGTGTCTATGGGGTTTAACAATCAGGTTTCCTGGATGCCCGGCGGCGCGGTGGCCGAGGACTTCAATGGCGACGGCCTTATTGACATCTACGCACTTCAGTTCGGACCGGGTCCGAATCTCCTCTACATCAATTGTGGGGGAGGGGTCTTCAAGGAGGAGGGGAGTAGTCGGGGCGCAGCACTCCAGCACGTCGCAGTTGGAGCCTCTGCGGCAGATTTTGACGGGGACGGCGACATTGACATCTGTGTGACATCTCTTGTGGCCCCTCACTACGTTTTGGAGAACGACGGCACGGGTAATTTTTCAGTGTGTTTGGAATTGCCAAAGCCACAGGACAAAGTGATGAGTCCGTCGTGGGGTGATTTCAACAATGACGGGCAACTTGATCTCATCATTGGGCGTTGGGAAACGAATACCAAGCTAGGATTTTATTGGAATCTGGGGAGCCGAAACCTGCAGCTCCGCACCCCAATCACAGCGAGTTTCATCTACTCGCCGGTATTTGCTGACATCAACGGTGATCGCGCATCAGACCTCCTTCTGACCAGCGATTTCAACACGACGAGATACTTCACGAATAATGGTGGCGGGAGTTTTACATACGGTGGGGCGGGTTCCGATGAGAACGGAATGGGTACGGCCGTGGGTGACTACGACAATGATGGTGACTTGGATTGGTTTGTTACGGCGATCAAGGATGAGGATGGAACGCAGTCTGGCTGGGGCGCGAGCGGAAACCGTCTTTATCGAAATGACGGCAGTGGTGTCTTTACTGATGTTACCGACACGGCAGGGATCAGAGATGGTTATTGGGGTTGGGGTGCGGCCTTCGCGGATTTCGACCTCGATGGGGATCTGGACTTGTTCCATGTCAACGGATGGCCGGAAACGTTCGGGGGATTGGTGCCGGAGATCTACGACAAATTCGGGGAAAGACCTGCCCGCCTTTATGAGAACCTCGGCGGAGGTATTTTTCAAGAAGTCGCCCTTGCTTCGGGTGCCGATGATCACGGCCAAGGCCGCGGAGTCGCGGTCTTCGATTTGGAAAACGATGGCGATTTGGACATCTTTATCGTCAACAATCAGGATAGCTCTGCTCCGGGCGGAGCCCTGCAGTCTGACCCAGGCACTCCGGTCCTCCTTCGGAACGATACAGTCAACTCGAACCATTGGTTGAAGGTGCACCTTGCGGGAAAGGCGCCCCTTCACTCGCACGGAATTGGCTCCAGGGTCTACATCACTGCGGCTGGTGTAAGGCAGATGAGGGAATTGAACGCATCAACCGGTTTCCTGGCGCACGGACCAAATAGGATTGCTCACTTTGGTGTCGGAGCCTCGTCGTTGGTGGCGCAGGTTAGGGCTCTCTGGACCAATGGCGATGAGACCCTGCTCCCTGACGTCTCGGTCGATCAAGCAATCACCGTGGAAAGTCCCTGTGCGACGGTGTCCAGCCGTTGCGTTGTTCCTGGTGAGTCAGTGACAATGACGGCCGATTCAGCTGATTATCCCGTCGGAGCCAGTCTTGAGTGGAGCATCGGTGGGACATCCTATGCGAACCCGGGGATGGTGACCTTTGCGACGACGGGAACTAAAACGCTGCGACTTGATGTATATGACGGAACAATTCCGACACTGTTACTGAGGACAGAATTACTTCAGGTTGAGGTGGCTAATCCTCCTCTTGACACGGATTCCGACCTCATCCCAGATTGGTGGGAAATGGCAAATTTTCTCAACAAGAATTTGGCGGCGGATGCGGCAATTGACAATGATAAGGATGGACGGACGAGTCTGGAGGAGTATTGGGCCGGGACGAATCCCAACGACTTCAAAAGCGTGCTTTCACTGCAATCGCAGCGCGTTCCCAAAGGAATGAAACTTACGTGGCCCTCAGTATTTGGGAAAAGCTATCGAGTTCTTCATAGCCTTGATTTGGTTACTTGGTCTGAACATCCTGACTGGATCGTTCCTGCGCCGGGGACTGGTGGCATGAATGAAGTCGTTGTTCCGACGGACTTGTCGGCTGAAGGACTGAAAATTATAGTCGAGACCAAGTAGGGCTCCCTCGGACCGGCTTGAGCAAGCTGCTACTTTCTGACCAGGAACCGGAAAGTACCGGACCCGGATTGAAAAGAGATGGAGGACTCGGTTCTTTGTGTGGCGAAGAAAATTTTTGATGAAGCCAGCGCCTTTCCGCCTTCGGTAACAATCTCATCCTTACCTGCTGGGAGTTCGATCGAGGCGAGGCAGTTGGGTGGGATCGTGACATCAAAATGCAGGCCGTCATTTTCGTGACTCCAGCTCGTGGTGATTCGACCGTAAGGCGAGTCATAATGGGCCTTCGCACTTGCAAGGACCTCGCTCGGGGGGATTTTTGGTTGAAGTCGGAGGACGCCGAACCCGGGTTCTCCTGTGTCAATGCCGGCCACCATTGAGATCAGCCATTCGCTGCATGCCATCAGCGCAACCGGATCCAGATCCTGAGGAGCGACGGCTCGAGCGGTTTCAAATGCTTCGTCGAGGTGGCCGGTCCACGTGAGGAGTGTCAGAAGACTCTGTGCGGTAATAGGGCTCAATTTTAGGGCATTTGTCTTTGGGTCAGCCAGATGCTCGATGATCTGCTTGGTAGCTGCGCTCTTTTGTAGATCGGTGGAGAGAAGGCCGCACCTTAGGGCCAAGACGTTCGCGGTGACGCTATCGTATTCAAGGGTGCCCTTGTCGGTCAAGTGGGCCGCGGCAAATGGCTTGGCCAGGCTCTCGTGGTACTGCTTTAAACTATAGAGCTCGTAGGGATCCTGGCTGGCACGTCTGCCAATATCGAGGAGCAGTCGGAGATTCAACGCCTGAGTGGCGTCATCAATGAAGCGTGTTGGGGTTGGGTCCCCTTGAGGCAGGGTATCCGCCGGGAGCTTGCCGAATGACGCTTCCCCATACCTTTTCGCGTAATCTTTCCGGGCGAAAATGTAGCGCCTCATGGTGCCGATATTCCTCTCGTAGGAGGAAGTGTCCCCGGTCATCCACCAGAGGCCGTGGGCGCAGGAAATGGCAGCGTCTGATTGGGTGGAGCCAAACGACCCGTCGGAGGGCAGCTTGGCGGGATAGTAACCAAGATTGTTGGTCGAGTTGTTGAGATGATCGATCCAAGTGGTCGCATCGGGAAGAAGGGGGGAGTGGAAGGCTGCGGCACGCATGCATAAACCGATGTCCCTCACGCTCGTGATTTCATGGAGGCGGGCGGCGGCGGCGTTGAAAATCCGGTTCAAGCCGGGGTCGCTGCATTCAAAGCTGGAAAGAGGGGGGGCGTCCTTGGGAAAGGGGGATAAAGGAAGTGGGGCTGGTCCCGACAATTTGACGGTGGCCATAGCTGCAGCGCTCCAATCCGTGAATTGTTCATTGTGGTTCTGTGATTTCACCTTCCAGTGGACCTCTTGTCCGGAGGGTAGAGGGAGGCCTTGGAAGGGGACGAACTGGGAAGTGCGGCCAGGGACTTTCCCCGAGTCCCAGAGATCACCCTTGTCTTGAGCCAAGAGTTCGGGGGTGGAGGCGACGAGGATGTGGTAGGACTTCTGGAGCCAGCCGCGTTCCTCGGTCTCGATGCGCCAGGAGAAGCGGGGGAGGGGGGTGTTGAGGGCGGTGGGGTTGGTTTGGGAT
>JAQCFL010000095.1 GCA_027619375.1 Verrucomicrobiota bacterium | reverse complement strand
GCGGGGAGGGGGACTGGTGCTGGACAGGGGGATTTCGGTGGGGATGATGGTGGGGCGATGGACTTGCCGGAAGCGATTGATTGTTGTTTGAAGTTGAAGGGAGCGGAGGAGACGACGCCGTTTGGGCCGGAGGCGTTGGTGTATAAGGTGGGTGGGAAGATGTTTGCGCTGGGGGCGTTTCGGAATGAGGTGGGGGAGATGAATCTGAAGTGCGATCCGGAGCGGGCCCTGGAGTTGCGGGACCGATATGAGGGGATCACGCCCGGATACCACATGAGCAAGAAGCATTGGAATACGGTGCGCTTGGATGGTTCGGTGCCGGGTGCTTTGGTGCGGGAGATGATCGGGGATAGCTATGCGTTGGTGGTGGCGGGCATGACGAGGAAGCAGCGCGAGGGGTTGAAGGGCTGATGAATGGAGGATTGCCAAGGAGTGCGGTTCGTTCCTGAATAGGGCATGCCAAATCCATGGACCGGAAAAGGGAATCCCTACACGCGTGCCGAGGTGTTGGAGCGTTTGCACGACACGCTGGGTAAAGGAGAACCGATCATTGCCGCGGGGGCAGGGACGGGAATCAGCGCCAAATTCATCGAGAGAGGTGGGGCGGATCTCATCATCATTTACAACTCCGGGCGGTTTCGCATGGCGGGCCATGGATCGACGGCGGGGTTGATGGCGTATGGCGATGCGAATGCGGTGGCGATGGAGATCGGCGAGTATGAGGTGCTGCCGGTGGTGGAGGAAGTGCCGGTGATTTGTGGAGTGCATGCCACGGATCCTCGGCGGCGGATGTGGCACTGGCTGCTGCAGGTGAAGGACATGGGGTTCAGCGGAGTGAACAATTTCCCGACCCATTGCATCGTGGACGGGCAGTTCCGGCAGATCCTGGAGGAGACGGGGATGAGTGTGCAGAAGGAATTTGAGATGGTGGCGCTGGCACGGAAGATGGAGATGTTTTCGATCGTGTATGTTTCCTCGCCGGCGGAGGCCAAGGCGATGGCGGAGAGTGGGGCGGATGTGATCATCGCGCACGTGGGGACGACGATCGGCGGATCGATCGGGGTGACCGGGGCGGTGATATCGCTGGAGGATGCCGCGAAGCGGACGCAGTCGATCATCGATGCGGGGCGGACGGTGCGGGACGACCTGATATACCTGAGTCACGGCGGTCCGATCTCCAGTCCGGAGGATGCGGCCTACATCAATGAGCGCACCGATGCGGTGGGATTCGTGGGGGCCTCGAGTTTGGAGCGGATGGCGGTGGAGCAATCGCTGACCGCGTTGACGCGGGAGTTCAAATCGATACCGGTGAAGAGAAAGGGAAGCTGATGGCGACGATTGCGGTGGTTGGGACGATGGATTCGAAGGGTGCGGAGCACGCCTTTGTGGCGGAGCGCATCCGGGAGGCGGGGCACACGGCATTGGTGGTGGATGTGGGGACGCTGGGGGCGGCGCAGGTGGCGGTGGATGTGACCCGGGAGGAGGTTTTGGCGGCGGCGGGACTGAGTTTGCCGGCCGCGGAAGATCGTGGGGAGCGGGTGGGGGTGATGGCACGGGCCTTGCCGGTGTATTTGGAGAAGATGGCGGCGGAGGGGCGGATGGACGGGGTGATTTCGCTGGGTGGGGGTGGGGGCACGGCGATTGCCACGGCGGGGATGCGGGCTTTGCCGGTGGGGTTTCCAAAGTTGATGGTGAGCACCCTGGTGAGTGGCAACACGGCGCACTATGTGGGGACGAAGGACATCGTGATGATGCCGAGCATCGTGGATGTGGCGGGGCTGAATCAGATTTCGCGGATGATTTTTGCGAGGGCGGCGGGGGCAATCTGCGGGATGGTGGAGGCGCGGATCGAGCAGGGGGAGGAGAAGCCGCTGATTGTGGCGAGCATGTTCGGCAACACCACGGAGTGTGTGGATGCGGCGCGGCAGGCATTGGAGGGCAAAGGGTATGAGGTGTTGGTCTTTCACGCCACGGGGACGGGGGGGCGGACGATGGAGTCCTTGATCGAGAGCGGGATGGTGAAGGGGGTGTTCGACGTGACCACGACGGAGTGGGCGGACGAGTTTTGCGGGGGGACGCTGACGGCGGGGCCGACGCGCTTGGAGGCGGCGGGGAAGATGGGAATCCCGGCGGTGGTGGCCCCGGGGTGTTTGGACATGGTGAACTTCGGGGAGCGGGAGAGTGTGCCGGCGAAGTTCGAGGGGCGGAATTTCTACATCCACAATCCGCAGGTCACGCTGATGCGGACCAATGCGGAGGAGTGTGCGGCGTTGGGGAGGATATTGGCGGAGAAGGTGAATGCCTATACGGGTCCGGTGGCGGTGGCGTTGCCGTTGAAGGCGATCAGCATCATCAGTGGGGAGGGTCAGGCGTTTCACGATGCGGAGGCGGATGCGGCCTTGTTCGGGGCGATTCGGGCAAACTTGCGGGAGGGGGTGGAGCTGATCGAGGTGGAGGCGGGGATCAATGATGCGGCGTTTTCGGTGACTTGTGTGGAGGCGTTGTTGGGGATGATGGAGGGGTCGGAGCCATCGATTTTATGAACACGTATTTGGCCCATCTTTTGATGGCAGTTGGACTTTTGCCGCTGGCGGTGGCGGAGAATCCGGCTGGGGAGATTCCGGGGAAGGGTCTGCTGCTGGATCTGGATGCGGATCACGGAGTGGTGGTGGAGGATGGGGATCGGGTTGGGATTTGGACCAACCAGGTGAAGGAGGCCAAAGCTGCGGAGTTCGTGAAGCGGGATGAAGGGCGGAAGACGAAGGGATCGGGGCGGCCGGAGTTGCGCAAGGCGGTGAAGGAACTGAACGGACACAACGCGCTGGTGTTTCGACAGGGGGAGTTGGTGAACATGGAGGAGGATGTCTTTGATGGACTGACCACGGGGAAGGGGTTCACATGGTTCTGTGTGTTGGCGGTGCATGAGCAGCGGGTGGGTCTGGAGGATGTGAATTCGTTCTTTGGAAATTTGCGGAACGGGGAGAAGTATGAGGGGCTGTGGGCCAATGTGCGGGACGACAACACCTTGTGGACCGGGGGGCGGAACGGGATCACCTTCGGGCGGTTTGATGAGAACAATCCGGAGGTGGTGGGGCCGGTCTTGGAGAAGGGGCGCTTTCACCTGGTGGCGAGTCGGATGGGTGCGGGGGTGGGCGCGCAGATGATCGAGTTGTTTGTGAACGGGACGAAGCCGGTGACGAAGGCGGCCTTTCCGGTGAGTGCGGAAGGGAATCCCTCGCGGATGGCGGTGGGGCAGGAGCGGGATGCAATTGAGCATCCCGGGAAGGAGTCCTTTGACGGGGAGATCGCGCGGTTGTTGATCTATGAGCGGCCGCTGGAGGATGCGGAGTTGGAGGAGGTGATGGAGTTACTGAAACGGGAGTACGGGCTGTAGGTTTGGGAGGATCGTTAGGGGATCCGAAAAGCCGGGGGTGACGGGGTGGCCTGATGAAGTCAGGGGGGCGTGGTTCCCATTTGCCTTGGGCGGGGAGTTCTGCTTGATTGCACCATCGTGAAAGGGCCGGTTGTGCTTCTGATGGCGCTGTGGGCGTGTTGGGCTTCCGTCGTTTTGGCGGGGGCTCCTGAGGAGTTGCCGGCGGTGAGGATCGAAGCGAAGGGGCGGATCGCGGAGGAGGACTCGGCACCGTTGCGGCGCTTGCAGTTGGTGGGGGAGTTCACGGTGTCGCGGAGCGGATCCACGGAGCATTCGCAGCCGGTGTGGTTGCATGTGTCGGGCAGTGCGACAAGCGGAGTGGACTACGAGGCGCTGCCTTGGTTGGTGAGCATCCCGGCGGGGGCGAGTGCGGTCACCATTCCGGTGCAGGCGATCAAGGACAATGTGCCTGAGGGGATCGAGAGGGTGGTGGCGGAGGTGTCGAACTGTCCGCCGGAGACCCGTCCGCCATTGGGAGCGCCGTGCTATGGGTTTGCGATCGATGCGGCGCGGGCGAGGGCCACGGTGTTCATCCGGGAGGATGGGTTGACGGTGGCGACGGTGCATGTGACGAAGCCTGCGGATCGCGATTCGTTTCCGGTGGGGGAGACGATTTAGATCGAGGCGGTGGCGATTCATTTGGAGAGCTATATCAGCGAGGTGGAGTTCTTGGCGGACGGGGTGCGGATCGGAACATCGGCGCTGTATTTTTTCACGGCGCCGCCGCCGGGGTCGCCGATCACGCATCAGTTTGAGTGGAGGGGTGCGGCTGCGGGGGATCACGTGCTGACGGCGCAGGCCTTGCTGTTGGATAGGACGCGGGTGGTGTCGTCGCCGGTGCGGATATCGGTGGGGCCGGGGAGTGGAAATTTGGTGCCGACGGTGGAGATTGTTTCGCCGGCCAATGGGGCGGCGTTTCGGTCCGGAGCGGAGGTATCGGTGGTGGTGGAGACGCGGGATCCGGACGGGTATGTGGGGCTGATGGAGTTGTATGCGGACGGGGTGAAGATCGGGGAGGAGGCAATGGCGTATTTCGCGGAACCGCGGCCGAACCAGCTGCAGACCTTCGAGTTTACGTGGGCTGATGCGATGCCGGGGAGCCATGTGCTGACGGCAAGGGCGACGGACAGTGGGGGGCGGAGCGGGCGTTCCGCGCCGGTGGAGATTGTGGTGGGGGCATCGGACACGCGGCCGACTTTGCGGGTGGTGGCGCGGGATGCCTTTGCGGTGGAGCCGACGGCGGCGGGCGGGGCGGCGAACACGGCGACGTTTTTGGTGCAGCGCTTTGGGCCGGTGGAGGGGGAGGTGACGGTGCGCTATTTGTTGGCGGGGCGGGCGACGAACGGGGTGGACTATGCGGCGTTGTCGGGTGAGGTGGTGTTGGTTTCCGGAAGTGCCGCGGTGGATGTGGTGGTGGTGCCGTTGGCGGATAGGGAGGAAGAGGGGCTGGAGAGTGTCGTGCTGACCTTGGAGGAGGATGCGGCGTATCAGTTGGCGCATCGGCGGAGGGCGGTGGCGGTGATCAGTGATCGGGCCAGGACGTCGCCTGAGGGGGCTGGGCACTGTCGGCGACTGGCCGATGGGCTGGTGCACTTTTGTTTTCCTGCGCCGAGTGGGGCGCTGTGCCGGTTGGAGGGGAGCGGGAATTTGCGGGAGTGGACGACCTTGTTCACCCTGCCTGCGGTGGATGGGGCGGTGCACTACCTGATGGAGGTGGGGGATGGCGCGGATGGGCCGTTCTGCCGGGTGGTGGACGGGGATTGAGTGGGTGCGGTCCTGGTAGGTTTCTGAGGAGGCTGTGTCCTGTCCCGGAGAGGAGAAGCAGGGCTGGGGCTCTCGGGAGTGGGGGGCCGGGAACGATTCACAGGCGGGACGCCTGTGCCCCTTTCAGTCTGAGAGGATCAGACGGCGATGTCGAAGACGGTGACGCGTTCGAGGCAGGGGATGACGATCTCCTTGACCCGCTCGTGTTCGGGGTGGGGGAGGTAGGCGTCGCGGCTTTGACGTCTGTCGAAGGACATGACGAAGCCGTGGGTAAAGCCGTCCTGGAGTTGCTCCTCGTTTTCGTCGTAGGGGCCGCAGTGGACTTCGAGGAGGCCGGGGATCTTGCCGACCATGCCGCGCATGCTGTCCCAGCAGGTCTCGATTTGTGCCTCGGTGACGCCTTCCTTGAATTGAAACATGCCAAAGTGTTTGACGATCATGGCGTCCGTTCTAGCGGCTCCGGGGGACGGCGTCCATGCTCATGATCCTCATGGGGGGGCTGGAAAACCCACATGGGGGTGGGGAGAAACCAGTCGGCTTACGGCAATTCGCGGATGCGGAGGTTGCGGAAGTCGATGGGGGAGCCTTCGGATTCGAGGCAGAGGAAGCCGGTGGCCGGGGTGCAGTTGTTGCCGCCGGAGACTTCGGCGCGATGATTTGTCCGGGAAGCAGTCTTCGTTGTGATCCGATCGAGGAGAGCGACCGTGTGCCGGAATCCGCGCAGGCGGCGAGGCTGGGCGAGATGCGGACCAGATTCAACGAATTGAAGTCGGCCGCACAATAGCCACGGTGATCAGGGCAGTTCGCGGATGCGGAGGTTGCGGAAGTCGATGGGGGAGCCTTCGGATTCGAGGCAGAGGAAGCCGGTGGCGGGGGTGCAGTTGTTGCCACCAGAGACTTCGGTGCCGTTGACCCAGTGGCGGATCTCGCCGTTGATGGCGCGGATGTAGTAGTGGTTCCATTCGCCATGGCCCTTGGTGGTTTTGGCACTGGGGAAGCTGCGGCTGCCGTCGGGGGAAATGGGGGGGAAGGGGGTCATTTTGGCGCCGACGGGGAAGACGTCACCGTGGGAGGTGTACCAATCGGCGGGATTGTCGCCACCGTAGGCGAGGTCGAGGACCTGCACCTCGATGCCTTGGGGGAGGCGGCCCTTGCCTTCTTCGAGGGACTTGATGGAGCTGGGCTTGGCCCAAACGAAGACGCCGGAGTTGCCGGCAGGCTTGTTGTGGCGCCACTCGAGGACGAGTTCGAAATTGGTGTATTCCATCTTGGTGCGGATGACGCCGACGGGTTGGCCGGTGCAGGTGATGAGGCCGTCCTCCTTCCAGGTCCAGGTCTCCGGCTTGCAGTTTACTTGGGTGAAATCGTCCTCGACCATGGGCCGCCAACCGGCCTCGGTGCCGTCGATGGTGGCCTGGGGAGGGTCTGCCACGGCGTTGAGGCTGAGGGAAATGAGCAGGAGGGCACCGGAAAGCAGTTTCATGGAACAACAAAACGATTTTGCGAAAACGATTCTTTCGGGGATTTGCGTAGGGGTCTCAATGCACCGGTCGTTTCCACCGGGCGACCCACTGATCATACACACGACGCGACGCACCTTTCTCGGCACGGCCCTGGCGGCCACGGCAGGCTCATCAGTGGGGGAACGGTATTTTGTTCGTGGGGGACGAGGGGTTGCTGTTGGCGGATTATGGGAAGCGGATCTTGTTGCCGGAGGAAAAGTATCAGGGGTATGAGGCACCGGAACCGAGCATTCCGGCCTCGGCGGGGCATTACGCGGAGTGGTTGGCGGCGTGCAAGACCGGGTCGGCGACGACGTGTAACTTCGAGTATTCGGGATCGTTGAGAGAGCACAACCTGCCGGGGTGCGCGGCGTATCGGGCGGGGAAGAAATTGGAGTGGGATGCGGGGGCGATGGAGGTGACCAGTGCGCTGGAGGCGGGGGAATTTTTGACGCGTGTGTATCGGGAGGGGTGGGAGATCTGATTGGCGGGGGGACTTTGGATGGATGCGGGGGACGGAAATTGGAACACCCAACAGCCAACAAGGAATGCCCAATGTCCAAGGGGGGAAATCCGAAGAATTTCTTGGTTCGGGGAGCGTTTGTTCGCGGTTGAGGGCGTGGCGGGGGTGAAACCGCCGGACCGCCCGGAGGTCGGTCCCTGCCTAAGCGTTCCAGACGGACGTTAGTCGTCGAGGAACTTGCCGGGGTTGAGGAGGTTGGTGGGGTCGAGGGCCTTCTTGATGGCGCGGTGGGTGGCGAGGGAGGTTTGGCCTAGGGCTTGTTTGATCCAGGGCTTTTTGGCGAGGCCGACGCCGTGTTCGCCGGTGATGACGCCGTTTTGGTCGAGGACCCAGGTGAAGAGGCGGTCGAGGGCGGCGTCGGCGTGGGCCTTGATACGAGGGTCGTCGTAGTTTTCGACCATGAGGTTGGTATGGATGTTGCCGTCGCCGGCGTGGCCGAAGCAGGCGATGGGGATGCCGGTTTCCTCCTGGAGGCTCCGGGCGAACTCGACCAGTTCGACGAGTTTGGAGCGGGGGACGACGATGTCCTCGTTGAGTTTGGTGAGGCCGGTGTGGCGGAGGGAGTAGGAGAAGTCGCGGCGGAGTTGCCAGATGGTCTCGCAGGCGGGTTCGTCGGGGTGTTCCTCGACGCTGAGGGCGCCGAGAGCGTCGAGGAGGGCGTGGAGTTCGAGGAGTTCGGCGGAGACGGCGGCGTCGCGGCCGTCTATTTCGACGATGAGGTGGGCTTCGCCGACGGGGAAGGCGTGGGGGCCGAGGTAGTCCCGGGCGGCCTGGAGGGTGAAGGCGTCGGTGATTTCGAGGGCGGAGGGGAGGTGGCCGGTGTTGAGGATGGTCTGCACGGCATGGGCGGCATCGGGGAAGGCGGGGAAGGTGGCGGTGAGCATGGCCCGGCGCTGGGGGTGGGGGATGAGGCGGAGGGTGGCCTCGGTGACCACGCCGAGCATGCCTTCCGAGCCGGTGAAGAGGCCCAGGAGGTCGAAGCCGGTCTTGTTTTTGTGGCAGCGGGAGCCGGTGCGGAGGATGTCGCCGTTGGCGAGGACGACCTCGAGGCCCATGACGTAGCTACGAGTGACGCCGTATTTGAGGCAGCGGGGGCCGCCGGCATTGGTGGCGATGTTGCCGCCGAGGGAGCACTCGCGGAGGGAGGCGGGGTCGGGGGGGTAATACCAGCCGCGTTCTCTGGCGGCGTCCTGGAGGTCGCCGGTGATGACGCCGGGTTGGACGACGGCGACGCCATCGGCGGGGTTGAGTTCGAGGATGCGGTTCATGCGGGCCACGGAGAGGGCGATGCCGCCGTGGAGGGGGACGCAGCCGCCGACGTAGCCGATGCCGGCTCCGCGGGTGGTGACGGGGATGCCTTCGGCGTGGGCGAAGCGGAGGACCTTGGAGACATCCCCGGTGCTTTCCGCGAAGACGACGACTTCCGGGGGATGGGAGGCATACCACTTGTCGGTGGAATGCTCGGCGATGGCGTCCGGGGCGCGGGAGATCTGTTCGGGGCGGAGGAGTTTCTGCAGGGACTCGGTCACGGGCATGGTGTAGCGTGAATCGGCGGTCCCGTCACGGCGAGAGGTGGGTGGAGGGAATGGGCCGCTGATTACACTGAGGGCGCTGATTTTGGGAAGGGAAGGGGGAGCGACGGCTGATTGCACAGACGGCGCTGATTTGGGGGAGGGGAGGAGGGAGTGTTCTTTGGTGGGGAAGGTTGGACGGCTTTGAATGTAGGGGAGATTTTTTGGGTGTGTGACCGGGGTGCTGGTTTTGTTTTGGATTTCCGAATGAACACATTAGGCTGCGTGGCTGATGGAGGGGGCGGAACAGAGCGAACGAGAGCGCTGGTGGCGAATGGTGTTGGCGGCGGGGCTGACGCTCTGGCTGGCGGGTTTTTGGTTTTGGTCGGATGCGAGCACGCATCGCCTGGCGCTCTTTGTGCTGGTCCTGCCGGGGCTGGTGCTGAACTGGCGGGAGCTGCGGGAGGTGGTGCGGGGGGAGCGCTGGCTGTGGTTGGTGGGGGTGCTGCTCGTCTATCAATGGCTGAGCACGTTTTGGAGTGATCCGCGGATCAATCCCGGGGGGTATTGGTTGGATGTGGTGATGACGGGGAGCTTTCTGCTCGGGGTGATGGCAATCTCGCGTTCGCCGTTGGTGTTGCGTTGGGTGTTTCCGGCGCTGGGGCTGCTGGCGGCCTTGGTGGCGTTGGTGAGTTTGTTGGTGTTCTATGCCGAACCGGGGCGGAGCGTGGCGGAGGATCGGTTGCGGAACGTGTGGGTCTATGAAGAGGGGTTGAATCCGGTATGGACGGGGCTTTTGTGTAGCTTTGGGGCGCTGGTGGCGGCTTGGAAGGCGACGCGGGAGGGGCTGGGGCGTTGGCGTTGGGTGTGGCTGGGGGCGCTGGTGGTGTTGGTGCTGGGGCTGCTGGCCTCGCAAAGCCGGGGGGCGATGCTGGCCTTCGGGGTGGGGATGGGAGTGCTGGTGGTGATGGAGCGCCGGAGGGCCGTGCCGTCCTTGGTGGTTTGTGCAATGTCCGGGTTGGCCTTTTTTATTCTGTTAGCGACGGTGCAGTCGGGATCGGAGGCGGCGCGGGACATGATCGGACGCGGGACGACGGGGCGCTTCGACATCTACGGGTGGTTTTTCAAGCAGATGGCCGAGTTGGACGGGGTGATCGGGAAGGGGATGGGGGCACCGGCCTCGGTGCCGGAGGAGGAGTTCGGGTGGTTTGTGCGTCATCCGCACAGTGTTTACCTGACGCAGCTTTATCTGACCGGAGTGATCGGGCTGGGGCTCTTGTTGACGATTCTGACCGTGGCGCTGCAATGGTCGTTCAAGTTGGCGCGGGCGGGGGAAGCGCTGTGGCTGGCGTTGCTGGGCGGGGGGTGCGTGGCCTTGGTGTTCGATGGGAGCTATGTGTTCTCCCTGCACTCGATGGGGAGGTTGGAGCCGCTGCTGCTGTTGCTGCCGGCGACGCTGGCGGTGGGGCGGGGGCGCGGGATGAAGGGTGAGGGTTTGCCCCTATGAACCGGGAGACCTTGAAGATACTTGGATTTTCAAAAAGTCACAAAGACCCTTGTTTACAGGGGCTTAGGAGAGTAGTGTCCAAACCCGTAAGTTTCATTCTTACGAAATGCTGTTCTCCGCCTGCCGCAGAGGAGCTGCCGCTGAAGGCTCCGACTGCACACTATTTTCTATCCGAATTGTCCACCATTGGGTGGTTCTCCTGCTATCGTTTCTTGTGGGGCTGGGGTCTTTGGCGGCGCTAACACCGAATCAGGTGCTGGTGCTCTACAATTCCAAGGCGGCGGACAGCGAGGCGGTTTATCAATACTACGCGGCGGCGCGGCCGGGGGTGCTGGGATTTGATCTCGATGACGCGACGCTGGGGGCGGGGACGATCAGCTATGCGGACTATGTTGCGAAGATCCGCAATCCGCTCCGGGCACATCTGGTGGCCACTGCTTTGCAAGAAGAGGTGGTGGTGTTTGTGTTGACGCGGGGGTTGCCGCACCGGGTGCGGGACATCTCTGCGGGGGACATCGGGGACAATCCGACGGGGGCATACAACCGGATCAACGCGGGTCAGGCGACCTATGCCTCGGTGGATTCGGAACTGACCCTCCTGTGGCAGAATCTCGAGGTGGGGGAGAACAACGGGGTGATGGACTCCGCGGCGGACAACAACGTGCTCAATCCCTATTACAACAACTCGAACCCGGTCACCAACTACTCGCGGTCGAGCATCACGAGCACGAAGAAGTTCGTGCAGGTGAGCGGTCCGCGTTGGCAGATGAGGGACACGCAGAACGGGCCGAGTTCCACGCCGGGGAGCATTTGTCTGACGGCGCGCTTGGACGGGGATTCCCTGGTGGCGGTGCAGGGCTTGATCGATCGGGGGGTGGGGGCCTGCTATGATCCGCAGACCGACCACATCATTCAGGACAAGGATGTCAGCAACAGCACCATCGATGCGGGGGACCTGAACCTCTCGGCGCAGTATCTGCAGGGGTCGTGGCCGTCCTTCACCTACGAGCAGACCAACACCTTTCTCATCGGGATGACGGGGGATCTCCCGGGCGGGAACGCGGGGACGCAGCGGTTTGCGGGACGGGTGGCGGCGTTGACGGGTTATGGGGGAAACCATGCGGGGGGGAGCCAGGCGGGGTTTCAAGCGACCTACCGGGATCAGTTGGCGAGGGGGGCGATCTACAACGGGTATGAGAGTTTCAATGCGAGG
>JAQCFL010000094.1 GCA_027619375.1 Verrucomicrobiota bacterium | reverse complement strand
GGGGGGGGGGCAAACTGGCAGCCGCATCCGCCGTGGGAGCAGCAGGAGATGTTCGCTTCGGTTCCGGCGGCAACGACATCCTCCGGGGTGAAGCTTTGGGCGTTGCCCAGAAGGGTCTGGGGGATCTCGGCCTTCAGGCGCATGAAGCAGCCCGCGAGACCGGAGTTGAGGCGGGCCGAGAGTTGGGAGTTGGTGTTGGTGAGGATGACGCTGGACCCATTGGTGCCGGCGGGGCTCCAGAGGCCGCAGTTGTCACTGATCTCGATCCGAGCTTCGATGCCATCTTCGGCGGCAGCGGTGTTCTTGCTGAAGCTCCAGGTGAGGCCGGAGGCGCTCCAGGTCGGGGCGGGGAGTTGGCTGGGTTCCCCGGGATTGAGGTTGAGGACGAACTCGATGATGTTGCTGATGCCATCGCCATCATCGTCGTCTTCCGGTCCGCCGGTGAGGTCGTGGTCGCCGGCCCAGATGCTGTAGTTGGATTCGGTGACGGCGGGGTTGAGGAAGTCGTAGCCGTCGATCCCGGAGTTGTTGGTGAAGACGGTGTTGGTCTGGGAGCTGAGGAGATAGCTGTCGGGGTCGGCGGAAGCCATGAGGTTGCTGGAGCCGCTATAGTGGGAGAGGCCGAGGTTGTGGCCGATTTCGTGACCCATGACCGAGGCGATGGCGTCGCGGCCGGCGGTCCAGCCGACGAGGTTGCGACCGACGTGCATGCAAATGCCGTTGTAGTCGAGGTAGGCGAGGCCGTTGGCGTAATTGTCGTTGAGTTGGTTGAAGCCGGGGACGATCTCCACGAAGAACATGTTGATGATCGTGGCATTGGGGCTTTTGGGAGGGGAGCCGGCGTTGTTGACGATGGTGCCGAGGTGACTGGTGGGGCGGCTGCTGGAGGAGTAGTTGGAGGGGGAGCCGTTGTAGGCGAAGTCGTTGGCGTATTCGATGGGGGTGAGCCAGGTGATGGTGATGCCTGATTGGGCCCAGATGGAATTGATCTGGCCTTTGATATAGCTCTCGCTGGAGGAGTTGCCGAGGAACATGGCCGTCTCACCGTTGGAGTGCTTGGTGAGGATGGGCTGGATCACCACGTTGTGGGTGATGGGGAGGGGTGCGTTGACGGTGACCGAGGCCGAAAGCGGAGTCAGGGCGCTGAGGAGGGAGGCGAGGGTGATTCCGAGAAGCCGGAGGGGGGGAGTGATTTTCAAAAAACTCATGGCCGAAGGATGATTCGGCTCTAATAATTACTTAGTTTTCTAAAAAATCAAGGCTAATGCTTGGAATGGGCGCAGATCCTGAGAAATGGGGCTTTTGAGGGGGGGGCTGGGGAGGGTTATGCGCTCCGGTTGAGGGAATCGACCTGATCGGAGAGAGTGCAGAGGTCGTAGAGCCAGCCGAGGCCGAAGAGGCCCCCGGTGAGGAGGAAGAGGATGCCGGAGAGGGGTTTGCCGAGGTAGAAGCGGTGGATGCCGAGGAGGCCGAGGAACCAGAGGAGGAGGAAGGCGAGGGAGTAATCGTAGCGGCCGGGTCGGAAGCGTCGGCTGGCTTCTCGGTTCATGGCGGGGATGAGGAGGAGGTCGATGATCCAGCCGATGAGGAAGAAGCCCAAGGTGAAGAACCAGAGGAGTCCGGTGAGGGGTTTGCCGAAGTAGAAGCGGTGGGCGCCCATGAATCCGAAGATCCAGAAGAGGTAGGCGATGGCTGTGTTGTGGGTGGGGGTTTTGGTCATGGGGAGACCATGTGGTCGAGGGGTGACCGGGGCGATGGGAAATCCTCAGGGAGATTGGAATTCAGGTGGGGGCGAAGGGGGAGGGGATCAGGGGAAGGGTGTTGCCCGACTGGGCTGGGAGGAGGCATCGAAAAGGCGGGCGGGTCAGCCGACGTTTCGGGTGACCGGGCGCTGGAGCATTTTCTCGTAGAGTTTGATGTAGGCGGTGGCGGTGGCGGTGTGGTTGAAGCGCTCTTGGGATTCGGTCATGATGCGGGCGAGGTTGGCGGCGCGGGATTTGGCGGGGAGGCGGTAGAAGTTCATGGCCTGGTCGCAGGCCCAGCGGAGGCCGCCGGGATCGAAGGTGCCGAAGAGGAAGCCGTTACCGGTCCCGGCTTCGGCGTCGAGTTGGTCGACGGTGTCGTGGAGGCCACCGGTGTCGTGGGCGACGGTGAGGGTGCCGTATTTCGGGCTGACCATCTGGGGGAGGCCGCAGGGCTCGAAGAGGGAGGGCATGAAGATGAAGTCGGCGGCGGCGTAGGCCTGGTGGGAGAGTTCCTCCTTGAAGTCGGCCACGGCGACGCGGTTTTTGATGCCGTGCATCTTGACGATGTTGTGGAGGTGGGGCTGGAAGGCCCCGTTGGCGACCACGGCGATCTGCAGTTGCTCGGCGGAGTAGTCGGCGACCAATTGGTAGAGGATGTCGGTGAGGAGTTGGCAGCCTTTCTGGACGGGGTCGAGGCGGGAGGGCCAATAGAAGAGGGGGGCGTCGGGATTGATGTCGAGGCCGAGGCGGGCCTGGAAGGCGACCTTGTTGGCGCGCTTGCCTTCGGGGTGGGTTTCGCTGTTGAAGTGGGTGGGGAGGTAAGGGTCGGTTTCGGGATCGAAGACCGCGTCGGGGGCGTTGAGGATGCCGGAGGCGCAGCCGGCGCTGGCCTTGGCCCACAGTTCGTGGCGGATGTGGCCGGGAACGAATTCGTGGTGTCCGTCGATGACCTCGTGGAGGAAGGTCGGGCTGACGCTGTTGACGTGGTCGGCGGCGAAGATGCCGCTGGTGAGCAGGTCGGTGGGGTTGCTGCCGCGAGTTTCCTCATAGGAGCCGGGTGGTCGGGAGAAGTAGAGGTGTTGCCAGAAATCGGCGGCGTCGATGCCGCGGTCCTCGATGTGGGCGAGGGTGAGCTTCTCGGTGTGGATGTTGTGGACCGTGAATAGGCAGGGGATGCCGTGGCGTTTGGCGACGGCGGGGATGAGGCCGGTCATCCAGTCATTGCAGTGGATGAGTTGGGGGCGGACCTGAGGGATGGTGTGGTTGATGACTTCGCGTTGGAAGGCGAGGGCGAGGAGATGGTTCTCGGAGGCGTAAACGCTGGAGCGGTGGTAGAAGACGCGGTCTTCGGCGAGGTGGATGCGTTGTTCGGGAAGGGAGCGGCTGACCTTTTCGTATTCCAGTTCGAAGACATTCTTGGCGTCGAGGTCGAACATGCGCCGGTAGTTGGGCAGGGCCACGTGGACATCGGCGCCCTGGTCGTAGAGGGCCTTGACGAGGGAGGCGGAGACATCGGCGAGGCCGCCGGCTTTGGCGCACATGCGCTGGGCAAGGTTGCCCATGCCGCCCGGGAGGTAGGTGATTTCCGGGGTGACGACCAGGATCCGGGGGCGGTCCGGATTGTCATCGTCGTGGAGATCGGCGTCGGCCCACGAGCGTCGCCGAGCGTCAAAATCGTGCATGGAAGAGGCGTCAGGCAAGGGTGGATGGAGGTCGGAAAGAAGCCGTTGGGATGTCCCAATCCACACTCAGACAAATTGCCGGAGCAAAGTCGAGGGAAAGTCGAGATTAACTCGCCCTTCGGCGGGAGCAGAAGAAGTGTGATCGGCTGGCGGACGGGGGGGGATCAGTCGGTGGCCCGCACGATGTAGCCGCCGGATTTCTCGTCGGCTTCGAGGGTGAGGAGGCCCTGTTTTTCGGCTTCGAGGAGCAGTTCGTTGAAGGAGCGGAAGCCGTGGGCGCGCTCGTTGAAGCCGGGATTGCGGCGTTTGAGGGCCTGTTTGATCATGGAGCCCCAAATGGCGTCATCTTCGCCGCGTTCGTCGGCGAGGGCGTCGAAGGTGGCCAGGACCTGCTCGAGGCCTTGATCGAGAGTGGGTCCCGCATCGGTGTCCGTTTTGGCGGGTGCCTTTTTCGCGGTGGTGGAGGTGGAGGCGGACGCGGTGCGGGTGTTGGTTTTCGCGACGCGGGTATTGGAGCGGATCGGCTTGTTGGCGGTGGGGCGGACGAGGTCGTCGTAGTAGATGAACTCGTCGCAGTTGTTCAGGAAGAGGTCGGAGGTGGAATTTTTCACGCCGACGCCAATGACCGTCTTGGCGTTTTCGCGGAGTTTGGAGACGAGGGGGGAGAAGTCGGAGTCGCCGCTGATAATGACGAAGGTATCGACGTGGCCTTTGGTGTAGCAGAGGTCGAGGGCGTCGACGACCATGCGGATGTCGGCGGAGTTCTTGCCGGACTGCCGGAGGTGGGGGATTTCGATCAGCTCGAAGGCAGCTTCGTGGAGGTCGCGTTTGAACTCCTTGTAGCGGTCGAAGTCGCAATAGGCCTTTTTGACGACGATGTGTCCCTTGAGGAGCAATCGTTCGAGGATCTTGTTAATATTGATCTTCGGATATTTCGCGTCGCGGGCTCCGAGAACGATATTTTCGAAGTCGAGATAGACCGCCATGGTGGCGTCGGTGCTGGAAGTGGTGGTGCTGATGGGCGGACGCTAGGCATGAATGGTCGTGCGATGCGAGAAAATCCGCTTCTCCAAGGGCATTGGGGGTGGCGTTCCCGAGAATGGGGCGGCTCGGCGGCAATCTGCCGGAAATTTACGCAGGAACCGTGGTTATGGTCGAATGTGAGTGGGGAGTGGTCGGGGGTGCGATCATTTTGGGCCACAGGGCATCATTAAGGGTGGCCGTGAGGAGAGATCTGGCGTAGCATTCCCCCGCAGGAGGGGTTCTTGGGCTGTCCAATGCTCCCTTCGCGAACCACACTCTCATGAGCCAGCGAATTGCCTTCGACCGGGTTGATTGGGTCAACACCGTCTTTTTGTTTTTCATCTCCGCCGTGGCGGTGATCGGAGCGCCGATCTACCTGTGGCATTTTGACATGGGGTGGTTCATGGGCAGCCTCTTCGCCTTTTATATCATTGCGACGGGGTTGAGCATCACTTTGGGGTATCACCGTTTGTTTTCCCACCTATCCTTCAAGGCGAAGTGGCCGGTGCGTTTGGCGACCTTGGTCTTCGGGGCCTGTGCCTTTGAGAATTCGGCGTTGAGCTGGGTGTCGGACCACCGCCGTCACCACAAGCACACCGATCACGATGATGATCCCTATGACATTTCGAAGGGTTTCCTTTGGGCGCACATGGGATGGATTTTGTTCAAGGTGAGTCCGGTACCCCCGCTCGACAACGTGGCGGACCTGCGCAAGGACCGTTTGGTGATGTGGCAGGATCGCTGGGACAAATTGCTGGCGGTGGGGGTGGGGATTCTTCTGCCGACCGTGTTGGGTTTTGTGACGGGAGGCTGGATTGGTGCCCTCGGTGGCCTGCTGGTGGTGGGAGCCTTGCGGGTGTTCCTGGTGCAGCAGTGCACGTTTTTCATCAACTCCCTCTGCCACACCGTGGGTCGTCAGCCTTACTCCACCAAGTGCAGTGCGCGGGACAGCACGATGATGGCCTTCCTCACCTTTGGAGAAGGGTATCACAACTTCCACCACGAGTTTCAGCACGACTATCGGAACGGGGTGAAGGGTTGGAGTTTTGATCCCACGAAGTGGTCGATCTGGGTGTTGGAGCGTTGCGGGCTGGCTTCGAATTTGCGCCGGGTGCCGGCGAGCCGGATTCTTTTGGCGGAAATGGCGGAGGCGCGCCGCAAGGCCGATGTGCAGTTGGCGGGTTTGGAGGCTTCGGAGACTGTCTGTGAGCGGGCCCGGGAGGCGATTCATGAGATCATGGAGCAGCTCACGAAGAACTATCATGATCTGGAGCGGGCCATGTCGGAGAAGGTGGAGATGTCCAAGAAGGTCATGTCCGATTGGCAGCGCGAGACGCGCGAATTGATGGCGCGGTTGTCGCACGTGCAGCCTCAGGCGGCTTAGATTGGCCGGGGGGAATTGGCCGGGCCTCCCGGATGCTTGGAGGCGGAAGTGGGGACGGGTTTGCCCGGTGCTTCAATGGGGGCAGGGGCTTTGGGTCCCTTGATGGAGCAATGATTGTGGGGAGATATGGGTTCATGGTTGACATCAAGGACTTTAGTTAATACATCTTGACTATATTTCCGGGGAGGGCTGTTCCGCCCGGGATTCGCCCCAAGAGATGCTGTGATGAACCGACGAAACAGAACCCCGAAGTTGCTCCGGACCAGTTTTGCCAGGCTGGGTTGCCTGGTGGTGATCAATGCGGCCTTGCTTGGGGTGGCTCAGGGGCAGGGATCGCTGCCGACGCCGCCGGCCGGATTCACCTGGCAGTCCAGGGGGTGATGATCTACACGGATTCTGGAGCGTTCACGGTGGATCTGGGGCAGGACAGCCTGACGGGGATTCCGGGGCAGACGGTTCTGAGTGAAACGATCCAGTTGAGTGCCTACGATGCAGCGCCCTGGGTGAATCAGCACGTTATCGTGCACTCCAGCAGCTATTCGGTGAGTTTGAGCGGGCTGGGTTCGGTGGTGGTGATCAACATGGACGGGGAGCAGGGCATTTTTAACGGGTCGGCCGGCCTGAACGGGTGGTTGATCGGTGGTGCGGGTGCGGTGGGGCCGTAGAGTGATGGGTTCAGCAACAACAACTACGTGTTGGAGGGAGGGAGTGCGGGACTTTTTGATGATGGGGCGGGACGGACTGGACTGAACATTTCCCTGGCGGATGGAGGGGCGGCACCGACCACGGGTGGCGTACTCAACTTCAATTTCAACGGGACCTACGATGTGGGCATTAATGCGACCATCTTGGATGGGCAGTGGTTCGGAACGGGGAGTGCGCATGGAAACGCGTCGGTCCAGACGGTCTATGAGCGCTATGATTTGGTGGAAATTCCCGAGCCGTCGGTGTTGTTGCTGCTCCTGGGTGGAGCGGCGCTCGGGCTTCGGCGGCGGCGGGAGTGATGCGTTCCCGCTCTTGCGGGAGGGGGAGGAGGCGCTAGGATGGCGGAGTGATCTATCTTGATTCCAACGCGACGACGCAGGTCCACCCGGAGGTGGTGGAGGCGATGTTGCCGTTCTTGACGACGCATTGTCACAATCCGTCCAGCGGCTATCGGGCGGGGAAATTCGTGAAGAAGGCGGTGGAGGCGGCGCGGGAGGAGGTGGCGGCCTTGATCGGGGCGAAGGCGGAGGAGATTGCCTTCACGGGGTGCGGGACGGAGTCGAACAACATGGTCCTGAAGTCGTTGGCGCGGGTGGTGGGGCGGAAGAACTCGCGGGTGGTGACCAGTGCGATCGAGCACAGTGCGGTGCTGCGGCCCTGCGAGGCGATGGAGGCGGTGGGGTTTGAGGTGCTGCGTTGCGGGGTGGATGAGGAAGGGCGGTTGCGGGTGGATGAGTTTGCGGAGCTGGTGGACGCCTCGCGGCCGGGGTTTGCCTCGGTGATGTGGGCGAACAACGAGACGGGGGTGACCCAACCGATCGCGGAGGCGTGTGCGATCGCCAAGGAGGCGGGCTGGGGATTTCACACCGATGCCATTCAAGCGGTGGGGAAGATCCCGGTGGATGTGCGGGAGGTGCCGGTCGATTTTTTGTCGATCAGTGGACACAAGTTTCATGCCCCGAAGGGGGTGGGGGCCTTGTTCCTGCGGGAGGGCTTGCGCTTTGAGCCGATGCTGCGGGGTGGCGGACAGGAGGGGGGGCGGCGGAGCGGGACGGAGAACGTGGCGTCGATCGTGGGGCTCGGGAAGGCGGCGGCCTTGATGCGCGAGGGGCTGGAGCGGGATGGGCATGCGGAGGTGCGGAGGCTGCGGGATCATTTCGAGGAGCGGTTGGTGGGGGAGATCGAGGGAGTGCGGCTGAACGGATCGCGCGAGCACCGGGCGGGCAACATCGTGCATGCGTCCTTCGAGCGCTGTGAGGCGGCGGGGCTGTTGATCCTGCTGGATGAGGCGGGAGTGCAGTGTTCGGCGGGGAGTGCCTGTATGACCGGCAAGCAGCAGCCCAGTCATGTGCAAAAAGCGATGGGCTATTCCGACGAGCGGGCCCGGAGCAGCCTGCGAATTTCGCTGTCGATTTTCACGTCCGCGGAGGAGGTGGATGCGGCGGTGGAGGCGGTGAGGAAGGCGGTGGCGAAGCTGAGGAGTGTGCAGGGTGGCGGGGTGGGACCGGTGGTGGTTTACGGGGGCTGAGGACATGGCAGGGGTGGCGGGGGCTGGAAAATAAGGCGTTTTCCAGGAATCTCCGGCATTGACGGCTCGGAACCCCTGTCGCAGTCTCCGCGGCCCGAGAAATCCCGGGAACAAACCACGACAGACATGGCCACCAAAATCTACACCAACAAGGATGCGAACCTGAATGTGATCAAGCGGAAGAAGCTGGCGGTCATCGGGTTCGGATCGCAGGGGCACGCCCACGCATTGAATCTCAAGGACAGCGGCTGCGATGTGACCGTCGGGCTCTACGCCAAGTCCAAGTCCCGGGAGGTGGCCAAGAAGCTCGGCTTCAAGGTCATGGATACCGCAGATGCGGTGAAGCATGCCGATGTGATCTTCATCGCGGTGCCCGACACCGTCATTCCCTCGGTTTGGGAGAAGGACGTGGCCCCGAATCTTGCCAAGGGCAAGACGGTCCTCTTTTCCCACGGCCTGGCGGTGCACTTCAAGCTCATCGACATCGCGCAGGGTGTGGACGTGATCATGGTGGCGCCGAAGGGCCCGGGTCACACCGTGCGCAGCCAGTTTGTGGAAGGCAAGGGAGTGCCGACGCTTGTCGCGGTGCATCAGGATGCTTCGGGCAAGGCCCTGCAGACGGCGCTGGCCTGGGCGAAAGGTATCGGCGGCACCCGCGCCGGGGTGTTCGAGACGAATTTCCGGGAAGAGACCGTGACCGACCTCTTTGGTGAGCAGTGTGTGCTCTGTGGTGGTGCCTCGGCGCTGGTGAAAGCCGGTTATGAAACGCTCGTGGAGGCGGGTTACCAGCCCGAGATGGCTTACTTTGAGTGTTTGCATGAGCTGAAGCTCATCGTGGACCTCATGGTGGAGTCCGGGGTGGCCGGGATGCGGTTCTCCATTTCCGACACCGCCGAGTATGGCGACGTGACGGTGGGGCCGAAGATCATCGATGCCTCCGTGAAGAAGCGGATGCAGAAGCAGCTCAAGGCCATCGAGGCCGGCAAGTTCACCAAGGAGTGGGTGGGCGAGTGGGCCGACGGCTGCAAGAACTTCAACGCGATCCGCAAGGCGGAAGCCAAGCACCCCATCGAGAAGGTGGGCGCCAAGCTGCGCAGCATGATGAGCTGGATCGGGCCCAAGGCGAAGATCGGCAAGGGGGCCAGCCAGGCCAGCTACGTGTCCTCCTCGAAGTAAGGGGGTATTTTCAGACTTTCACCCGCTCCGGTCGTGTGCCGGAGCGGGTTTTTTATGTTTTTCTGAAAGACTTGTCGACTATCAGGCGCGGGCTTCGCGAAAGTCGTCGAACGATGAGCTTGAGTTGTGTGACGGGATGGGCAGAATTCCGGCCTCTCTAACATCGGGGGGGTTAACACAGCAACACGACATGACAAATAGCAACGAAGTAAACAGGATGCGCCTTCTCTGGGCGGGTTTCATGGCGATCCTCGCAGCAGGGGTTGGCTTTGCGATTCGCGGCGGCATTTTTGACAACTGGGGTTCGGAGTTTGGTTTCACCGGGGCCCAGCTTGGAGCGATCGGTGGAGCGGGATTCACCGGCTTCTGTTTCGGGATCATCTTTGGTGGGATCGTGGTCGACAAGATCGGCTACGGGAAGTTGGTGGTTTTGGCCTTTGCCTGCCACGTCCTGTCGGCGGTGGTGACCTTTGCGGCGTCCACTCCTGACAACGCCTACGCCTTCCTCTTCTGGGGCATGTTCCTCTTCGCCTATGCGAACGGCACCCTTGAAGCGGTGGCCAACCCCCTGGTGGCCACGGCCTTTCCGGAGAACCGGACGCATTACCTCAACATCCTGCACGCTTCCTGGCCTGCTGGTTTGATCCTCGGTGGGATCATCGGATGGACCCTTGATGACAAGCTCCATTTGGACTGGAAACTGCAGTTGGCGCTCTATCTCGTGCCGACCCTGCTTTACGGAATCATGTTCATGGGGCAGAAATTCCCCCAATCCGAAGCGTCCAAGAAGGGCATGTCGATTGGCGGGATGTTCAAGGATGTCGGCATCCTCGGCGGTCTGGTCATCTGCTACCTGCTTTCCCTCTTCTTCGGAAATCTTCTGGGCAACCCGATCATCGGCTACTGTATCGGTGGTGCGCTCTTGATCGTCATCGGTTTCATAACCAACTTCTCGATGGGATCGCTGCTGTTGTTTGTCCTCTTCCTGACCCACGCCCTGATTGGTGCGGTGGAGCTGGGCACGGACGGCTGGATTCAGAACATCACCGGCAACCTCTTCAACTCGGAGCAGGGCAAGTGGCTCTTCATCTGGACCTCTTCGATCATGTTCGCCCTGCGCTTCTGCGCGGAGTGGCTGGAGAAGAAGCTGAAGCTCTCTCCCGTTTCGCTGCTCTTCATCTGTTCGGTGCTGGCCTTCCTCGGCCTGCAGTTGGCGGGTGGGATGTCCACCCTGATGATCGCCTTTGGCGCGCTGGGTCTCTACGCGATCGGCAAGACCTTCTTTTGGCCGACCATGTTGGCGGTGGCCTCCGATCGTTTCCCGCGGACGGGAGCGATTGCCATCTCGATCATGGGCGGCATCGGGATGATGTCGGCTGGATTGATTGGTTCGGAAGGTTTGGGCTACAGCAAGGACCGCTTTTCGGCGAAGGCGTTGGAAGAGGCTGATGCGGCCGTTTACGCCGAATACAAGGCCGGGGAGGCCAGCAGCTTCCTGTTCCTCGAGGATGTGCATGGCATTGATGGCACCAAGTTGGGTGGGGTGCAGGGCAAGCTCGGTGACGCCCGGGCCATCGTGGCCAAAGGCGGTGTCGCGGAGGTACTCGTGAAGATTGAGGACGGGATGACTGCGGACGAAAAGAAGGCTGCGGAGGAGAAGAACGTCAGCCTGCACGCACTCGCGGTGGTTTTGAAAGACGCCGGGGTCCTCAAGGAGGGCGGCAGCAACAACCTGGATGATGGGTTGAAGGGCCTCACCAAGGACGAGTTGACCGTGCAGGAGGCCAGCATCACCGGTGACCGGAAGACGCTGAAGGCGGACTCCTTTATCCCGCTGACCATGGCGGTGATTTACCTCGCGCTGATGCTCTACTTCCGGAGCATTGGTGGCTACAAGGCGCTGACCATTGATGAGCAGCATTCCTTGAGCGAAGGAAACGCGAAGGGGACTGCCGAGTCCTAAGTGCTCCTCGATCATCTCAAACGGCCCCGGGAGACCGGGGCCGTTTTTTTGTGGGCGGGATGCGGCGGTTTACGGCGCCCCTCCGGGGTGCGGAGAAGAGGGAACGGGAAGGTCCGGTGGTGCTACCACCGGCTACCGTATGAACCCCCTCCGGGGGAATGGGGAATGGGGAATGGGGAGTTGAAGTTGAGAGTTGAGAGTTGAGAGTTGAGAGTTGAAGTTGGGAGTTGGGAGTTGGGAGTGGGGAGTTGAAGTTGGGAGTTGAAGCTGAGACTGGGGATTC
>JAQCFL010000093.1 GCA_027619375.1 Verrucomicrobiota bacterium | reverse complement strand
GCCCCGCCTCATCAATCCCCGCCACCCGCCGCAGCCCCTTCGACCACAACTCATTCTCCAATTCAAGATCAGGCACCGGTCCCCCTCATGTCGGACGACACATACCACCATCCCCACCACCAGGCGATCCCATTCCCTCCCCCACCAACAGCCGCCAATGGAACCTCCCCATCCTACCAGGTCCCGAAGGTCTCCGGAACATGCCTCTCCGCCTCTTGCAGGGAACAGGTCAGGTAGAGCGTCCCGATCGGCGGCACCCGGTTCCCGTGAATGGTGTACATCCCCATCCCCGGGCAACCCGGGATCCTCTCCAAATAGTTTCCAGTCCCAATGACCGCCTTTCCGGGCACCTCGGTGGGCCCGAGCAAGGTCATGTAGTCCCCCACCTCCAGATCGTTCGAGTTCGAGTAGCCCCGCACCGCCATCTGCACCTTCCGAATGTTCATAATGCACCCCGCTCGATCAGATCCGCGCTTCCACGCACGGGCTCCAATGAAGAGGGTGGAAATCAGAGCGAGCAAAACCAAAATAACAACGGTCAGCTCGATCAGGGTCATTCCGGAAGCCAATGGTCCGGACCGTCGGGGGGGGAAGGTCAATTTCATGAGGGCGAACAGATTTGTGTCTGAGCCCCAAGAATACGAAAAACCCTTAAGATTCCAACGTTTTTCATAAGTTTTAATTGGTAATTACACTGAATAAAACCATCCCAATTGTTTCATGCCGCACAATGAACCATGTGGATTTTCATGAGCGCAACATCGGCGCTTCCTCTCCGCCTCATTCCCGTTGCAAGGCCTCCAACGCCCCGAAATTCTCCCTCTGAATCCACCCCCCGCCCAATCCGCCGAAAGCGCCGATACACCTCCCCTCCAACAAAGGCATTTTCGCGACGAAAGGCCGCTCCCCTCCACCCTGTAGTCAATTGTAATGCACCCAAAATCACTCCTCCTCGGCTTCACCCTTCTCGCCGCCTCTCTCTCCCCCTCCCAGGCCGGCGTCGGCGTCGGCGCCAAACCAATCGAAGGCGCGCACATGCTCTTGGACGGCAGTCGTGAGATGCTCGATCGCGAATGGACCTATTGGGAAGGCCCGCGCTTCGCCTCCGCCCTCCCCATCAAATGGAAAGTGGTCGATGACCCGGTGGACGAGGGGTCCAGCATCATGTCCCACGATCCCGCCGCCGCAGGAGGCAAATATGGCTCGGCCGACATCGTCACCAAAAAAACCTATCGCGACTTCCGCCTGCACATCGAATTCCTCGTCATGAATCCCGGTGGCAACAGCGGCGTTTACCTGCAGAATCGTTACGAGATTCAAGTGCTCGATGGCGACAAGACCAAGCACGGCATGGGCGCGGTCATCAATGAAACCGAGTCGCCCTACGACGCCTACAATGGCGCAGGCAAATGGAACTCCTATGACATCGTCTTCCGTGCCGCCCGCTTCGCAGATGGCAAGATGGTCCAGAAGCCTCTCGTCACGATGTACTTCAACGGAAAAAAGGTGCATGTGAACCAGTTGATCAACAAGGTCTGGGGCGGACCGAACTCGGGCATCGACGGCGGCAACGACGATGGCCGTGGCATCACCGACACCCCCCAGGGACTCAAACTGCAGGCCGAGGGACACGACGTCCGTTTTCGTAATACCTGGATCAAGGAACTCGATCTCAAGGAGCCCGAAACCGACTTCCCCGAAGCGCAATAAGGCCCGGCTTGCTCCCTCGCCCCCCGCCCCCTACCATCCTCCTCATGAAACCCGGCGGCACCGAAGGCGGAGAAGGATCATTCCTGGGCGGCGCGGGACTGCTGCTGCTCGGCGTCGGACTCTACCTCCTCCTCGACTCCGTCAAGGTCGTCTCCGGCGGCTTCGGTTGGTTCTCCGGCATGGGCCACCGTGGCGGCATGGGCGACACCACCTCCATGGGCATCATCTTCCATGGGCATCATCTTCGTCCCCTTCTTCATCGGCGTCGCCTTCCTCTTCGTCGATGCGGGCAAACGCTGGGCCTGGTGGCTCTCCGGTCTCGGCCTCGCCATCATCATCGTCGAAATCTTCAGTCGCATCCGCTTCGTCATGGAGGTCAAAACCACCCACCTCCTCCTCATCCTCGTCACGATCGCCGCCGGCGCCGGCTTCCTCTTCCGCGCCTACCGAACCGATAAAAAATAGCCCCCCCCCTCCAACTGGAGCCGCTGGTCGGAATTGAACCGACGACCTATTCATTACGAATGAATTGCTCTACCCCTGAGCTACAGCGGCGTCACTGGGGACAGCGGGATGTAGCCCCCGTCGCCGCTCAAGCGCAAGCCGAAACAATCGCCGCCACCAGGCCCGGAATGGTGTGCTGGGCGGCCTCCACGGCCGGTTCATGGCCCAACTGCCGCAGCGCGGCGGAGGTCACCGGCCCGATGCTGGCGGCCTCGCAGCCCTCCGGCCACGGCAGGCCCAGTGCAAAAAAGTTCTCCACTGACGACCCGCTCGCGAAGGTCACGAAATCCGCGCCCTCTTCCGTGAACCGTGCCACCGCCCCGGTCGGGTCGTCCGTTTCCGGCACGGTGCGATAGGCGATGCAGAGATCCACGATCGCCCCCTGCTTGGTCAACTCGTCCAGAATCACCTCCCGCGTCTCCTCTGCCTTCACCCAAAGCACGGTCTGGTTTTCGATCGCTTCCTTCGCAAACGCCTCCACCAGTCCCTCGGCCACGAACTTCTCCGGCAGCAGGTCAGTGGTGATGCGATACTCCGCGATCTTCTTCGCGGTTCCCGGTCCGATCGCCGCGATGCGCGGGTTGCCGAGGCTTCGGGCGTCCGGATAAACAGCGAAGAAGGCCTCGAAGAAGCGCTCCGCCCCGTTCGGACTGGTGAAGACCAGCCAGTCGTAGGTGTGGGCATGGGTCACCGATTCCGCGAACTCCAGCTTGTCCTCCGGCGCCTCGACCCGGATGGTCGGCAACTCCATCACGTCCGCTCCCAGCTCCCGCAGCGCCACGCTCAGCTCCCCGGCCTGCTCCCGCGTCCGCGTCACCACGATGCGCTTTCCGAACAAGGGCCGCGTCTCAAACCAGTTGATCTTCGCCCGCTCCGTGACCACCCCCCCGATCACCGCCACCGCCGGCGAGGTGAACTTCTTCTCCTCCACGAGATCCGCGATGGTCGCCAGCGTGCCGGTCAACGTCCACTGCCGCCCCGTCGTCGCCCAGCGGGTCAGGGCGATCGGCGTGTCGCCCTCCGCCCCGTGCTTCATCAACTCACTGCAGATCTCCCGCAGCCGCGCCACTCCCATCAGGAAGACCCGCGTCCCCGGCGTCTTGGCGAGGTGCGCGTAGTCCAGGCTGCTCTCCCCCTTCGTGGGGTCCTCGTGTCCGGTGAAAATCGTCAGCTGCGAACAATGGTCCCGGTGCGTCACCGGAATCCCCGCGTAGGCCGGCCCCGCGATGGAGGAGGAGATCCCCGGCACGATCTCGAAGGGCACCCCCGCCGCGGCCAGCTCCGCCGCCTCCTCACCCCCGCGCCCGAAGATCATCGGATCCCCGCCCTTCAGCCGCACCACGCTCTTCCCCGCCAGCGTCTTCTCCACGATCAGCGCGTTGATCCCCTCCTGCGAGAGGGCATGATCCGCGGCCCGCTTGCCCACGTAGATCTTCTCGCAGTCCTTGCGGGCCCAGCTCAGAAACTCCGGACTACTAAGCGCATCGTAGATCAGGACATCCGCCTTCTCGATGCACGCCCGTCCCTTCACCGTCATCAGGCCCGGATCACCCGGCCCTCCGCCCACCAGATAGCATTTGCCCTTCATGATTGTTCCCTTTGGAGATTGTTCATCAACGCCCGCGCCACGGCCCGCGGATCCGCACACGGCCCCTCCGCGCTCGCCCCGCTCGCCCAGTCCTCCTCCTCCTCGAACACCCGGGCCCACATCCGCAGCGTATCCCCCTCGATCTCGCACCGCACCCCCGCCGGGGTGTCGCAGCCCGCACCGAGCAGCACCAGGAACTCGCGCTCCGCGGTCACCGCGATTTCCGTGGCGGCGTGATTGACCGCCGTACAGAGCGCCGCCGCCGCCTCGTCCCCCTCCCGGACCTCGAAGGCCACCGCCCCCTGCCCCGCCGCCGGCAGAAACCACTCCGGGTTCAGCGTTTCCGCAAACAACTCCACGCCACCCGCCTCCACCCTCCCGTCCATTAGCAATCCCAAACGCACCAACCCGGCCTCCGCCAGAATCAGGCCGTCCAACTCCTCCTGCTCCGCCAGCTTCCGCAGGCGCGTCGGGACATTCCCCCGGATATCCGCCACCTGCAAATCCTGCCGCCGCGAAAGCAGCATCCGCTGCCGCCGCAGCGAACTCGTCGCCACCACCGAACCCTCCGGCAAGGCCTCGATCCCCCCGCTCCGCTTCGTCACCAGCACATCCCCCACCGGAGCCCGCGGCAACACCCCGGCCAGCGCGAATCCATTCCCCAACTCGCTCGGCACATCCTTCAAACTGTGCACCGCGATGTCGATCTCCCCCGCCTCAAGCGCCACCTCCAGCTCCTTGATGAACACCCCCTTGTCCAGGTGCCCCTCCGCCCCCGCCACCTGCGCCAACGGGACGTCCGTCCGCCGGTCCCCCGTCGTCGTGATGATGCACCGCTCGATCTCGATCCCCGGAAACGCCGACTGCAAGGCCGCCTCCGTCATCTCGGCCTGCGCCAAAGCCAGTGCGCTGCCCCGTGTTCCCAGTCTGATTTTTTGTCCACTCATGGCAGCAGTCCGCTCTTTACGAGTTCCTCCTCGATGATCTTCTCGCAAACCGCGATCTGTGCGGAGCGCCGCTCCCGACCCTCCATCGCAATCTGCTCGATGGTGTCGATGTCATAGAGATACACTTCCTCAATCTCACCCACCGCAGGATCCACGTCCCTCGGCACCGCGATGTCGATGAAAAACAAGGGCCGGAACTTCCGCTTCCGCCGCACGCTCTCCACATCCTCCCGCGTCACCACGGCATGCGGCGCCCCGGTCGAGGAAACCACCACATCGACCTCCGTCAGGACCCGCTGCCAGTCGTCGAATCGCACCGCCTCCCCGTCCAGTTCCTTGGCCAGATCCACCGCCCGGTCGTAGGACCGGTTCGTCACGAAAATGCTGTGCGCCCCACGCGAGAGGAGGCTCTGCGCGGTGGTGCGGCTCATCTCGCCCGCCCCGATCACCATCACCCGGCTGTCCCGCAGATGCCCGAAGATCTTTTCCGCCAGATCCACCGCCACGCTCCCCACCGAGGTCTGCCCCTCTTGAATGCCGGTCGCCGTCCGCACCCGCTTCCCCACCCCGAAGGCCTTCTGAAACAGCCGGTTCAACTCGCCTGCGGTATGCCCGGCCTCCAAAGCCGACTGATAGGCCCGCTTCGCCTGACCAAAGACCTCCGTCTCCCCCAACACCATCGAATCCAATCCACTCACCACCCGGCACAAATGCCTCGCCACTTCCCCCCCGGCCTTCGCATAAACATGCTCGTCGCCGATGTCCTCCCCCGCGTGTCGATTCATGTAATCCCTCAAGCGCCGCCGCCCATCCTCTTCCGATGCCGCCAACGCATAATACTCGGTCCGGTTGCACGTCGATAGCACCACCCCCGCCTGCAATCCGGCCATCCCCTTCAGTTCCCCCGCCGCATCCCCCAGCTTCGCCTCGGACACGGCAAACCGCTCCCGCACCTCCACGGGTGCGGTGTGATGATTCAGTCCAAGACAAACCAGTTCCATTACACCAGGGAGAAAACAATCAGGGAGAGAACAAAGAGGGCGATGACCCCGAGCGACATCCGCCGAGGCGTCACCCCACGCCAGAAATGCACGACGAGCAATGCAAGATACGCCGCCCAGATCACCAACGCCGCCACCAGATGCGCCTCGCCCCCATCCCGCTTCATCAAGAACCCGCTCACCATCCCCACCGTCAGGATCACCACCCCAAGTATGGTCAACCGCACCACCGACACCGACAAGGTCCGCACCGGCGGCAGGATCTCAAAAAGCCCCGTGTTCAGGTGATGCTCCTTCAACTGCCGGTTCAAGACCAGAAACATCAGCCCCGCCACCGCCGCGAGGGCAAAGGACCCGTAGGACAACACCGAAAACGCCGAATGGGCCTCTCCCCACGCATTCACCTCCGCCACCCGTTCGGGATGCTCCACCATCATCCCCGGCGCCAGCGCCATCAACTGGAGAACCGCCACCACGGGCGCCGTGAACAGCCCCAGCAGGGACAGGCGGTATGTCGGCCCCACCAACAAATAGAACAACACCAGCGCCCACGCCAAAAAGGCCAATCGCTCCCCATTGTCCCCCAGCGGACACGCCCCCCGGGCCTCCCCCCGCACCCCCAGAAAGGCCAATTGCAGGACAAACGCCCCCAGCATGCAAACCAACGTCCAATGACTGCGCTGCCTCTTCTGCAGAGCCAGCACCCCCAGTCCTCCGCCCAGCACGACCAAGATGGTCGATCCGAACAACAGCCACTTATCCATGCCCCTCCATGCCCTCCGGACCCACTTCATGCAAGTGGAACCTGCTCCTCATCCCACCCTCCAAAGCCGTCAAAAAGCAGAAATCCAAAGTCGAAATCCTCCCCCGGCCCGCTATGACATCCCCATGCCCGACGCCACCACCCTCGCCGCCGCTGTCCGCGATGTCCCCGACTTCCCGAAACCCGGCATCCTCTTCAAGGACATCAGCCCCATCCTCAGCGATCCCGCCCTCTTCTCCCTCTCCATCGATCTCCTCACCGCCACCGCCGGCGACACGAAAATCGACAAGGTCGTCGGCATCGACGCCCGGGGCTTCATTTTCGCCGCCGCCGTCGCCGATCGCCTCAAGGCCGGCTTCGTCCCCATCCGCAAGAAAGGCAAGCTCCCCTGGGCCACCCGCTCCATGGCCTACACCCTCGAATACGGCGAGGCCGTCGTCGAAATCCACGAGGACGCCGTCCACCCCGGCGAGCGCATTCTCCTCGTCGACGACCTCCTCGCCACCGGAGGCACCGCCGCCGCCGCCCTCAAACTCCTCAATGCCTTCCAGGTCAACATCGTCTCCGTCTCCTTCCTCATCGAACTCTCCTCCCTCCACGGCCGCTCCCTCCTCAACGGCGCCCCCATCACCTCACTCATCACCTACCAGCATCCTTTTCATCCATCTCCTTCCGCCAAACCTTGATTTCACCGTCCACCCCACTATCTCCCCCTCCGGCCCTGATAACCGATAACCAATAACTGATAACCAGACCCGCAGCGTCCCTCCCCATGTCCTTCTCCAACTACTCCAGCCACCTCCTGCGCTACGCCGACCTCGGCTTCACCCTCGACCTCTCCCTCATGGACCTGCCCGCCTCCCTCCATGCGGACATGGCCGACAAAATCTCCCGCGCCAACCGCGACCGCAAGGCCCTCGAGTCCGGTGCCATCGCCAACCCCGACGAAGGACGCATGGTCGGCCACTACTGGCTCCGCAATCCCGCCCTCGCCCCCAACGACGAAATCCGCAAGCAAATCACTGAACCCCTCATCGCCCTCAAGGCCTTCGCCTCCAAAGTCCACTCCGGGGAGATCGCTACCCCCTCCGGCGAGAAATTCGACACCCTCCTTATCATCGGCATCGGCGGATCCGCCCTCGGCCCCCAACTCATCTACGACGCCGTCGGCGCTAACTCCCCCCTCCGCACCCACTTCCTCGACAACACCGACCCCGCCGGCATCGACCGCACCCTGGCCGGTCTCGACCTCTCCCGCACCCTCGCCGTGGTCATTTCAAAGTCCGGCGGCACCCCCGAAACCCGCAACGGCATGCTCGAAGCGAAGACCGCCTTCGAACGGGCCGGCCTCAACTTCGCCAAACAAGCCATCGCCGTCACCAGAGACGACTCCAAACTCTACAAGTTTGCCAAGCAGGAAGGCTTCATCACCACCTTCCCCATGGAGGACTGGGTCGGCGGCCGCACCTCCGTCCTCTCCACCGTGGGCCTCGTCCCCATGGCCCTCCAGGGCATCGACCTCGACGCCATGCTCGCCGGGGCCAAGGCCATGGATGAGAAAACCCGCCGCGACGACCCCGCCCAAAACGCCGCCCTCCAACTCGCCCTCGCCTGGCATCACGAAGGCAACGGCAAGGGCGAAAAGGACATGGTCGTCCTCCCCTACAAGGACTCCCTCGTCCTCTTCTCCAAATACCTCCAGCAACTCATCATGGAGTCCCTCGGCAAGGAGAAGGACCTCGACGGCAACACCGTCCACCAGGGCATCGCCGTTTACGGCAACAAGGGCTCCACCGACCAACACGCCTACGTCCAGCAACTCCGCGACGGCGTGCACAACTTCTTCGCCACCTTCATCGAGGTCCGCCAGGGCCGCGAGGGCGACAGCATCGAAGTCGAGCCCGGCAACACCTCCGGCGATTTCCTGCAGGGCTTCTTCCGCGGCACCCGCAAGGCCCTCTACGAATCCGGCCGCCACTCCATCACCATCTCCATCCCCGAGGTCACCCCCTTCACCCTCGGTCTCCTCATCGCCCTCTTCGAGCGCACCGTCTCCCTCTACGCCAGCCTGGTCAACATCAACGCCTACCACCAACCCGGCGTCGAAGCGGGCAAGGCCGCCGCCGGCATCTTCCTAGACCTCCTCGCCAAAGTCCGCGCCCATCTCAGCGCCACCCCCAAAACCGCCGAAACCCTCGCCGCCGAAATCAGCGCCGACCCCGAGGACACCTACCACTGCCTCACCCACCTCGCCGCCAACCGCCAAGCCCGGCAAACCCAGGCCTCTTCCCCCACCGCCGACACCTTCTCCCGGTAAGCACGACAAGCACGGCAAACACGACAAGCACGGCAAGCACGGCAAGCACGGCAAACACGACAAGCACGGCAAGCACGGCAAGCACGGCAAGCACGACAAGCGCGACAAGCAAGGTGAGCACCCCAAGCCCGGTGAGCCCGGTGAACATCGATTCTTTACCCCGGAGGGGTTCAAGCCAGTAGCGCGGGGTCGAGGAGCGGAGCGACGACCACCCCGGGAAACGACGCCCCGAGACAAGCGAGCACCCCGGATGGGGTGCCAGCAGCGGACGTTCCGCCCATCCCCCCCACCACGTCGAAACCCAACCACGAAAGCGCCCTGCCGAAAGCAGCATGCAAGCAAGTTCCTGCTCGCCGTCCCTCCCCTCCCCGCTATTCTGCTTACTGCATGCCGTGGAGCCCTCCATTTCTCATCTCCCAACAACGCGCCCCAATCCGCCCAACCAGATTGCTCACCATGATCGCGATCGGGGCCCTCCTCTCCCTGTTCCTCTACCCCTTCCTTTCTGCCACGACGACGCAATCACCCTCTTCAAACCCTCTCGCCCCACCACTACGCCCGATCGCCACACCGAGGCCCGCCTCCCCCTCGACCAAAGTCCCCACCCCGAACGAGCATACTTCCGCTCGTCCCCTATCACTCCCCTCCGCCACCGCAACAATCGATGCCTTCCCCCGCACCCACCCCTATCACCATCAAGCCCGCTCCCTCCCCCGCATTGACACCCATCCGTCCCATCGCCCTGCCGTCCAGGCACTTACCCTCTGCACCCTCCTCCTCCCCATCCTCCCTTCCCGCCCCAAACCCAGCCCTCCCTACGCCTACGTTCCACCTTCCCGCACACCCCGCCGCAGAAAACACCCCTCCCTACCCCAGTGCCAGAGACCGATATACTATTACGGGTTCAGGTTTTACGATCCGGTGACGGGAAGGTGGATTTCTAGAGATCCGATCGGAGAACGAGGGGGGGTGAACCTCTACGCCTTTGTAGGAAATGATGGAGTGAATGATTTGGATATACTTGGGAGGTTTGGATATTTGGATTCAAAGCTAGCGGAAGCATACACTAACAATATTGTAAGGTTTTTGTACGGACCCTTGGCGTGGGGCGATCACACCAAGGTGGAACAACTTTCTTTGGATGATCTTGTTGATGAGCTGAAAGGCGGTGCAGCTGATGATTTCACCAAGCTCGTAGAGAAGATTCTGAGAAAGGACTATTTGCCTGCACCTCTAGGCGAATATCAATTAGAAGATCAGGGAGGCGGATATGCCGATAACTATATGGATGAAGCTTGGACTACTGTCTTGTCTATGGTTGGAGCGACAAGTCCCGACAAAGTATACTTCGATCTAAAAGGTAAGGTCTGTGTAGAAATTAAAAATGGGGAAAAAGTCGCGATCGCTACCGATATCAATGGCGAGGGCAAATGGTATGATCTAATGGATGCCAAGAGCTACAATGAAAGTAGAAACGATGTCGATGGGGTAAATTGGGTTGAAGTTAGCACAGATCTTCTGGGCGACAAGCTTCTTGACGCAGAGCTTCCCTTCGACGTGACGTTTGATTACGGAGGTCCAAAACGAATTAGCGTGAAATAGTGATCAGGAATATTTATATCGTGGTGCTATCGTTGTGGAGTCTTGTGGTATGCTGCGTAGTTTCCTCATGCGGCAAGCCGCGAGAGCTTAAAGACACTTGGAATGAGGTTCCTGCCCCCTCGGTAGCAAACTTCTTTGACGAACTTCCTTTCCGAGATTCTTTTCCAAACGATGTAAACGTGAGTAGAGGTTGGAGGTGCGACCGGACTGGTGGCACAGTAAATCGCACTCGAACGGTTGCATATGCATTCGTTGTTGAGCGGAGTGTATTCGAGTTCCAAGCTGGCACTGATCGAGACGGAGCGCCGAAGGTTGTCGCTGGGAATTTTCGCAATCTGTTTGGAGAAGTGTTTGAGGGAAATGGTGCGATGGATTGGGAATTCACCTTCATTTCCGACGGGAAAGTAAATGCTACAGTAGTTAGTCCACGAAATGGGAACATCGCATTTTGTGCAGTTGAAATGGTTGATCATTAGCAACGTGAGGAAATGGAGTAAACCGCTTCATCATTGGGCTTCCTAACAACAAATGACTCCCCACCAGTTCGTTGTTGCGCACCGAATTGACACCGGAGAGGCAGGAAATAGGGGTCAGTCTTAATTTATTGAGGAATGGATAGGGGTCAGTCCAAACAAGTTGACATTGAGAATAGGGGGTCACGCAAATCGTTTTGAGATTGGGTGAGAGTCTCATCTGTTCGAGTGATCGGTACACACCTCCCCTTCAAGCGACCTTCCCGGCCCGGAGTCCGCGCGCGCTACCGCGCGCATCGGACAACCGAGCCTTGGAAGGAACCGAGTTTCAAGTGCAGCGTGTTGACGCTCGCCCTTGCTGAACGCACCCTATCGCCCTGTGTGGGTCCTGTCTTGGAGGCGCTGTTGATTGGCAGCAGCCTTCCAGACCGAATTGGCGATCGTGAGTGTGCAGTCCCCCCAGGAGAACTTGCCGGTCTCATGGAAGCCGCGCGAGAGCGAAGCGTTCCCGAGTCGGGCAAGGTCCTTGGTGATGTAGGCCCCCGCGTTCAGACGGGGGTCAAAGAGTTCGATCCGAGCCATCCCACC
>JAQCFL010000092.1 GCA_027619375.1 Verrucomicrobiota bacterium | reverse complement strand
GGGGGGGGGGGGGGGGGGGGGGGGGGGGGGGGGGGGGGGGGGGGGGGGGGGGGGGGGGGGGGGGTGAATATCCAACAGCCAACAAGGGATGTCCAATATCCAAGGGGAGAGGTTGGGAGAGGTGAGATTGGCGGATGATTGTCGTCTGAAGGTTGCCGGGTTGCAGTCGGGCACAAATTGGCGCGAAAAACCCGTTGCGTGGGGGGGATTCCTTTCTAGGGTGGGCAGCATGTCCGCAGAGAGTGTGTCCGTCCTGCCGGGGTATTTGGCCGAAGAGATCCTGCTGAGTCCTGAGAAGCGGGAGTTTCCGGAGTTCAACCTGGTGAAATTGTTGCGGACCGTTTTTGACCCCACGGAGGGGTGTCGGATCTGTATTTTGACAGACTTTGATGATCCGGCGGAGCGGATGAAGGGCTATGCGTTTCTGGAGGAGGAGGGGCACGAGGCGCAGAAGAATGCGTATCGGTATTTTTATGAGGGGCTGCGGGACGGAGGGCACGAGGCGTTGGGAACGAGTGGGGGGGAGATGTTTGCGCATCGCTGCACTTACGGATCGAATCTGGATTTGCCGGAGGAGGTATTTGATGCGGAAGGCAAGGCCTTGTCGTTTGATCGGGACATCTATCCGCGCTACGACATCATCCTGCACATCGGGACCTTTTCGGCGACCGCGCCGTTGACGGCGAAGTGCAAGGTGTTCGGGTTTCGCGGGGCGACGATGCACGGGATGAACGACGTGATCCTGAACTCGGGACTGGCGGTGGACTATGAGGAAGTGTCGGCCGATGCGGAGCGGATCCGGATGGCGATGAACAAGGCGGATTCGGTGGAAATTGATTTCGAGTTGGAGGACGGGCGGATCTTGACGGCGAGGTTGGAGTTGGGCGGGCAGGAGGCGCAGAAGTCGCACGGGTTGTGTCGCGGCAAGACGCCGGACGTGGCGAACCTGCCGGCGGGGGAGGTGTACTTCGTGCCGCGTGATGCGAACGGGCAGTTTCCGATGAAGTATGAAGACGGGACGCTGGGCGTGCTGGATGTGGTGGATCGCGATGTGAAGCGGTCGACCTTGATCGAGGGGAACCAGGCGACGATCGATGCGCACAACGCGCGGTTGCAGGATGATCCGATGACCGGGACGCTGGGTGAGTTGGGATTCGGGACGCAGGTGTTGCCGGTGTCGTATCAGGACATCCAGGATGAGAAGGTGCTGGGGACCTGCCACCTGGCGACGGGGCGCGATGATCATCTGGGGGGGGACATCGTGCCGGAGATGTTCAAGAAGCATGAGAACAGCACGCACGACGACATCCTCTTTGCGCCGCACAAGACGCCGAACTTCAACGTGAAGGAAGTGCGGATGAAGCGGGGGGATCAGGAGGAGGTGATCATCGAGAACTTCCGGCCGAGTCGCTACATCATGGCGGCCTTGGCAGCGGGGCGTTGAGGGGCTAGAATTACTTCATGAAGCGCTATCACAAGGTGGATTTGCTGGAGGCACCGGAGGATCGGTGTTGCTGCGGGACGGTGCGGCGGGCTTTTGTGGATGTGGAGGACGCGCCTGCTTCGGTGCATTATTTGAAGGTGAAGGATGAGCCGACCTCGCATTACCATGAGAAGACGGCGGAGATTTATCTGGTCTTGGAGGGGGAGGGGCACCTGGAGTTGGATGGGGAGATGGTGCCGGTGAAGCCGATGAGTGCGGTGTTGATCAGACCGGGGTGCCGGCATCGGGCGGTGGGGAAGTTGACGATCATCAACATTCCGGTGCCGAAGCACGACCGGGAGGATTTTTTTTATGAGGAGGGAGCGATGAAGGACGGGGAGGTGCCGATGCATTGATGGCTGGGAACATCTACGAAACGGAGAAGTTGGTGTCGGAATACTTGTTGTTCCACTACGGCACGGCGTCGCAGATTTTGAGTTGGGAGGGAGGGCCGGTGGCGGCGTTGGAGTTTCCGTCGCGGATTGTGAAAAGATTTTCGCCGGGGAAGGTGGGAAGGGCTTTGGATCTGGGGTGTGCGGTGGGGCGTTCGGCGTATGAGTTGTCGCGGGAGGCGGAGGAGGTGATTGGGATAGATTACTCGCGGGCCTTTGTGGAGGCGGCGGCGCGGATGGGGCGGGAGGGGAAGGCGGTGGTGCGGCGCCTGGAGGAGGGGACGGTGCGCACGGCGGTGGAGGTGGGTTTGCCGGAGGGGGTGGGAGAGGTGCGCTTTGAGCAGGGGGATGCGATGCATTTGCGGGAGGATCTGGGGGCCTTTGATCGGGTGCTGGCGGCGAATTTGTTGTGTCGGTTGACGGAGCCGGGGCTCTTGTTGGCGCGGTTGCCGGAGTTGGTGAAAGCGGGGGGGGAGTTGGTGTTGACGACGCCGTGCACGTGGTTGGAGGAATTCACGACGCCGGGGCACTGGCCGCCGGCGGGGACGCGGGAGTGGTTGGAGGCGGAGTTGGGCGGGAGTTTTGAGCTGGTGGAGGAGCGGGATGAGGCGTTTTTGATTCGGGAGACGGCGCGGAAGTTTCAGTGGACGGTGGCTTTGCTGACGAAGTGGCGGAGGAGGTGAAGGGGGTGCCAGGAATCGACCGATTGGAGGTGCTCCTCCCAGCGGGTTCCGGTGCGGCCGTGCTGCCTGTTGCTGCAGTGGGTCAAGCGATACCCATCTTCTTTGTCAGGAGAATTACAAATCGGTGGAACTTACCCCGATGGAATCGGGATGGGCCCGCCTGTCAGGCAAGGATTTCGTGGATCACGCGGCTTTCGCCGTCGATCTGGGTCAGGCGTTGCTCGACGCCCTGGAAGTAGAAGGTGAGGTGATCGTGCTTCAGCCCGAGCAGATGCAGGATGGTCGCGTGGAGATCCCTCACCTGAACGGGATCCCGCTCCGCCTTGAATCCGAAATCATCGGTGGAGCCATAGATGGTGCCCCCTTTGATCCCGCCTCCCGCCATCCAGACGGAGTATCCATAGGGGCTGTGGTCCCGCCCATCCGATCCCTCCGAGGTCGGGGTTCTTCCGAACTCGCCGCCCCAGATGACCAGGGTGGTATCGAGCAGGCCGCGATTTTTCAAATCGGTGATCAAGCCCGCGATCGGTTGATCGACCTGCTTCCCGTTGCGCAGATGTTTGGCGTCGTTCCCCCCGTGAGTATCCCAGCCGTCGCCCCCGCCGCCGTGATAGAGTTGGACGAAGCGAACCCCGCGTTCCACCAGACGGCGTGCTTTCAGGCATTGAGTGCCGAAGGGGCGACTGTCGTTGTCATCCAGGCCGTAAAGGGTCTTCACGTTCTTCGGTTCGTTGCTGATGTCCACCGCCTCCGGGGCCGAGGACTGCATTCGGAAAGCGAGTTCGCAAGCCGCGATGCGAGCGGAAACATCCGGGTCTTCGTTCTTCGCGGTCAGGTACCGGCGGTTGAGCTGCTGTGAGAAATCGAGGATACGACGTTGATCGTCGCCGCTGCTTTCAGCTTGTCGGTTGAGATAGAGAATCGGCGTGCCGGCCGCGCGTAATTCCGTCGGCTGGAAGTTCGCGGGCAGGAATCCATTTCCATAGGTGACCGGGCCGCCCTTCAAGGGCCCGTCCCGCATGACCACATAGCCCGGCAGGTTGTCAGAGACCGAACCCAGCCCGTAGATGGCCCAGGACCCAAGACTCGGGCGCCCCATCTGACTGGTGCCTGTATGCGCCAGGTACAGCGCGGGGGCGTGATTGAAATCTGTATGGGAGCAACTTCGGATCACCGCCAATTCATCCGCGACGCCGGGAAGATGTTGAAAAATATCCGACATCTCGATGCCCGATTTTCCGCATTTCCTGAACTGCCGGTTGCTGGCGAGAATTCTCGCTTCGCTGGACTTGGTGAATTCCAGGTTGAGCTTTCCGAAGCTCGCGGGAAGTTTCTGACCCGCGAATTTGGCGAGGAGGGGTTTCGGATCGAAGGTATCCACCTGGCTCGGTCCGCCATGCATGAACAGGGAGATGACCGCCTTTGCCCGCGGGGGGAGATCGGTGGATTTGATCGCCAGCGGATGTTCGGCCCCCTGAATTTCTCTGCCCAGCAGATCCATCAAGGCGAGTGCGCCCATGCCCATGCCGGCCTTGTTCAGCCAGGCTCTTCGCGAAAGGTTGTGAACGGGGTGCATGCGCGGGTTCGTCAGTTGGTGTGGATGAATTCCGCCGTGTTCATGATGGCCAGGCAGAACTCGATCAGGGCGGTGGCGCGCGGAGCGGCGTGTCCAGTCATGGCATGCGCGGCTTCCGATTGGTTGATGAACTCGAGAGCCAGCATCAACTCGCTGTCGCTGGCCTCTCGGCTGTAGGCAAGCAACCAGGCCTCCTGCAGCCATTTTCGCAAGTTGGTGCCGGCGTCGCGCGTGAGGCGCCCGGCCATGGCCCGGGCCTGGTCCGCGACGGTGGGGTTGTTCATCAAGGTGAGGGCCTGTGCCGGAACCGTGGTTGACTGTCGCACCGGACAACTGGCGCCATTGTTCGCCGGATCGAAGGCCTCGAAAAAAGGGAAGCGAAAGGAGCGGCGGTTGAGGATGTACAGGGCGCGGCGGTTCTGTTCCTCCGTCACCGGCCACTTGTTCCCGGGCTTGTCGTCGAGTCCGTAGATCCCCGCCAACTCCTCCGGGGAGAGCTTCGGCACGAAGGGCTTGCCGAAGGCCTTTCGGTCCAGGGTTCCGGCCGTTGCATGCAGATGATCCCAGACTTCTTCCGCTTCCAGCCGGCGCCGCGGAAAGCCGGCCAGCCATGCATTTTGCGGATCAATCGCGATCGCCCCGGGCTCCCGCAGGGCGGACTGGCGGTAGGTCGATGAAAGCAGGATCAACCGATGGAGCTTCTTCAAGCGCCACTCCCCGGCCACCAGTTCACTCGCCAGCCAATCCAGCAATTCCGGATGGGAAGGCGGCAGCCCGTGCATTCCGAGATCGTTGGGCGTCGGAGCGAGTGCCTGACCGAAATGCCATTGCCAGACCCGGTTCGCCATCACGCGGGCGGTGAGCGGATTTTGAGGGGAGACCAGCCATCGGGCCAGGCGGCTGCGACGCTGATTGTGTTCATCGGGGCCGTCCGGCAGGGATCCTCCGCCGGGAAGAAAAGCCGGCAGCGCGGGTGAGACCCGGCCGCGCGGCTGATCCAATTCACCGCGGGCGAGGAGATGAATGGTGGTCGGCGTCGGGGCGTGTCGGTAAATGCGATAGCTGGATTGTTCACCCTTGCCCCACGCCTTCCGGTTGCGGTTTTTGTCCCAGGTCTCGCTGGCGGCGAAAATGGCTTCCAGTCCGAAGTAATCGCGCTGACTGATCGGGTCGTATTTGTGATGATGGCAATTCGCGCAACCGACCGAAAGGCCGAGCATGGCTTCGCTGAACGTCACGACCTGATCGGTTCGCCGGACGTATTCCAGCATTTCCGGAAACGCGTCGAGGGCGTTCTGCCATTGACCCAGCGTCCAGACCGCCACCGCGTCCTGCATGGCTTCCGCCTCTTCGGGCCAGAGCTCATCGCCGGCCACCTGTTCCATGAGAAAACAGTCGTAGGGCTTGTCTTCGTTGAAACTGCGAATCACGTAATCGCGGTAGCGCCAGGCCTGCTCGTAGTAGATGTCCGTCTCATAGCCGCCGGAGTCCGCGTAGCGCATCAGGTCCAGCCAATGCCGTGCCCAGCGCTCGCCATAGGCTGGCGAGGACAAGAGCCGGTCGACGACATCAGCGTAAGCTTCCGGGCGCGCGTCGCGGACGAAGGCCCGGATCTCGTCAGGGGAAGGGGGCAGTCCGGTCAGGTCGAAGGTGACGCGCCGCAGCAGAGCTTCCTTCGTCGCCGGCGGTGTGGGGTGCAGCTTTTCCTGGTCGAGGCGGGCGAGAATAAAGGCGTCGATTGGGGAGTTCGCCCATCGCGGGTTGCCGGGGCTCGGCACGGCGGGCCTGATTAGGGGCTTGAAGGACCAGTGCTCGGCGGACTTCGCGATCCGCGGATCGATTTCGTCCGCACTCTCCGGCCAGATTGCGCCCTGGTCGATCCATGCGCGGATGAGACCGATCTGCTCGGCGCCCAGCGTCTCTCCCTCCGGCGGCATGGAGTCGTCTTCCTCCAGTGCCGCGATGCGCCGCACGAGCGGGCTGAGCGCACTCTTGCCGGGGGCGATGACGCGGCCATCGTCGCCGCCATCCATGGCGCGGGCCCGGGTGGCCAGCGACAAGCCGCCCTTGTTCTTCTCAAGCCCGTGGCATTTGTAGCAGGTCTTCTGGAACAGAGGCTTGATGTCCCGCACGAAATCCACCGCCCGTGTTGCCGGTGGTGGGAGGCGCGGATCGATATGGCCTGCGATGAAATGTGCCTGAACGCGTTCCTTCGCAAGGAGGTGCGGGTAGATCGCGAACGCCAGGATCTCCCCTTTAAAGAAGGAGCCCCTGCTATCGCCCTTGTCGCCGCCGATCTGGATCGGGCGGGCATTGTTGATCGTTCCGGCCTTGTCCTGCCCGGTGGCGCGGACCGTTCCATCGACATACAAGTAGTTCCGCCCGGTGCGGGTGCGCGTCCAGACGACGTGATGAAAAAGATCGTCGTTGAGCCCGGTCCCCGACGCGAGCACCAGGTCGTCCCCATCTTTCGGGCCGACTCCCGCGAGCACGCGCCCCTCGTTTTCGCCCCCCTTCAAGCCTCCACCCAGGATCGTCCAGTCCCCGGACCCCCATCCCGCGGTGGCCTTGGTAACGAAGGTGGCGCTTCCGGGCCAGAATTTGCGGTCGAAGGGCTGGGAGGTGCGAAACCAGAACTCAACCGAGAGGTCCTCCGCGTCAAACAGGGGGTGATGGGGAATCTCGATAAAGCCCGCTCCGTCAAACGAGGCGGCACGTCCGCCGATCGCGCTCGGACCCGCCGTGTGTTCCACCGTCTGTTGATAGATGCCGTTCGGACCGGTCCGCATTGCGGTGGATGCATTGTGAACCGGCGCGCCGTGCTTCGGATCGCCGTCTTCAAACCGGAAGTACACCGCCGGTTCGTCCTGCAGGACTTCTTCGGCATACGGATTCGTGCCGGGCACCTCGGACAGGGCCAGCGCGGGGGCCGCGAGCGAGAGCAAGACGAAGGCTTTCAATTGCTGGAAATTCCCATTTCCGCGCCGGGTCGGATGGCGGTTAGGAGGCGAGGATGGCTAGGATGGCGGGGGTGCCGGGAGCTGAAGGGGCGGGAATGCTGGTTTGAGCTCTTATTGGGGGGGATTTTGATCGGCGTGATTGCCGGGGTCAAGGTGGAAGGTATGGAATTGGAGGGACTGGCCCCAATTCGCCTGTCTCGGGGCGCTCCGGGGCAGAGCTTTCCCGGTCCGGCACCGGAGGGTGGGAATGTGCAGCGGTTCCCTGGTCTCGATGTCGGAGGGCGGCACCGGCGGGTTTCGCAGGGATGCGGAACCCGGCACGCTACCCTGGCGTGATCGGCGGAACGAAGCGTGTGCGTGCCGGGGAAAAGGCGCTTTTCTGCTGGCAGGGTGGTGGGAGGGAGGCATCCTGCGGCATGACTCGCAGGTTGCTGGCAGTGGTCTTGGTGACGGCGGTGCAGGGGAAGCCCCTAGTGATGGATGATGCGAAGCTGATTGGGGCGGTGGTGGCGGAGCTCGGGAAGTCGGCCGAGGGGGACGGGGTGGTGACGGGAGAGGCGCTGGTGGAGGCGGTGAAGAAGGCGCCGGCCACCTGCAAGGTGGAGATTCGGGGAGAGGCACCGGAGAAGACGGACTATGCGACCTTGAGCGGGGCGGTCTTCATGCTCTCCTCGGTCTACAAGTGCGAGAAGTGCGAACATTGGCATGCGGGTGGCGCGGCGACGGCATGGTGCTTGAGTTCGGACGGGGTGATGGTGACGAACTTTTGAGAAGGCCAGCGGCGCGGCCTACGGAGTGGCTTCGCGGGACGGGGAGGTGTGGCCGGTGACGGAGATCCTGGCAGCGGACAAGGCCTCGGACGTGGCGGTGTTCCGGGTGAAGGGGGAGGGGTTCCAGCGGCTCGCGCTGGGGGCGGCGGCCGAGGTGGGGGACAAGGTGCGGGTGATCAGCCACCCCAACCAAGAGTTCTTCCTGCAGACTTCCGGGGAGGTGGCGCGCTACCACGTGGCGCGTGGGCGGAAGGACAAGGATGGCCACGTGATGATGTCGATCACGGCGGACTATGCGCGGGGGTCGTCGGGCGGACCGGAGCTCAACGCGGCGGGGGAAGTGGTGGGGATGGTGTCGAGCACGGAGAGTATCTACTATGACAAGACGAAGGACGGGGATCAGGAGAATTTCCAGATGGTGGTGAAGAACACCGTGCCGGTGGAGGCGGTGCGGGCGGTGTTGGGGGAGTGATTCAGGCGTTGGGGAGTTTGAATTCATCGCGGTAGAATTCGCGGTCGAGGGCGTTGGCCTTGTCGGCGAAGTTGCCGATGAACTGTTCGGTTTTGGGGTCGATGGTGAGGGGGACGCCGAGGCCGGGGTTGATGTCCTTGAGGCCGTTGGAGGGGAGGTGTTCGCGCATGCGTTCGAAGGACTCAAGGACGACGGGGGTGTCCTTGATGGCGGCGGCGATTTCCTCGGGGTCGGTGGCTTTGCCGGGGGGGAGGGAATGGGTGCCGTAGTGGGCGAGGAGAGTGTAGGTTCCGGCGAAGAGGGAGGAGTTGAGAAAGTGGCGGCGTTTCGTGGTGTCTGACGCGATGGTGGGTCAGATCATTTTTCGGAGGAGAAGGACTTCATGGCCTCCTCGAGAGCGGCGGACTTGGTGTCGCCCTGATGGAGGAGGACGCGGTAGCGGAAGGTGATGCTCTCGCCCTTCTTGAGGGTGTAGTCGCCGAGGTGTTTGTCCTTCTTTCCTTCGAAGGCGTTTTGGCCGAAGGGATTGGCGGCGAGGAGGCCGTAGTCCCGGGCGTGCCACCAGGTGGGGTGACGGAGGTTTGAGGGGTGATCGAAGACGGCGACCACGGCGGGTGCGCCGGAGTCGTCGGGACCGGAGTAGGCGACCCAGGCGGCGCGTTTGCCCCAGGTGTCGCCATCCTTTTCGCCGTTGCTGTTGAGGATGGATCCCTTGGCAACTTTGCCCTGCAGGCGCATGGTGGGAGTGAGGCGGAGGGCGAAGGAGCCTTCCTTGGTGTCGCCGAAGACGGCGTCGGCATTGGGCGCGGTGAGGACGGAGGTGACATCGATGGTGCGGGTCTTGCCGCTGGCGGTGATTTGGTAGGTGCGGACTTCGGTGAGGTGGACGGTGTCGCCTTCCTCCCAGGAAAGGTTGACCGTGAATGAGGCGTGTTGAGTGGAGGCCCCACCCTTGCTGGCGCTTTCGGTGCCGCTGTGGAGGAAGGCCTTGTGGACGATGGTGCCCTTGCGTGCGAGGTGCTGGGCCCAGAAATCGACGCCGTTGACGAGGCCGTGGGTGAACCACATGGAGACGTGATGGGGGTGGTCGGTTTCCTCGCCCTTGGAGGCCTCGGTGAGGGGGTAGTTGCGGGTGAGTCCTCCGCCGGAAGGGCTGATGAGAGGGTAGAGGCAGGGGACTTTCTTGTCGGCGCGGTATTCGGTGAAGAGCTTGCCGTCGATCTCGACGCGGAGGCGGTCCTTCTGCTGGTCGAGGGTGATTTGGGCACCGAGGGGGGCGGCGGTGAGGAGGAGGGCGAGGGCAAGAATGCGCATGGGTGGATGGCTCTACGGGCTGGGGGGGGGTAATTTTGACAAAATTTCGACTGGTGAGGAATAATTCAGGACCGGGCGGCTCTCATGTGCGATACCTCGTTTGAGGAACGCTGTAATGACCGAATTTAAAGAGCTCGTTGATGCCCATTATCAGGCGCTTTATCGCTTTGGGTATTCGCTCGCGAAGAGCCCTGACCGGGCGGCGGACCTGGTGCAGCAGACCTTCGTGATCTGGGCGGAGAAGGGGCACCAGTTGAAGGACCGGGGCAAGGCGAAGACATGGCTCTTCACGACGCTCTACCGCGAGTATCTCAGTGGTGCCCGGCGGGCCGCGAAGTTTCCGGAGCGGGAGTTGGGGGATGCCGAGCATTTGCTGCCCGCGCACGAGCCGGATGCGGAGCGGCATTTGGACGGGCAACGGGCCCTGGAGTTGCTCGACGCGCTTGAAGAGACCTTCCGCGCCCCGCTCACCCTTTTTTACCTGCAGCAAAATTCCTACAAGGAGATCGCGGAGATATTGGATGTGCCGATCGGCACGGTGATGTCGCGGATCTCGCGCGGGAAGGAACAGCTGCGGCGCAAGATGACGGCGGAGCCGGCCAGTGCGCCGAAGAAGATTTTGGAATTCAACCCTGACGCCCTGAAACAGACCAATGGATAAGGAAGAGGCAAAATTTGTGCTGCAGAGTTTCCGCCCGGATGGAGCGGATGCGGTTGATCCTGCATTTGCGGAAGCCCTTGCGGTGGCTGCGGCGGATCGTGAGGTCGGTGATTGGCTGGCGCATGAGCGGGCCACTGATGCGGCTTTTGCAGAGGCTTTGAATGCGGTGGAGATTCCGGAGGATTTGCGGGAGAGCATTCTGGCGGTGTTGGCGGGAGAGGCGCGGGAGGAGTTTTCGGAGATGGATGCGGTCTTTGTGGGTGCGCTGGCTTCGGTGCGTCCGCCGGAGGGGCTGCGCGATCAGATTTTGGCGGCGATGAAGATGGAGCAGGAAGGCGTGGTGCCGATGAAGGCCGCGTCGCGTTGGAACTGGAAGCGGCCGCTGGCTTTGGCTGCGGCGGTGGTGCTGGGGGCTTTCGTGGCGGTGCAGATGACGGGCGGGACGGGTCTGAATGCGCATCAGGTGGAGCGGTTGACGATCGAGGCCCTGGGGAGCGACGATTTTGCTCTGGATACGCGGCATGAGAATCCGGTGGCCTTGGTGGATTGGTTGAAGGAGAACGGCGCTCCGGCACCGATGGCGTTCCCGGCCGGGCTTTCTCGGGAGGAGGGGATCGGGTGCAAGATCCTGCCCTTGAACGACACCAAGGCGGCGATGATCTGCTTCAAGTTGAAGAGCGGGCAGGTGGTGCACATGGTGACCTTGGAGCGTAAGGATGTGGAGGGGGTGCTCTCTTCCCTGGCCGAGGCCAAAGACAATTGCCATGGCTGCAAGGTCAGCGGCTGGTCCTCGGTGGCGTGGAGCAGTGATGACCAGGCTTTCGTGCTGATCGGGAAGATGAAGCCGGAGGAGTTGGCGGCGGTGTTTTAAGGGGGGGCTGATGAGGCGGTGAAACGCCTGCGTCGGAGTCAGCGACCACATCGGGTGTTTGGCTGGTTTCTGATTGCGCTGGGCGTGCTGGTGCCGGTGGCGATGCTGGTGGTGGGGATGGGGTTGGTGATTGTTTCGGGGGCACCGCTATTGGGGGGGAATTTTTGTGTTGGGAAAGTTGCAGAATCCGAGTCGATTGCCGGAGGGGAGAGGTGCTGCCTGATGGAGGGAAGGTGGTGGTGTGAAGGTGATGGGGGGATCGGGTGGGGAATCGGCTTGGCGGTTGGAAACCAAGAGTGTTCGGCATGGATC
>JAQCFL010000091.1 GCA_027619375.1 Verrucomicrobiota bacterium | reverse complement strand
TGAGGTGTTTGCGGGAGGTGGAACAGCCGGACGGCGCGGAGCGACCGTCCCCTACCGTCCCGGTGATGGGGCTGTTCAGACGGCCCGAAACCTGATTTCACTAGGGATGATGATGGAGGAGCAGAGGGAGTCAGCGGCGGGCGATATGGTGCGGCCGCGGATCTATCAGTTGATGGTGCGCCATTTCGGCAACACCAACCTGACCCGCAAGGTGGACGGGACCTTGGCGGAGAATGGCTGCGGGAAGTTCGTGGACATCGATGCGACGGCCTTGGAGGCGCTGCGGGGGATGGGGTTCACGCATGTGTGGCTGACGGGGGTGCTGGAGCAGGCCAGCGGGACGAGCTTTGTGGATCGGCCGGCGGATGATCCGGACATCCTGAAGGGGAAGGCGGGGAGTCCGTATGCGATCAAGGACTACTTTGATGTGTGTCCGGACTACGCGGTGGATCCGGCGCGGCGCCTGGTGGAGTTTCGGGGTCTGCTGAAGCGCTGTGAGGCGGCGGAGCTGCGGACGATCATTGATTTCGTGCCGAACCACGTGGCGCGTTCTTATCATTCGGATGTCATGCCTAACCTGAGTTTCGGGAGGAAGGACCGGACCGATCGCTTTTTTGACCGGGACAACAACTTCTACTACCTGGGCGGGATTCATCCGGGAGGCGGGCCGCCCCTGAAGCTACCGGCGGGGAATCAGCCGGGCTGTGACGGACTCTTCGAGCAGGAGAAGGAGGTCGGCCGGGTGACGGGCAACAATGTGGTGAGTTGGGATCCGGCGATTTGTGATTGGTATGAGACGGTGAAGTTGAACTACGGGCATGACTTCACGACGGGGCGGGACACGAGTCATCTGCCGGGGCCGGATGGGCATCCCGGGACGGTGCCGGACACCTGGCGCAAGATGGATGCGGTGCTGGAGTTCTGGCAGGAGCTGGGGGTGGGGGGCTTCCGGGTGGACATGGCGCACATGGTGCCGATGGAGTTCTGGAAGTGGGTGATCCGGCGGGCCCGGAAGCGGGAGGAGCAGGTGTTTTTCATGGCGGAGGCCTATGACGGGGATCCGGCGAAGCTGACCGATGAGGATGTGGTGGGGGCTTTGTTGAAGAGCGGGTTCGAGGGGGTCTATGACGGGCCGCTGTATCATCGGCTGCAGGCGATCTACGAGGGGCAGAAGTGGGCGAACGACATCGATGAGCTGGTGTGGGCGATTGACCGGCTGCATGCCATGGTGCGCTATGGGGAGAATCATGACGAGGTGCGGCTGGCGAATCCGCAGCGCTGGGGTGGGTTGGGTTCCAAGGTGGGGCGGGCGGTGTCGGCGATCGCCTTCGGGATCGGCGGTGGGCCGGTGATGCTTTACAACGGGCAGGAAGTGGGGGAGCCGGCAATTGGGGCGGAGGGGTTCAGCGGGGATGACGGGCGGAGTTCGATTTTTGATTACGGGGCGCTGCCGGAGTTGGCGAAGTGGGTGAACGGGCATCGCTATGATGGCGGGAAGCTGTCGATGGAGCAGCGGGAGTTGCGGGAGTGGTATGGGAAGCTGATGCGCCTGTGCGGGGAGCCGGGATTCGAGCGGGGATGGTTTTACGGATTGAATCACGCGAATTTGGAAAACCCGAATTTCGGGCGGGTGGGTCTGGAGACGACGAGCGGGCATTGGCTGTATGTGTTTTTGCGGAGTGAGCGGCGACCGGGCGGGCAGACTTTCCTGGTGGTGGTGAACATGCACGGCACGGCGAGCATGGAGGGTGTCCGGGTGCGGGTGCCGGAACATGCCCTGGGGTGGCTGGGGATGCGGCGGGAGCGGGTCCTCTTTCGCGATCGGTTGATGACCGATTGGGAGGGCGAGGCGGAGCGGGGGCAGTTGCCGACGCAAGGGCTGGCGCTGCCGAAGCTGGAGGCTTGTTCGGCGCTGTTTCTGGAGTTGGGGTGAGGCCGGTGGCCTGGTTATCGGTTATCAGGGGGAGGGGCACTCCTTGGGATCGTGGGAATCCTCGCGATCAGAAGGCCCAACAAAGGTCTGGGCGCGGAGCGATCGTATCCGTGGGAAGAAGCCGAGGGGAGAACGGGCGCTGCTGGAACTCCTTGGGGTGCTCAGTCCTTTCGGGATGGGGTTTCCCGGGGTGGTCGTCGCTCTGCTCCTCGACCCCGCGCTAATGGCTGGGATCCCTCCGGGATGGCGGAACGGATTTGGATGAGTGAGTTGGAGGGGAAGGCCAGGGTTACTCGTAGCTGCGGAGGAAGGCGACGAGGTCGGCGACGTCCTGAGCCTTGAGTTGGAGTTGGTCGGCGCTGAGCATGAGGGAGCGGTTCAGGTCGCTGACTTTGTTGATGTGCTTTTTCGGGACGAGTTGGGTGATGCCGCCCATGGATTGGATGATGACGGGGTCGGCATTCTTGTCGGTGAGGGCGAGGCCGTGGATGAGGCCGCCGTCCTTGAGTTCGACGGTGGTGCCGGCGTAGCCGTGGGAGATTTCGGCGGAGGGTTCGACGATGGAGCGGGCGATGACTTCGGGGGTTTGGCCCTTGCCCCAGCCGCGGAGGTCGGGGGCGTAGCTGGGGCCGGTGCCGTTGATGTGGTGGCAGGTGATGCAGCGCATGGCGGTGGTCTTGCCCTTCTCGGCGTCGCCTTTCATGGCGAGGATGTCGGCGAGAGGGGGGAGGGTGCTCTCCTTGGGGGGCTCGGGGAGCGGGGCGGCGGTGACCTGAATGGTGTCGGGGTCGTAGATGCCGGTTTCCTTGAGGGCCTTCTGGATGTCGTACTTCTGCCACTCGCCGGTGCCGCGCTTGAGGAGCCAGGCGGAGGCCTCGGCTTTGACGGGGGAGGCGGCGGCGCAGAGTTTGATCATGGCGTCGGCGGCGGACTTGTGGTCGATGAAGGCGAGGGACTCCACGGCGAGGGAGCGGGCCGCGGCGCTGAGGTCCTTGTTCGAGGCGCGGCTACCGAGATCGTTGACGGCGGCAGAGGGCCAGAGGCGCCAGGTGATCTTGGCAAACTCATCGCTCCAGCTGGCGGGGTCGCCGGGGGCCATGGCGGCCTTGATGGCGGTCCAGACTTCGTTTTCCTGCTTCTCGGCGCCGAGGCCGATTGCTTCGAGGGCGTTCTTGTCGGTGACGTCGCAGCGTTTGGCGAGTTCCACGAAGATGGCCTTCGTTTTTGCGGCGGGAAGATCGCGGAGGGAGAGGGCCACGTCGCGGCGGACGGCGGGGGAATCGTCGGTGGCCATGGTGCCGGCGTAAGCGAGCATGTCGTGGTCGGCGCGGCGGAGGGCGCGGTAGGCGGTGAGGCGTTGCTGGGCGTTGTCGCTTTTGAGGAACTCCTCGCAGCGTTTCACGCCCTTCTCGCCGAGGTGGGGGAGGAGGTAGATGGCGCGGGCCGCGATCCATTTGTTGGGATCGCCGGTGAGTTTGGCGACGCTGTCGTAAGCGGCGGCGCCCTGGGCTTTCAGGGCGCGGAAGCCGAGGTAGCGGGTGTTGAGGGCGGGGCTGCGCAGGGCGGTGATCTGGCCATCAGTGGTGGCGAGGTCGAAGGCGGGGATGGAGGGCTTGAAGCCTTTCGGGGCGATGCGGTAGATGGTGCCGGAACAGGAATCGTCCATGTCGGAGTGGCCCCCGACGCGGGGGTCGAACCAATCGGTGATGTAAAGGGCGCCATCGGGGCCGACGGTGATGTCGGAAGGGCGGAAGAGGACGGGGTTTTCGGTCTCGACCGACTTGGTGCGCCGGGCACCGCCGGTGAAGTCGGCGCCGTCGAAGTCCTCCTCCTTGTTGGAGGTGACGAAGTTGCTGCGCTCGAGCTTGAAGGTCGCGCCGTTGGGCTCGGGTTGGTAGCCGAAGACGACGTTGCGGGCCGGTTCGCAGCTGAGGAGGCTGCCGTTCCATTTCTCGCCGAGGGCGCCGTTTTCGTAGAAGACGATGCCGGTGGGCGAGCCGCCGCCGTAGACGTCGCCGGCGTCCATGGTGCCGGGGTCGTCCTGCCGCCAGTGGGCGCGCCAGTGTTCCTGGCCGGGGCGGGCTTCGGCGCGATACAGGCGCTTGGTGTCGCGGGAGAAGTAGCCGGCGCAGCCGAACTCGAGGATGAAGGAGGTCCGGCAGGCCGGGGGATCGTCGTTGTCGTTCTGGAAGACATCGCCCATGGAGGTGACGGTCTGTTCGTAGCTGTTGCGGTAGCCGTGGCCGATGATCTCGGCGTTGGTGCCGTCCTCGTTCATGCGGACCGTGAAGCCGGCGGTCCAGATGTGGCCGTCGTCGGAGGGGGTGCCGGAGGTGCCGATGTGGTCGGCCAGGAATTGGCCCCCACCGCCCCGGTAGGTGCCGCCCATGTAGAACTGCTTGCCGGAGTTATCCTTGAAAACGGCGCCGCAGTTGCCGTTGTTGAAATAGAGTTTGCCATCCGGTCCGGCGGTGACGCTGTGGAGGGAGTGGTCGTGGTTGACGGCATTGAATCCGGTGAGGAGGACCTCGCGTTTGTCGACTTTGGGATCGAAGACGAGGTTGCGATCGACGTCGGTGTAGACGATGAGATCGGGGGGCTGGGAGACGTAGACGACGTTGTCGAAGACGGCGACCCCGAGGGGGGCGATGAGGCCCTTCTCCTGCACGAAGGTGTGGGAGCTGTCGGCCTTGCCGTCGCCGTTCTTGTCCTGGAGGACGACGATGCGGTCGCCGCCGGGGCGGCGGCCGTTGTGGCGGCGGTAGTTGACGCCTTCCGCGACCCAGATGCGGCCGGCGCTGTCGATGTCGAGATTGGTGGGATTGAAAAGGTCGGGAGTGGAGGCCCAGACGGAAATTTCGAGGCCCTCGGGGACCTGGAAGCTGCCGAGATCGACGCTTTTTGGCTCGATCTTGGGTTTCCAGGCTTCATCCGCAGCGGAAAGGGGGAGGAGGGCGGTGCCGAGGAGGGAGCAGGTGAGTAAGCGTGTTGTATTCATGAAGCGGGTCTGATCTCCAAAGAGAGTGGACGGGATACGGGCCGAGGTGAAGGGCTATTTCTGCGGGTTTTCGACAAGTTGCGTGAGAAGATTCGATGTAACTGTTGGAGATGGGGGGACGTTTACCTGTAGTCTCCAATAGTTAAGAGCTCATGAAGATACTTACCGCCCTCGTCCTTTTCCTCCTGTCAATCTCCCTCGAGGCCGCCGATCGGCCGAACATTCTGTGGCTGACGAGCGAGGACAACAGTCCGTATCTCGGTTGCTATGGGGACGAGTTGGCGATGACGCCGAATATCGATGCGCTGGCCACGCAGGGGGTGCGCTATGACCTGGCCTTCTCCAACGCGCCGGTCTGTTCGGTGGCGCGGACGACGTTGTTGTTGGGGATGTATCCGACGGCTCTGGGGTTGCAAAATCACCGGAGCAGGTATCCGGTGCCGAAGGGATTGCGGGGGTACCCGGAGTTGTTTCGCGAGGCGGGGTACTACTGCACAAACAATTCGAAGACGGACTACAACGTGGTCTTTGGCAACAAGCGGACGCTGTGGGATGAATCGAGCGGGAAGGCGCACTACAAGAACCGGAAGGAAGGGCAGTCGTTCTTCGCGGTGTTCAACTTCACCGATTCGCACGAGGGGCAGACCTTTCCGGAGGTGGCGGAGAGGAACCGGAGGTCGGGGAAACTGCCGAAGACGAGCCGGCTGAGTTTGGATCAGGTGAAGTTGCCGCCGTACCATCCGGACTTGCCGGAGATTCGTCGGGAGTGGGCGGATTTCTACGATTGCATGACGACGATGGACAAACGGATCGGGAAGGCGTTGAAGGAACTGGAGGAGTCTGGTCTGGCGGATGACACGATCGTCTTCTACTACGGGGATCATGGTGGGTCGTTGGCGCGGGGGAAGCGGAGCATTCTGGATTCGGGGACGCGGGTGCCGTTGATCATCCGGTTTGGAAAGAACTGGAAGCATCTCGCGCCGTCGGGGCCGGGGACGGCGACGGACCGGATGGTGAGCTTCGTGGATTTCGCGCCGACCGCGCTGAGTCTGGCGGGGATCAAGGTGCCGGAGTTCATGCATGGGGAGGCGTTTCTCGGGGCGCAGGCCAAGGCACCGCAGGACCATGTTTTTCTCTATCGGGGACGGATGGATGAGCGCTACGACACGATCCGCGCGATTCGGACCAAGGATCGGCTTTACGTGAAGAACTACATGCCGCATTTGCCAAACGGGCAGCACTACAGCTATGCCTACAGCAGCCGGATCACGCCGGCCTGGGAGAAGTGCTACGAGGACGGGGGGTGCGACGAGGTGCAGAGCATCTACTGGCTGCCGAAGTCGCCGGAGGAGTTTTACCGGACGAAGGACGATCCGCATCAGGTGCGGAATCTGATCGGGGAGGCGGGGGAGCAGGAGGCGATCGGGAAGCTTCGGGCGGTGTTGGAGGGGGAGATGCGGAAATATCACGACTCGGGGCTGATTCCGGAGGCGATGTATCCGGTGGTTGCGGGGGGGAAGAGCGTGGGGGAGTATGTGGCGGGTGGGGAGTTTGACTTTGATGGTTTGAAGAGGCTGGCCGATGCGGCGACCGCACGGAAGGTGGAGAATTTGAAGGACTTGAAAGAGGCGATGATGCACAAGGATCCGCTGATCCGCTATTGGGGGTCACTCGGTTGTGTGATCCTTGGGGAGAAGGCTGCGCCGGTGAAGGAGGCCCTGATCGAGGCGCTGGCAGACAAGTATGTGAACGTGCGGGTGAATGCGGCGATTGCGCTCGGGCAGATTGGTGATCAGGAACAGGCGATTGCGGTGCTGCAGAAGGAGATCATGCAGGGAACGGAGTATGAGGTGCTGGCGGCGGTGCAGGGCCTGGAGCAGTTCCCCGATGGCTGGGGGGCGGTGAAGGGGCGGTTGCAGGAGCTGAAAAAGTCCGGGCGGAACAGTGGTGCCGCGCGCGTGGCGACGATCATGTTGAGCAAAATGAATTAGGGAAGGAACGGCCCGCAGGTGGCCGCTCCGGTGCGCGGGGTGGGAGGTTGCGGCGGTGACAGCCAAGCGCCCCGTCACAATTTGCCGTGGCCTGATTTTCTGGTGGCCCGGGTGGGCTCGGAGGAAGGGTGGTTTACTTGGCCGGTCCGACCACGGTTCCCTTGGCGTTGAGCGCATAGCCGTTCCACAGGACGGCATACTCCCGCGCGGGAAGCCACCAGCCGCCCCGACGATTCGCTCCGGCCGGATGGTCGGCATAGGATTGCACGGCCTTGGTCGCCGCGTTTTGAATCAGCCCGCGCTCTTCCAGACCGCCGATCAGCTTGACCGGCCCCTTTGCCGGATCGGCGCCCGGCGGGATCCGCATGGCCATGGCGGTTTTGAAAAAGGCCAGCATCAGTTCCTGCTGCCCGTCGATCATGTGGTGGGTGCCGCGCACCAGCGTGACATGGACCAAGGCGCCTTGTTTGCGGGCGTCGGCCATGTTCTTGAGCATCACGTTGCGTTCGTGGTCCTGATTGTAGCCGGGTGAATTGATCCGGTCGTTCATGTCCCAGATACTCTGCCCGAACACCTCGGTGGCGGCTTTCGACATGGTCTTCAGTTCGTCGTCCTTGCTGACGGGTGATTTGTAGCCGTATTCGGGGATCTCGCCGGCCGTCCCGGTCCCGAGGTCGTTGTTGTGGCCGAAGGCCGACTTGAACAGGCAATAAGCGACGATGCGTTCCGGGAACTCCTGCAGGCTTCGTTGGACGTAGGCCGCCGCATTGGAATGAGACCACAGGAGCAAAGGCGCATGGGCCAACTCGGGATGGTTCCGATCGCTCGCCGCAGCGGTGAGGGTCTTGGCGATGGAGGGGATGAAATGATCCTCCTTGAAGGTGAGCTTGTCTTCGTGGGTGAGCATGGTGGCGATGCCCAACTCTTCGCCAAGTTTCGTCTGGATGATCCCCACCATGTTGGCGCCATCGCCCCATCTCGGGGCGACGAACACGGCGTTGACGGGCTTGCCGCTCGGTGGCAGCCAGAGTTCCCATTCGGTGGTCACGGCAGACGCTGCGGCCGGTTCCGGTTGGGCGGCGGTCGCCGGGTTGGCGGCGGTCGCGAGTAATCCGAGGAGAACTATCATTCGCGTTGATTTCATGATGCTGTCGTGGGTTGGTGGTGGATTCGGACGGGACGAACAGGAGGAATTCCCGGGCGTGTTTACGCTGTTTTGTCCCCTTGGACACCGCTTTTTTCTAGGGAATGGCCATGGGGGCAGGGCGGTGGCCGGGAAACCCCGCATGGGTTGTCGTCCCGGCCGCCTTTCGAGATCGCCAGGCATGGCCCCCGTTTGGGCGATCGTGCTATGAGTTGTCCGGGAAATGGTCGCGTGGGAAATGGTCGCGTGCAAAATGACGCGCTGTTTTTCATTCCCGTCTTTTTCAACAGGCTGCTAGGGTCCTGATGCCTCGCGCATGGATCTGAATCTCGCCTTCATCTGTCTGCTGACGTTCGTCATTCATTTGATCGGGACGCTGGCCTATTCGGTGCGCATTGCGGGGGTGAGAACGCGGCGGATTGCGGTGTCGTTCGCGCTCTTCAACATTCTGGTCTTGGTCTCGCGCACCTCCAATTCCTTCCAAGGTCCCTTCCTTGCCAAGAGGGTGGAGGAGAATCTGCTCCATCCGGTTGCGCACGGCCTGGTCGCGGATTTTCGGTGGCTGTTGCTGTCCGCCACCTTCGCCACGGTGGTGGGGGCGGTGTTGATCCCGACCTTCCAGCGCCTCTTCAGCCGGGCGGTGATGGATTTTCAGGTGCACCGTTCTGTTCCAAAGCTCTTGCTGCGGATGTGCTTCAGGGGCGGACTTTCGCAGATCAGGGATTCTGTCCGCGTGCCCTCTTCCGGGAATGTGACGGCATTGCGCGGCGGCCGCAGGATTTCGGGGGGGACGATTGTGCTGAATGTCGTGGCGGTGGCGCTGTGGACGGTTGGGGTCTTTGCGGCCCTGTACGCGGGCTATCTGAATCCCGAGCTCCGGGTCACCTCGAGCTCGCTTTCCTCGATTGTGAATGGGGTGGCGACGATTTTGATGTTTGTGATCATTGATCCGCAATTGTCGGTGATGACTGATGATGTGGTGGAGGGCAGGCTGGACGAACCGAGTTTCAGGCGCACCATTGTCTGGCTGGTGGGAAGTCGGCTGGCCGGCACCTTGCTCGCGCAGGTGCTTCTGGTTCCGGCAGCCAGATTGATTGTCTTTGTTGCGGAGAAGCTCTGAGACTGGTACGGTCCCCCCTGCGCGGCAACGAACCGGGAGCGCGGGCCGCTGAGCCGGGGAGAATTGAAGTGATCGTCATGAAGTGTATTGCCTTGTTGTTGTTGTTCGCCGCCGGGTCAGGTGAGGGGTTTGGCGCGGAGCCGCTGCCGGAACAGATCGGCAGGGCTGGAGCCAGCGGGTGGCGCTGCAACGTCATCCAATTGGACCCGCATGATGATGGCCCGGATGGCTTCAACTACTGGGATTGGGATGGGGACGGGGATTTGGATGTCTTCGTCAACTTTGAGGAAGGCGGCTACAGTCGGCTGTTTTTTAATCCGGGCCGGGACAAAATCCGGGGGCCTTGGAAGGACTACATCGAGTTTAAGAACCACGGCAATTGCGAGGATTCCGGGATTGGTGACCTCGACAACGACGGTGATGTGGACTACGTCGCGAATGGTGGTCACGTTTACTTCAACCCGGGCAGGGAGAAGCTGGGGAGTGCCCGGAATTGGGTGAAGATGACGCTCTTCGAGCAGGAGGCCCGCTGTCCCGTGGTCTGCGATCTCGATGGCGACGGCCTCAAGGATCTGATCGTGGGTGCCAGCGCCTGGTACAAGCAACCGACCAGCAACAAGCACGAGGCGGCCAACTGGGAGCGCTACGAGCTTGGCGAAGCGAAGTGGCCGATGAGCTGCATCATCACCGACATGGACGGTGATGGGGACGACGACATTCTCGTGCAGGAGCGCAAGCAGCAGGGGACATTCTATTACGCAAACCCCGGCAAGGGCGAGGTGACCAAGCCATGGCCGGTGAAGGTGATTGATTCCCGGCCAGGCGGCATGTTCATGGCCGTGGGTGATGTGAACGGCGATGGCCGGGAAGACCTGGTGAAGGCCGCGAACAAGATTTGCATTTTCCTGCGGACCAATGACAAGGGCGCGCCGGTTTACAAGAGAATCGAGGTGGAGCAACCGGCCCAGCCAGCGAGTGTCGAGGTCAAGCCCAGGCCCAAGGGCGTGGCCCTCCTCGAGATGAACGGCGAGCCCAGCCATCCCGAAATTGTCATCATCCCTGAGTATGCGGCGCAGTTGTGGTATCTGACGGTGTCGGGTGAGGGGATGTCCGCTGCGGACTGGACCAACACCCTGATGGATGTGCCGTCACCGGAGTCCCGCAAGAAGATGGATAACGCCTTCCTGGTTGATCTGGATGCCGACGGGGATCTGGACATCGCGACGACGGAGGAGAATGGCGGTTGGGGGGTGATCTGGTTCGAGAACCCCGCGATGGACAAAGCCGGGGAAGAGAAGGCCTCTGAGAAGTGACTGCGGCGTTTGCCGACAGATGATTCATGTGTTGTTTGACGGGGAAATAGGCGTGTCTCGCCTGGGTCGTCGCAGAGGCGACGGGGTTGGTGGGGGGCGTTGGGAAGTTGGTGAGAGGAGAGTTTGGGAGCCGGGAGGAAAGAGGGCGGAGCTGGCGAACTGCGGTTGGGACGGGTGGGTGGGGTGGACACTTCTCCGCCGCAACTGTCAAGCCAGCCCCCTCCCGGGCGGTGTCGAGCCACCGCACTCCGGGGGGAAGGGGGCGATGCGCCAGGAATGACGCGGCTCCGGGTGAGGCAGGCGACCGGGACGGTCACGCCACGGTGTCGGGGAGCCGGCTGGGCGGTTGGAAACCGCCGCCACGGGTTAGCGGAACTTGGTTTTTTTGGGGTCGAACTTGGCGGGGTCGTAGCGGTCGTCGAGGAATTCGAGTTCGCCGGCGAGGGTGTCCATGAAGAGTTCGGGGCCGCCGCAGTCTTCGGGAGGGCAGGCGCGTTGGCCTTCGAGGAGGAGGGGCTTGGCGGATTTCTCGCCGGAGGATTTCGACTCGATGGTGAGTTCGTGGACCCAGTCCTCGGCAAAGTCGTAGCGGTAAAGGAGGCGAATGGGGAGGGTGCGGCGGCCGATGAAGGCGGCGAGGGTGACGGTGGATTCCTCCTGGAAGTCGTCGCCTTTGACAACGTCGGGATCGTCGGGGGCGATGACGCCCTTGAGGCGTTTGCCTTTGCCGTGGCGGAATTCGTGGAGGTGTTTGTCGTTCCAGCCCATGGCATCCTGGAGGGCGCGGTGGAAGTCGCGGAACGTGGCGGAGGTCCGGATGGAGAAGCGCCGCCAGATGAGGGGCTCGATGCTGTAGAGAAGGACCTTGATGGTGAAGCGGTCGGTGGGGTCGGCAGGCATAGGGGAGCGGGATTTAGCAAGGGGGGCGGCCGGGGGCAAGCGGGGAAGGTGGGGAAGTTGGGGACCTGAATCTAGCCTAGTCCATACCTCTGGATACGGTCCCTGATTTGGGCCAGTCTCTCCTCTGACGCCGCCGGGTCCTTCTTAAAATGGCTCTTCAGCAGAATCTGTGGGTGAATTCCGGCTCTGGCAAGTCCCCGAGTTGGTGAAACAAGGC
>JAQCFL010000090.1 GCA_027619375.1 Verrucomicrobiota bacterium | reverse complement strand
CAGCGGCCCCCGCAAAATCCGGGGCATCGACACCCCCCTCTGCACCTTCCGCGACCTCCGCCGAGAACCCGTGCAAACTTAGATCGGCCTACAGGGACGCCTTTAAGGATGGCGCCGCTCCCTTACTCAGTCAGGCCGGTCCATGTCTTTTTCTTGTCATCGCTTTTAGACAACATCAGTTTCATCTCTTCGATCTCATCCGTATTCATCCATCGGTAACTGCCATTATCAATAGCACACGAATTGGCCGCAAGGGGGGTGCTCTGTTTGAAATTAAAAAACACGGGAGACACCGTGCCGTCGGAATCCTGAACGTAGTAAACCCAGGTTATTATGTAATCACCCAACTTGGCGTCCTGTTTCTTCAGAAGAATTTCGGCAGGGTATCCCCATTTCTTCACAATATCAGGTCGATTCAATTCAGGCAATGGAATCGAAGATCCTGCGATATTTTCACTTGGTTCAATCCACACCCCCCAGAGCTCAACATTACAGCCAGGCACAAAATTGCCTTCATAAGATGTGCTAGTGACATCCGCTTCACAACAAATCGATTTCTACTTATCTAGCGTAGAGACAATCAGGAACACACAATTGCTGAAGTTCAAAAGACGTCCGCGGACGACCAAAGGTACTGAGGGGACTTGACGTCCCCCTCCTGCCCATCGCGGAAGTTCTGGGCACTTCCCGCGGTGTCACCGCTGCCTCCTCATTCCAACCCTTCGGCCTGCGTTGGCAGTCGCTCCCTCTCGTCGCTTCGGCGGAGGAGGGATTGAGGCTGGGAAGGTCGACACCGCTTTTCTCGCGGAACCACCGCGACCTCCCCTCCCCCGCCTCCCCCAAAGCGGTGTCGCCACCCTTCCAAAGTTCTGCCCTCGCACTGGTAATTCCCTGCCCACGGCCCGCGCATGAGCCCCACTCGTCCCGGGAATGACCGAATCCTTTCATTCTCCCCGCAAATTCCGCCCCTCCGCGCTTTGCCCCTTGAATTCAGCGCCATGATTCCTAGGTTCGGCCCGACGGATTCCCATCCCTCTTCCCTCGGCTGACATGAACGTCCTTTCGCGCACCCTCTGCTCCTTCTGGGGCTCCTCCATCGGCAAAAAAACCATCGTCGCGCTCACCGGGATCGTCCTCCTCCTCTTCCTGCCCGGGCACCTCATCGGCAACCTCCTCGTCTTCCTCGGCCCCGACGCCATCAACGAATACGGCGTCTTCCTCCACGAAGCGGGCCACGGCGCCCTCGTCTGGGTCGCCCGGATCGTCCTCCTCACCTGCTTCGTCGTCCACATCGTCGCCACCGTCCAGCTCACCCGCCAAAACCGCGCCTCCCGGACCCCCTACGCCTTCGACGCCACCGTGCAGGCCTCCCGCTCCTCCCGCCTCATGATCTGGAGCGGCCTCACCATCCTCCTCTTCGTCATCTACCACCTTCTCCACTTCACGGTCCGCGTGGCCAACGACTTTGACGGCCCCGCCTACCAGACCACCCTCGAAGGCCACCCCGCCCAGAACGTTTACAAGATGATAATCGACGGCTTCTCCTGGGCCCCCGCCACGTTCTTCTACATCATTGCCATCACCTGCCTCTGCTCCCACCTCTCCCACGGCGTGGCCTCCGTCTTCCAGACCCTCGGCTTCCGCTCCCGCAAGGCCTCCACCGCCATCAAGATCTTCGGCAACCTCTACGCCCTCGTCATCTGGATCGGCTTTCTCTCCATTCCCATCGCCATCTTCGTCTTCGGCTACGGCCGCTGATCATCCCACTCCGCCACTTTTCATGAACCTCGACAGCAAAATTCCCGCGGGTCCGCTCGACCAGAAATGGACGAAGCACAAGATGGACTCCAAGCTGATCAATCCGGCCAACAAGAAGAAGTTCAACATCATCGTGGTCGGCTCCGGCCTCGCCGGTGGCTCCGCCGCCGCCACCCTTTCCGAGCTGGGCTACAAGGTGAAGTGCTTCTGCTATCAGGACAGCCCCCGCCGCGCCCACTCCATCGCCGCCCAGGGCGGCATCAACGCCGCCAAGAACTACCAGAACGACGGCGACTCCGTCCACCGCCTCTTCTACGACACCATCAAGGGCGGCGACTTCCGCTCCCGCGAGGGCAACGTCCACCGCCTCGCCGAGGTCTCCCTCAACATCATCGACCAATGCGTCGCGCAAGGCGTCCCTTTCGCCCGGGAATACGGCGGCCTCCTCGACAACCGCTCCTTCGGCGGTGCCCAGGTCAAACGCACCTTCTACGCCCGGGGCCAGACCGGACAACAACTCCTCATCGGCTGCTATCAGGCCCTCGCCAAGGAAATCCACGCCGGCGGCGTGCAGATGTTCCCCCGCACCGAAATGCTCGACCTCGTCGTGGCCGATGGACACGCCAAGGGCATCATCGTCCGCGACCTCGTCACCGGCGAGATCACCGCCCACGCCGCCGATGCCGTCATACTCGCCACCGGCGGCTACGGCAACGCCTTTTACCTCTCCACCAACGCCATGGGCTGCAACGTCATGGCCGCCTTCCGCGCCCACAAACGCGGCGCCCTCTTCGCCAACCCCTGCTACACCCAGATCCACCCCACCTGCATCCCGGTCAGCGGCGACTACCAGTCCAAGCTCACCCTCATGTCCGAATCCCTCCGCAACGACGGACGCATCTGGGTGCCCAAGTCGCAGGAGACCGCCGAGAAAATCCGCAAGGGTCAACTCCGGGCCCGCGACGTGGGGGAAGAAGATCGCGACTACTACCTAGAGCGTAAATACCCCTCCTTCGGCAACCTCTGCCCCCGCGACATCGCCTCCCGCTCCGCCAAGGAAGTCTGCGACGACGGCCTCGGCGTCGCCCCCACCGGCAAGGGCGTCTTCCTCGACTTCGAAAAGGCCATCGCCGACCAGGGCGAACAAGCCATCTCCGCCAAATACGGCAATCTCTTCCAGATGTACGAGAAGATCTCCGGCGACAATCCCTACCAGACGCCGATGCAGATCTACCCCGCCGTGCACTACACCATGGGCGGTCTCTGGGTGGACTACGACCTCATGTCGAACGTTCCCGGCCTCCACGTCCTCGGCGAAGCCAACTTCTCCGATCACGGTGCCAACCGCCTCGGTGCCTCCGCCCTCATGCAGGGCCTCGCCGACGGCTACTTCGTCATCCCCGCCACCATCGCCAACTACCTCGCCACCCAGAAACCAGGCGCCGTCACCACCAGCCACCCCGAGTTCAAACGCTGCCTTGGCGAGGTCAACGACCGCGTCAATTCCCTCCTCCAGATCCGCGGCAAGCGCAGCGTCGATTCCTTCCACCGCGAACTCGGCCTCCAACTCTGGGACAACTGCGGCATGTCCCGCACTCCCGAGTCACTCAACGCCGCGCTCCAGCGCATCCCCAAAATCCGCGACGAATTCTGGGCCAACGTCAACGTCACCGGCACCGGTGGCGAACTCAACATGGAACTCGAAAAGGCCGGCCGCGTCGCCGACTTCCTCGAATTCGGCGAACTCCTCTGCCACGACGCCCTCCAACGCGCCGAATCCTGCGGCGGCCACTTCCGCGCCGATCACCAGTTCACCGAGGACGATCCCGAGGTGAAGGACGGCCGCACCCAACCCGGCGAGGCGAAACGCCACGACGACGAGTTCTCCTACGTCTCCGCCTGGGAATACACCGGCGTCGGCAAAGCCCCCACCCTCCACAAGGAACAACTCGTCTTCGAGGACGTCACGCCCTCCATCCGCTCGTACAAGTGACTACCATTCCCATGTCTTCCCTCAACCTCACTCTCAAAGTCTGGCGCCAAGCCGGCCCCAATGCCGCGGGTTCCATCGAAACCTACCAGGCGAAGGACATCCCCACCGAGGCCTCCTTCCTCGAGATGCTCGACATCGTCAACGAGCGCCTCATCACGAAGGGCTCCGAGCCCATCCACTTCGACCACGACTGTCGCGAAGGCATCTGTGGCGCGTGCTCCCTCACCATCAACGGCATCCCCCACGGCCCCGAGGGCGGCATCACCACCTGCCAACTCCACATGCGCAAGTTCAGCAACGGCGACACCATCTGGATCGAGCCCTTCCGCGCCAAGGCCTTCCCCGTCATCAAGGACCTCGTCGTCGATCGCTCCGCCTTCGACCGCATCATCGAGTCCGGCGGTTACATCTCCGTCCGCACCGGCAGCGCCCCCGACGCCCATGCCATCCTCGTCCCCAAGGAGGCCGCCGACGCCGCCTTCGAAGCGGCCGCCTGCATCGGTTGCGGGGCCTGCGTGGCCGCCTGCAAAAACGCCAGCGCCATGCTCTTCGTCTCCGCCAAGGCCTCCCACCTCAACCACCTCCCCCAGGGCCAGCCCGAGAAACACCAGCGCGTCCTCGCCATGGTCAAAACGATGGACAACGAGGGCTTCGGCAACTGCACCAACCAATACGAGTGCGAAGCGGTCTGCCCCAAGGAGATCTCCGCCGACAACATCGCCAAACTCAACCGCGACTACGCCCTCGCCAAGGCCCACGACGCCCTGGTCTGATCCCCGCCCCCCCTCTGCGACCTCTTCCCAAGGCGATCAAGCTAGGGATGAAATCCGTTAAATGAGATCTTTTAACCGCGAATGGACGCCAATGGACGCGAATATTTTGTGGGATGGGGTTGGATTCAATCATGAAGCCCTCGATTTCGCCCCCATCAAAGGAAGGTTTCATGGAAAGTTCATTTCCATTCGCGTCAATTCGTGTCCATTCGCGGTTTTGCTCTCCCTAGCTTGATCACCCTGGGCCGCTTCGCCTCACTTTGGCTTTGCGAAACCCCCGGGAATCTGGACTCTGTCCGCGTCCTCATGCGCAATCTCCCCGCCCCCCCCCTGCTACTCCTCACCCTCCTCCTCGGCGGGTGTGCCGCATTCACGACCTCCCGCCCCAAGACCGCCGTCCGCATCGACCTCCCCGCCACCTGGCTTGAGGCCGGCGAGGCCAATCACGGCCGCATTTCCACCGGCTGGCTCGGCGAGTTCAACGATGCCCGCATGAAGCAGATCGTCCGCGAGGCGGTCGCCCGAAACAACGACCTCAAGGCCACCGCCCATCGACTCCGCGCCCTCAAGGAAGGCACCATCGGGGCCCGCGCCGCCCGCCTCCCTTCCGTGGGCACCAACGCCGGCTACTCTCTCTCCCATGCCGGTCTCGGCCCCGCCGACGGCGTCACCACCGACTCCTATTCCCTCTCCCTGAACGCCTCCTGGGAAGCCGATCTCTGGGGCCGCCTCCGCGCCCTCGATGAGGCCTCCTACGCCAGCTACGAGTCCGCCGTGGCCGACTTCCGCGCGGCCCGCCTCTCCCTCGCCATCAACTCCGCCAAGGCCTGGGCCAACCTCATCACCGCCCAACAACAACTCAACCTCGCCACCAGCACCCTCGAAAGCTACAAGGACAACCTCCGCATCATCGACCGCCGCTACCGCGCCAATCTTCTCCGCTCCGTCGATGTGCAGTTCGGCCGCAACAACGTCGCATCCGCCGAACGCGATTTGCGCAACCGCATTCTCAGCCGCAACGAAGCCGCCCGTTCCCTCGAACTCCTCCTCGGACGCTACCCCTCCGCCTCCCTGCAGTCCTCCTCGAACCTCCCCTCCATGGCGGAAAACATTCCCGCCGGTCTCCCCTCCGAACTCCTGGCCCGCCGACCCGACCTCGTCTCGGCCCGCCTCGATCTCCTCGCCTCCGCCAAACGCGCCGACGCGGACCGCACCGATCTTCTGCCCTCTCTCCGACTCAATGGCAGCGCCTCCAACAACTCCAGCAACTTCCGGCACGTCCTCGACCCTCAATACCTCACCTGGTCCATCGCCTCCTCCCTCGCCCAGACCATCTACAACGGAGGCGCCCCCTCTGCGGAAGCTCGCGCCGCCCTCGACCTAAACAAGGCCGCCATCAAGGACTATGTGCAGGCCTGCCTCGTCGCCTTCCGCGAAGTCGAATCCGCCCTCGAAACCGAACGCTCCCTCGCCGAACAGGAGGGGTTCCTCCGCTCCGAAGTCGAACAAGCCACCCTCGCCGAAACTCAATCCGAACGGGATCTCGCCATGGGCATCGAGGGCTCCACCGTGCTGGAAATCCTCGAAGCACAACGGCGGGCCGTGAGTGCCCGCGCCGCCCTCATTCGACTCCGCAACGACCGCCTCCAGAACCGGCTCGACCTCCACCTCGCCCTCGGCGGAGACTTCGAAACAGTTAAATAACCTTGATTCTCAAACTATTACCGATCTTTCGTTAGAACTGACCCGCCAACCGGCGTAAAATGGCCCACTCACTCCATGAACCTCCTCCTCCGAATCGCCATTCCCCTCGTTCTGCTGCTCGGCGGCTACGGGGCGATGATGATGTTGAATCAGGCCGAGGAAAAACCCACCTTCGAACGACCCGAACGCGATGTCCCGGTGGCGGAGGTGATCGAACTGCAACGTCAGGAGTTCCAGATCACCCTCACCGCCCAAGGCGTCGTCCAAGCTCGGAACGCCACCTCCCTCACCCCGCGCGTCAGCGGACGGGTCCTCCTCATCGACGGCAACTTCGAGGCCGGGGCCTTCTTCAAGAAAGGCGAGGTGCTCCTCGCGCTCGACGCCGCCGACTTTGAAGCAGCCGTGGCCGGCGCGGAAGCCCAACTCGCCCGAAGCGAGGCCGCCCTCGCACAGGAAGAAGCCCGCGCCGAACAAGCCCTCCTAGACTGGAAGGACCTCGGCTACACCGACCCGCCCAGCGACCTCGTCATGCGCAAGCCCCAACTCAAGGAAGCCGAAGCCAACGTCAAGGCCGCCAATGCGCAACTCATCCAGGCTCAGCGCGACCTCGAACGCAGCCAGGTCCTCGCCCCCTACGACGGTTGCGTCCGCAGCCGCCTCGTCGGCCTCGGCCAGTCCGTCAACTCCGGCACCGCCCTCGGCGAAATCTTTTCCACCGATCAGGCCGAAGTCCGCCTCCCCCTCTCCGCCGAGGACCTCCCCTTCATCGACCTCCCCGGGGATGAGAAAACCTCCACCATCTCCGCCATCCTCACCGACGCCTTGAAACCCATCGATGGCCAATCCTGGGAGGCGAAAATCGTTCGCGCGGAGGGGGTCCTAAACGAAACCTCACGCGAACTCTTCGTCACCGCCCGCGTCAACGATCCCTACGGCCTAGAAAGCAATCACCCCCCCCTGCGCATCGGCCAGCCCGTCGTCGCCAAAATCACGGGCAAAATCCTCCAGGATGTTTACGTCATCCCCCGCTCCAGCCTCCGCACCCCCACCGAGGTCATCCTCGTCGATCCGGAAACCTCCACCATCCAACGCACCAAAATTTTCCCTCTCTGGAGCGACGAAACCCAGATCGTCCTCCGCGAACCCCTGCCCGCGGGCTTCTTGCTCGTCGTCTCCCGGCTGCCCGTCGCCGCCAACGGATCCAAGGTCCGAACGGTCGCCCCCGGAGAAGCCACCAAGGCCGCCCAGACCCCCGCCGAAGACACCGAGGCCTGAATCACTCGGGCATCGGCACCAACGGCAACGGCAACGGCGGAGTGGGTATCACCGGAGTTTCCACCGGCACCACCTTCGCCTCCACCGGCTCGGTCCCCCGCAGCACCCGCAACACGGCCTCCTCCCCGTTGACCAGATAGTAGAGCGAGTTCACCGCGTCCGCATAGCTCTGCACCTCGCGCTCCCCCACCGCCAACAAGATGTCTCCCTTCAAGATCCCCGCCATGGCCGCCGGTGACTCGGGACGAACCGAACGGATCGACAACACCGGATGCTTCACATCGAGCCGAATCCCGATCCAACTCGAAACAAATTTCCCGCTCGACTTCAGATCCTTCTCCACCCGCGCAATCGCCTCCACCGGCAGGGCATAGGTCCCCAAGCCGAACTCCGGAGCGGCCTGATGACAAAGCGCCACCAGACGACCCGCCTTGTCGAACAACGGAGTCCCCGGCAGAGGCACCCGCTCCCCCGCATGGTGCACCCTCATCAACGAGAGCGGCAAAACGGTGTCGCGATATTGATTCTCCCAACTCACCACCCGGCTCGGATGCTCCAAATCATCGGGATCCAGATAAACCGGATCCCCGGCCTCCAAATGCGTGGTCGATCCCCGCTGTGGAGCCTCCTCCAACGCCCCCCCCTCCGGCACCTTCAACAAGGCCAGACGACTCACTTCGTCCCCCATTACCAGGGTCAAGGGCACGGCGTGCTCGCCCTCTCCCATCCACACCTTCCCGAAATCCGTTCCCACCACCGCCACCGAGGCCAGGAGACCATCCCCGATCGCCACGGTCGCCGCCACCTGACTCCCCTCCCCACTCTCATTCGCAAATGACACATGAGGGGCCGCGACGGCAAAACCGCTCAGCAAAATCTGCAGGACCACCCATCCACTTCTCATCAATGAGCGCAATGTGCCGCCTCAATCAGACGCCGCAAGTCGAAACAGCTCAAGCGGCAAATTCGCCACCGCGGGGAGCGCGATCAACCCGGCCGAAGCGACTCCGCAGGCCCTCCGCAGAAACCACTAGAAGTTGTCCGGCTCGGGTGCCTCTTTCTTCGGATTCACCGCCGACTTCTCCAAGTCCACCTGCTCCAGCGTCCGGTTCCCCGGAAGATCCGCTCCAGCCGCCGAGGAATTCCCATCCCCTTTCGGCCAAGCCACGAAGGCCAACATGAGGGTCACATAGGCCAACCCGGCACCATAGGCCCACTTGGCCATTCCCAACTCCTTGAACCACACACTCAGACGCTCCATCAGGAGACTCCGCGCCGAACGCTTCAGGAGGTCCTCCCGCTGCCGCTGGTGAAATTCCTCAAGGAATTCGTCAAAATACTCGTCCGAAGGGCTCTCGTAGCGCTTCAACGCAATCAAATTTTTTACTTCTGTCTGGTCTGTATTCACTGAGTTGAGGATATTTATTATAGTTTTCCGAAATATTCGCCAGCTTAAATTTGAAATTTTAAAACTTAGCTGCTCCGGAATTCCTGAAGATGCCCTTGGAGCTGCTGGTGGGCGTAGTAGAGCCGTGACCGCACAGTCCCCTCCGACACACCAAGAACCTTACTGATCTCGGCGTGGGGCATTCCTTGGATGTCGAACATGGTAACCACGGCTCTATGATCATCAGACAAGGCTTGCAGCGCTTCGTTCAACTTTTTTTGAAGTTCGTGGATATTGCTCTGATGCCGGGGGTTGGCCCGGTGCCCCTGATCCACAAAGGCCGGGTCGTTCTGAATCCCTGTATCCACGTCATCCAGACTCATCCCACTCCGCCTCTTCCTCTTCTTCAGAAAATTCAGGCTCATGTTCACCGCAATCGAGTATATCCACGTATAAAACGTGGATTTTCCCCGAAAATGCCGCAACGACCGATAGGCCTTCGCAAAGATGTCCTGCAGGAGGTCATGGGTGTCCTCCTTGTTGGAGGTCATGTTGTAAACCAGCCCGTAGAGCTTCCGGCTGTATTTGATGACCAACTCGTCAAAGGCCCGGGTGTCACCATCCTGGGCGCGTTGAACAAACTCATAGTCTGGATCAGAAGAATTTTCGGCGGGCATGCAGGCAGGCGGGACTCCAGACCGAGCCTAGTGACAACGATCTCGCTGTCAAAGGGCAAGAACGGCTCGATCTCTTGGCCATCACTGACAGCCCGCGGCCCCTTCCTGTTCAATTTCCGTCCGAAGATCCCAAGGGACGACAACGGCTGGTCCGCACCGCCACGCATTCCGTATCAGGCAGAATGAATTTCTCGATGGTCACCCCGGCCTCCCCCACCCCGAACTCCCGCACCAGAGTGTCGGCGATCTCGTCGGCCAGGGTCTCGATCAACTTCCGCGGCCGCTCTCCCGCCAGCGCCCTGATCCGCCGGGCCACAAGGTCGTAGTCCACCGTGCGGGCCACCTCATCCCCCAGATCGGCAAAGGCCCGCACGGGACGCATCTCCACACTCACGAGGACCTCCTGCGGTGTGGCCCGCTCCTCCTCCGGCACCCCGATCAGGGTGGAGATCCGCAGCCGACGGATCTCGATCACATCCTCCCCCCGTCGGGGGATGGATCCCAAACGACTGCTGTGCTCCAGCAGGGCGTGCAGCGACTTCACACAGGACAACAAAAATCGCGGCCCCGCCGCCGCCAGGCGCTCCGAGCCGTCGTAGCCGCTGAGCACCCCCACCGGCACCACCCCTCCGTGCAGGGCGGTCTCAATGTCGTGCACCATGTCCCCCACATAGCCGGTCTGCTCCGGATCCAGTCCGTGGGTCTCCAGGATCTGATGAATGAGCAGCCGCTTGTCCAGCACCCCGGCATAGGTCTGCTCGAAGTGATCCTCAAAGCCGAAGGCGGTCACCTGCGAGGCGAACTCCACCGCGTCCATGCTCGTCAGGACAAACATCCGCACGCCCTTCTCCCCACACCATTCCAGAAACTCCACCGTCCCCTCCAGCGGCCGCACGGACTGCCCGGACTCCCGGAAACCCGCCCGGAAGTGATCCTCCAACTCCTCCAGAGGCACCCCCGGCAGCACCTCTTCATAGAACTCGGAATACGGCAGCCGAAAACGGCCCCGGAACTCCTCCCAGCTCATCGGCGCCTTGCCGAAGCGCCCCAACACCGCGTTCGTCGCGTCGAGAGTCGGTCCCATGTCGTCCACCAAGGTGCCCGACCAGTCGAAGATGAGAGCGCGAAACATAAACTAGCCGATGGTGAGCCGGATCTCGCGAATCTTCTTCTTTCCCAGCGATTGCTGGAGCCGTGAGAGGATTTCGCCCCGCGACTGCTCAAGATGGAACCGCATCGAGGGCTGCAGCACTTTCAGGGTCAGAACCCCCTTGCGGAACGAAACCGGCTCGGTCTGCCCCGCCACAAATTCTCCCGCCACTTCCTTCCAGACACTGCGCAGGCGACTCTCCTCGATGCCGTCCTCCAGCCGCAGCTTGGCCAGAATCTCCGTCAGTAAATCACTGGCTGCGGTGACATTCTTCTCCGGATCGATCCGCTCTCCCGCTCCCCACCACTGCTCCAGAAGGCGCGATCGGATCGAATCACGCGATGAATTCCCGGAGCGGCGGGCCCGGGCCATCAGTTGCCTCCGTCTTCGCCGATCGCCTCCACCGGGCAACCTTCCATGGCCTCCACGCACTGCTCACGCTCCTCGTCGTTCTCGGGCTGTTTGAATACGTAGGAATACCCCTCGTCCTCTTCCCTTACAAAATTCTTCGGGGCCGTTTCCCGGCAGAGATCACAGTCGATGCACTGGCTATCGACGTAAAACTGTCCTGCCACGTTTTCTGGGTTCTTGTCTTCCTTGTCAGCCATGGGAGCGTGTCAAATCCATGCCCTGCTTCGCTCACCAGCCCCCCGGATGCAACCAATTTTTCACGGCCCGGCCCGGCCCCGGCCCCACCAGCCCCGCCCCAATCGATTCAACACTGGCCAAGTCGCGGTCAAGGGGTTAGATCCGTTCACGTCCAACCATGAGCGACCCTCCGGAAAAGTCGAAATTCAATAAAAAATCGGGCCATCGGAACAGCCCCGAGCTCTCTCCCTCCGAAGGCGACTTCTGGGACTTGGAGTCAGAGCAGGAAACCGCTCCCCTCCCCCCCGCACCCCGCACCGGCGGTTCGGCCAAAGAGGAACGCCGCCCCA
>JAQCFL010000089.1 GCA_027619375.1 Verrucomicrobiota bacterium | reverse complement strand
CTCCTATCGAATGTCCATCAGCCAGCCCGCTGAGATTCTAACGGATTAACGGAAAGAAAAATTTCCCCCATGCCGGGTCGCTCATCCGGGAACAACTCTTGTTGTTTCTCCATGAGGACAGTTCCTTTCTACCCTCCATCTTGAATTTGATTGACCCGAGAGAAGACCGCAGTGACACTGTTTCTGCATAAACCATGCTGCTACTGCGCTCCATCTTCACTCTGTGAGGCCGATGCTTCGCTCCTCTGGAGGTGGCGAGCTAAAGCAATTTGAAAGCCGTCGGTGCTCTAACACCGGCGGTTTTCGTTTTCGTTAGATTGAGCGTTGCATGCGCTACACTCCTCTATTGAAAGCAAGGCCATTGTCAGGTCTGTTCGGAGAAGTTTCAATCCGAAGTATTCAGGAGATCAAAAATACCTTTTTAAAATACCCCAACTACAACTCTGTACTATCCACAAAGTATTCACAGTTTGGTCGAATCTGTTAGAAAGCGCAAATGATGTGGAGGTTTGCATTGGCACCCTGTTATTTCCCTCCGGTCTACAGTCCGGAATCTTGTTAAGATAAAAGTCAGAGGGTTATCGCCACTTTGCTGTTGCGAGGAAGAGACAGGCGAGCGTCGTGATGGTGTGGGATGGGCTGGATTTGTTGAGCAACGAGATCATTGGAGGTACGGAAGTTGAAAAATTGCCGGGGTGGGAGGCGGGATGGAAATCCCGCAGATCTCTGCAGGCTGGAAGCCTGCGAACCTTTTGCAAGCTGGAAGCATGCACCACGTTTGGGAGTCGGGGTTGGGGGCCGGGACGGATTCCCGGGGGCCATTTGCAGGTTGAAAACCAGCACTACGTTGCGGGGCTGATGCCGCAGGTGCATTAGGTGAGGAGGCGGAGGGCGGAGGCGGAGGGGAGGTTGGCGGCGAGGATGGCGTGGGCGGCGGCGGTGCAGTCGTAGGGGACGCGGTGAAAGGAGACGAGGCGTTCATCGGGATCCCAGAGGGTCCAGGCGGCCTCGGGGCCGGGGTCGCGGGGTTGGCCGACGCTGCCGATGGTGATGGCGTAGCCGGTGTCGGCGGGGAGCTGGAAGACTTGGGGGGCTTTCTCCGGCGGGGGATCGGTGGCGGGGAGATGGAAGATGCGTTGGCGGTGGGTGTGGCCGAAGAAGCCGACTTGGCCGCCGAGCATCTTGAGGGTGGGTTCGGCGTCGGCGGCGGTGCGGAGGTAGGGCCATTGGTCGAAGTCGTGGAGGGAGGCGTGGGCGATGACTCCGCCTTCCACGGTGCTGAGAGTGGGGAGGTTTTCGAGCCAGGCGAGATCCTCGGGGGCGAGTTGGGCGCGGGCGTGTTTGACCCCGGCCCAGACCGGGTTGTTTTCGATGTCGCGGTTGCGGAGGACGGGGTCGAAGGCGTGGGAGGTGGTGTATTGATCGTGATTGCCCATGAGGCAGAGGCAGCCGAGCCGGCGGAGGAGTTCGGCGCATTCGCGGGGTTGGGCTCCGTAGCCGACGATGTCGCCGAGGCAGACGAGTTGCTCGGCATCGTGGGCCTGGGTGTCGTGGAGGACGGCTTCCAAGGCGTGGAGGTTGGCGTGGACGTCCGCGATGAGGGCAATGCGCATGAGAGGGGGATGATAGGTGGATGCAGTGGTGGAGGAAGCGGGAAGTGGGTGGGAAGGTTGCCGTTCTTGTCCGGTGTGTTTTTTAACCGCGAATTGACGCGAACCGTCTCCGCTCTCCGAGCTCTGCCGGGTCGAGATGCACACGAATCAGGAGATGGGGATGTGGATGGGAAGGTGGGGAGGCAGCGAGGTGGAGGCGAATGTTTGAGAAGTTTTTGTGGTATGATCCGCAGCCGAGGAAAGAGGTGGTGTTGACGGAGGAGGAGAAGGAGTATGTGGCGCGGATCAAGAAGGTGGAGGGGGAGAAGTAGGCGAGGGGTGAGATGGAGGCACTTCTGCATGAGGCGTCCCGTTGGGACGCGGGGCAAAGGGGGATCACCCCGGACTGCGTCCGGGGCTGGGCATGAGATGTCCCGTTGGGACAGGGACGATACGAGGGAGTGGACTCGAGGGTGGGGTTCGGAGGCGGGCCGCCACCGTTACGGCCTGCGGCGGGACGCCACAGCCACGGGGGGAGCCACGCCACGGGGGGGACTGGAGCCACGGGGGGGCTACTTCTCCAGGGGGTGGTCCTTGAGGAGTTCCTCGGGAGAATAGAAGGCGCGGGGGGCGGTGGCGGCGCGGACTTTCTGGACGGTTTCGGGGGCGATGGCGGAAGCCTTGTTGCCGAAGTTGTTGCGGACGTAGGTAAGGACGGAGGCGATTTCCTCGTCGTTGAGAAGGCCGCTGAAGGGGGTCATGGGGACCTGGCCGGGATAGGCTTGGCCGTTGACCTCGATGGGGCCCATGAGTCCGTGGAGGGCGATCTTGATGACGCGCTCCTCGCTGCCCTGCGCCCAGATGGTTTCCGCGATGGGGGGGAAGCCGGCGGCGGGGAGGCCCTTGCCGTCGGGTTGGTGGCAGGTGGCGCAGTAGCCGTCGCGGAAGTAGATCTCGTGGCCGGCGAGGAAGCGCTTGGCGTCGTCTCCGGCGAGGTGGCCCGGGACGGGCGGGGCGGGATGCTCGTTGGTTTCCGTCTCGGGGCGTCCGGCGAGGCGGTCGGCGGCGGTCTTGATGGCGTTCTTGTTCCACTCGTCCTGCGGAAGTTTGGCCGCGGCGGCGACAATGCGGCCGCCGGCGGCGTTGTTGAGCCAGGAGGCGGTGATGACGGCCTCGAGTCGGACGCGGCCGTGTTCGTCGTTGGCGGCGGCCATGAGGAGGCTGACGTGGTCGGGGATGACGTGGGTGTTGTAGCGCAGGACGCGGACGGCCGCGGCGCGGACGTGGTAGTCCTTGGCGTTGAGGAGGCGTCGGAGGAGGTGGTCATCGACCTTGTCGAGTCCCCAGGTGGTCCAGAGGGCCTCGAGGAGATTGTGCTCGTAGTTGGCGTCGGCGGGGTCGAGGGCGGCGGTCCAGGTGTCGAGGGCGGCGCGGACCTCGGCGACGGGGTGTGCGCGCAATTCGCGGCGGGTGCGGTATCGGGTGCGGTATTCGGGGAGCTTGAGGTTCTCGAGGAGTTCGGGAATGGTGGCACCGGCGACCTTGGCCGGGGTGACGAGGGGGCGCCCGGGGTAGGTGATGCGGTAGATGCGGCCGTGGACGTGATCGCGGAAGGGGTCGCGGGCGTTGTGCTGCATGTGGCCGATGAGGACGTTGTGCCAGTCGACGACATAGAGGGAGCCGTCGGGGGCGAACTCGAGGTCGACGGGGCGGAAATTTCCGTCGGAGGACTGCAGGAGGTCTTGGCGGAAGGTGGTCTTGTATCCGGTGCCGCCGTCCTCGATGGCGTGTTGCTTGATGCCGAGGAAGCCGATGTCGTTGCAGAGGATCATGTCGCCCTGGACCTCGTCGGGGAAGTGGCGGGAGGAGATGAACTCGAGGCCGGAGGTGGGGCGGACCTTGTTGCCGTTGGGGGCGAGGTCGGGGGTGGAGGGGGTCTTGGAGCCATAGGTCGGGCGGACCTCGACGGGGAGCATCCAGTTGATGCTGGTGCCGGAGGTGTGGAGGAAGAAATCCTGGCCCCACTTGTCGAAGGCGATTCCCCAGGGGTTGGGGATGGCGAGCTGGGCGGTGCGCTCGAGGTAGGTGCGCTGCGGGCTGAAGCGGTAGAAGCCGCCGTCCACGCCGCGGACTGGTCCGTAGGGGGTTTCGACATTGGAGTGCAGGAAGACGCCTTCGCCCATCATGAAGGCCCCGGAGGGGTCGGCGCAGTAGGCCCCGATGGCGTGGTGGGTGTCGTGGGTGTCGAATCCGGTGATGACGACCTCCTTGCTGTCGGCGTGGTCGTCGCCGTCGGTGTCGCGGAGCAGGACGATGCTGGGCTCCTGGGTGACGTAAACGCCTTCCGGTGCGAACTCGAAGCCGATGGGGAGGTGGAGGCCGTCGGCGAAGACCGTTTCCTTGTCGGCCTTGCCGTCGCCGTTGGTGTCCTCGTAGATGAGGAGCTTGTCGTTCGGGCGGGTGTCACCGGGGCGGTAGTGGGGGTAACTGGGCATGCAGGCGACCCAGAGGCGGCCCTTGTTGTCGAAGGACATCTGGACCGGATTGGCGAGGTTGGGGAACTCGTGTTCGGAGGCGAAGAGTTGGACCTTGTAGCCCTCGGGGACAGTGAGGCTCTTGACGGCCTCCTCGCCGTCCATGTATTCCGGGCTGCCGTTCTTGTTACTGGGATGGTAGTTGGATTTGACCTCGGGGAGGGTGGGGGTGGCGTTGTCGGCGGTGGAGAGGTCGAAGGTCTTGCCGTTCGCGGCGGCCCAGACAGCCTGGTCGCGGGCCTCGGTCATGGCGCGCATCTTGGCGGTCTCGGCGGGGTAGTTGGCGGGGCCAAAGGGCTTGAAGCGACGGCCGTCAACGTGGACACCGTTGAACATGCGGTAGTCGTTGAACCAGAACCAGTCCTTGTCCTTGATGGTGTCGAGGAGCTTCTGGCCGTCGCCCTTGCCGCGGTAGGGAGCGGAACCGAAGGCGCCGTCGGCGATGGCCTTGCCGAGGAACTTGTAGCCGCTGTCGTTGGGGAGGAATCCGTTGCTGGTGAATGGTTCCTCGAGTCCGGAGTAGAGCTTGAGGGTGCCTTCGAAGAGATTGATGAAGGGGAGTTGGCGGGCGGCGGCGACCTCCTCCATGGCACCGGTGTAGAGGTCGAGGTTGGCGTTCTCCTTGGTGCCGTCGGGGAGGTCGCGGTGGGCGGAGAGGTTTTCGAAGGCGATGGGGGAGACGAGGATGAGGCGGGGGGCGGCCTTGCCGTTGTATTTCTGGGCGGCGGTGTGGGTGATGAAGGCGTCGAGTTCGCCTTTGAAGGCGGCGAGGCCGGCGGGGCCGTCGAACGATTCATTGTAGCCGAAGAAGGCGAGGATGGTGTCGGCTTTCAGAGTGGTGAGCCATTCATCGGGGGTGGGGTGGTGGCCGGCGCCCTGGTGGACCTTGTTCTGGGGGCGGAATTGCTCGGCCCCGGGAAAGGCCCACTGGGAATTGCGGGAGGGATGGGGACGGAAGCCGGGGGTGTCGCCGGGGCGGCACATGTTGCGCACGACGAGGTGTTTGTCGGGGAAGCGGAGCTGGAGCTCGGCCTCGAAGTAGGGGTGGTCGAGGAAGCGTTCGCCGAGGCCGTTGCCGATGAGGACGACGTGCTCGCCAGCGGCGGGTGGGGCGGCGTGGGAGAGCAGGCTGGAGAGGGCGAGGAGGAGGGTGGTGAGGAGGGATCGGGCGGTCATGGGTGTGGGAACGGGGGTGTGTAATACAAATGAGGCGGGGCCAGTCTTTCCACGAATTCGAGGGGAGCCAAGATTAAAGAATGGGTCGATCAACGGCCGAGGAAGAGGTAGCGGTGGTAGAAGTAGAGTTCGCGGAGGAGGAATCCGGCGCGGGCCTTGGGGGATTCGTAGCGGGTGGTGATGGTGCCGGAGGGGTGGGCCTCGATGCCGAGGTCCTTGGCGGCAGCGACGGCGCGTTTGAGGTGCCAGGGATCGCTGACGACGAGGGCGGTCTGCCAGGCGTTTTCGTCCATGAGGCGTTTTGCTTCGACGAGGTTCTGATCGGTGGTTTGCGAGGTGGTTTCGAGGAGGAGGGCCTCGCGGGGGACGCCGTGGGCGAGGCAGTGGTCGAGGGCGACTTCGGACTCCGCGAAGGGGGCGCCCTCGCCGAATCCGCCGGTGAGGATGAGGTGGGCGACGCGGCCTTCCTTGTAGAGACGGATGCCCTGGTTGATCCGTTCGGTGAAGACGGGGGAGGGTTTGTTGTGGTAGGCGGCGGCGCCGAGGACAATGGCACAGTCGGCGGAGCGGCCGTCGTCGGAGAAGCCGAAACGGTGGATGGAGACCGCCTGATAGACGAGGTAGAGGGTGAGCGCCAGGAAGGTGCCCAGAATGATGCGGAGGGATCGTTTCCAGCGAGGAGAGCGCATGGCGATCAGGAGGCGTTCATGGCCTTGATGAGCTCGTCGGGCTCGGCGATGGGCAAGTTCCATGTCGTCGTGGAAGGCGGAGGGGCAGTCGCAGAAGAGGAGGGCGGCGAGGAAGAGAAGGAAGGCGGCTTCACGGGGGAGAGCATTGTGGAAGGAAGAGCGGAGGTCGAATGCGGATTTGTGGAAATGTGTGGGGGGGAGGAGAGGAGCAAGGTTTCGTGGACGGGCGTATTCCGCCGGGGCGGGGGAGGACGATGCCCCCCGTGGAATACGGGCATGTGGTGACCGGGATCAGACAGTGGCAGGAGAGGAGCCCAGGAGGGATCTCAACTGGTTCGCCATTCCGGGTTGTGCCACCATGTCGGCCAGCGTGTGGGCATTGAGTTCGGCCAAAAAGGCGCGCTGTGCCTTGGCGAAGACACCCCGGAGCCGACAGGCGGGGGCGATCTTGCATGGACCACCAATTCCGGCGTTGCAATCGATGATCAGCGGCTTGCTTTCGCCGAGATGGATGACGTCGCCGAGTCGGATCTTGTCTGCGGGTTTGGCCAGCCGCACTCCGCCGCCACGACCACGGTGTCCTTCGAGGAGGCCATGACGAATGAGGTCCTGACAGACCTTGGCGATGTGGTTGATCGAGAGGCCGTAGGCTTCGGCGATCTCCCGCGCCGTCACGAGACGATCCGGATGCAGGGCCACATAGATCAGACTGCGGTAGAGGAAGTCCGTGTTGGCATTTATTTTCATTAAGGTGCAAAAACTTTACCCATTTACGCGTTGACGTAAATGCGTAAAATAAATACCTCTTAAAAAGAAATGACCAAATTGACACCCGAGACCATTGCCACCGTCAAAGCGACGATTCCCTTTCTCAGCGAGAACTCTGTTAAGCTGACCTGTGAATTTTATCATCGGATGTTTCGTGAGAACCCCGAGGTGAAGGAATTTTTCAATCCTGCACATCAGGCATCCGGTGCGCAGCAGGGGGCGCTCGCGGGAGCGGTGTGCGCCTTTGCCCGGAACATCGATACCCCGGAGAATCTAGCCTCGGCGGTGTCGTTGATCGCGCATAAACACGTCTCGCTTGGGGTGCAGCCGGAGCACTATCCCATTGTCGGCAAGCACCTGCTCGGAGCGATTGATGCACTTCTCGATCCCGCTCCGCCGGAGATTCTGGAAGCCTGGGGTCAAGCCTATGGATTTCTTGCGGAGGTCCTCACCGGGGCGGAAGCGGGCCTCTTTGCGGACAAACCCTGGGAAGGATTCAAGCCCTTTCGCATCGCGCGGAAGGTGGTTGAGAGTGAGAGCATTGCTTCCTTTTATCTCGAGGCGGAGGACGGCAATCCGGCGCCCGCTTTCCTTCCGGGACAGTATCTCACGGTTCGCATTCCTGCTGCGGATGGCACGACGACGATGAGAAACTACTCGCTTTCGAGCTACGGAAACAACGACTTTCTCCGGATCAGTGTGAAACGCGAGGAGGGTGGCCATGCTTCGAATTACCTTCACGGGGAGTTGACCGAGGGGGGGCTCCTGGATGTCGCGGCACCGAGCGGTGACTTCGTGTTTGATTTTGAAAGGGGCGATGCACCAGTGCTTCTCTTGTCCGGCGGGGTAGGGGTGACTCCGATTCTGGGAATGCTCCACGCCAATGCCGGGAAGGGGTGCCGGGTCGATTTCGTGCACGGTGCGATCAATGGGGCAAGCCATGCGTTCAAGGAGGAGGTCGACGCCCTGGTCGAGAAGCATGAGAACCTCAACCGTCACTATCGCTACAGCGAGCCCGCGGAAGGGGACGAGCCAGACAGCACGGGTTTCTTTGACCTGGCCTTGATCGAAGGATTATTGAAGCCCGACACGGAAGTTTATTTCTGTGGTCCCAAGCCGATGATGTCCTTGGTACATTCCGCGTTGAATGAGCTCGGTCATCCGGCGGAGCGCATTCATTTTGAATTCTTTGGCCCTCAGGAAGAACTTTTGCAGTGTCCGATGCACTAAGGGTCAACCAGCATACGGAAGGCGGACTTGGCGGGCCATGAGGGAAGGCCTGAGGACTGACTGCCGATAAAAAGCGTCAAACGTTGGCTGCCACAGGTACCTCGTGGCGTTCGGATGGGGCTCGGAGGGATGAGATTGCTCGTCCAGCGATTGAAGGCATTGCGGAGGAGGCCGGATTGCAAGAATTCTTACCTTACACCTTTTTTTCGCTGTTACCTGACACCTTTTTTTTCGCTGGGGAGTCGGGGGGTTAAAAGGCGGTGCCGATGGCGAAGTGGAAGGCGCCGTTGGGGTCGCCCTCGGAGGGGTTGAGGGCGTGGCCGTATTCGAGGCGGACGGGGCCGATGGGGAGGTGGAGGCGGAGGCCGAGGCCGGCGGCGACCTTGATGTCGCCCGCTCCGAAGTCGGCGTGGCTGGGGTTGAGGGCGCCTGCGTCGAGGAAGGCGACGGCTTTGACGGGGCCGGCGACCTTGTGGATGTATTCGAGGTTGGCGGCCCAGAAGGCCTCGCCGCCGCTGGGGTCGCCGCTGGAGGCGGTGGGACCGAGTTGGCGTTCGGGGAAACTGCGGACAGTGGAGGCGCCGCCATTGAAGTAGCGGAGGTCGATGGGGAGTTGGGATTCCTTGACGGAGGGGATGATCATGCCGCCCCGGAATCCGGCGGCGAGGTAGGAGGTGTCCTCGATGACGGGTTGGTAGAAGCTGGCGCGGCCCTCGATGCGTGTGAAGGCGACGGAGGCGTCGCCGCTGGCGAAGCCGAGTTCGGTGGTGAACTCGAGGTAGTAGCCATCGGTGGGGAGGGTGCGGTCGTTGCGGCGGTCGTATTTGTGGGTGAGGCCGAGGGTGTGGACGGTGTAGGGGGAGGGGCCGAGTTCGGCGGAGGGAATGCCGTCGGAGCCGAGGGTGACGAAGGAGTTCCTCTGGCTGAGGAGCAGGGTGTAGTGGTCGGTGAGACCCCATTCCAGTTCGGCACCGAGGCCGGCTTCGGTCTTGGAGTAGCCGTCGTAGGTGCGGGTTTGGATGAAGAGTCGGGGGGTGAAACGGAGATCATGGCCGAGGAACCAGGGGTCGGTGACGCGGACCTCGCCGAGGAGGCCGATGCTGGAGATTTCGACGCCGGTGGAGAAATTCCAGAGTTCGCCGAAGAGGTTGCGGTGGTAATAGCCGGCCCCGAGGATGCCGCCCTCGAAGCTGCCGACGCCGGCGTAGGCGTAGTAGCCGTCTGGTTTGATTTCCTTGACGTGGAGGGTGACATCGAGGACGCCTCCGGGCTGGACGGTGTTTTCGAGGCGGAGGGTTTGGAAGGCTCCGGTGGCAAAGAGTTGTCGGATGCGGTCATCGAAGACACCAGAGTCATAGTATTCTCCGGTGAGGCCCTCGAAGCGTTCCTCTATCCGGCCCTCCCTGGTTTTCTTCCGGCCGGTGACCTTGACCTCGCCGACGCGGAAGCGTTCGCCGGACTTGATGTAGAAGACGAGCTGGGTGATGCCGCCGCGATGCTCTGCGGTCATCTGGATGTCGGCGAACTGGAAGCCCTGGGTTCGATAGTGGGAAGTGACCTTGTTTCTGGCGTGATTGATGTTGGTGGTGTTGGCGAGTTCGCCGGAGAGGACGTTGAGTTGTCGGGCGAGGTCGGGATCGATGGTCCCGCTGGTTTCGAGGCGGGGGGTGGCGAGGCGGTAGAGGGATCCGGTGTGGGCCTCCAAAGTGATGTTCACGGTGCCGGTGTTCGGATCGCGCCGGGAGGAGGCGATGGTGACGGATCCCTGCCAGTATCCCTCGGAGCGGAGGAGGTCGGTGGCGTTGGTGATGCCGGTGGCGTTGTTTTCGGGGAGGTAGGGGGTGGTGTTGTCGAAGAGGCCCTTTTGTCGGCGGTGGGCGGTTTCGAACTGGGCGACGATGTTTGCGGCGGTGGTTTCATCGACGCCCTGCACGGTGACCGTGCCGAGGGAGGAGCGGGGGCCTTCGTTGACGTGGAGGACGATGGTGTCGCCTCCGGGGAGGGACCAGGTGACGACCGGTTCGCTGAAGCCCTGTTGGTTGAGGAGGCATTCGAGAAGGAAGGCGGCATCGTCGGCGCGGGAGGGACTGGCGGGGCGGGCGCTGACGTAGGTGAGGCGGTCCCCGAGGAGGTTGAGGGCCTGGTCCTCGCTGCAGGATGTGAGGCCCTCGACACGCACCTTTGCGGCGCCGGCGGGGAGGGCCAGAGCGAGCAGGAGGAGGGCGGTGAGGGAGCGGAGGGTCATCGGAAGCGCATGGAGAAGATGACGAGGCCGCGGGTGTTGCCGAGGCCGTCGACGGAGGCGGAGAGGTACCATTGGTCGGCGATCTGGAGGGTGGCGGAGTTGAATTTGCGGCCGCTGAAGGGGTCGTTTTCGCCGACCTTGAGATCGACCTGATCGAGTTCGTTCATGATGGAACGGAAGGTCCTGTTCCCTCCGGGTTTGTTGGCGCGGCGGCGGAGGTCGTCGATGAAGATCTGGAAGGCCTTGGACTTGGCGACCTCGGGGTCCTCGAGGTCGGAGGTGGTGGTGCCGGTGGCGAGGAGGGTGAGGATCTCGTTTTCGGGAAGGCCGCGGTCGGAGGAGAGGGTGTATTTGGGATTGGAGAGGGGGCCGTAGAGGTAGAGGTTGACGCGTTGGGAGTTGACGGTGGAGGTGCCGCGGATGTCGAGGATGGGATCGAGGGGGGCGTCGGGTTGGAGGATGACGGAGGCGTTTTTGACGGTGAGCTTGCTGAAGGGGAGGTCGGCGACGGCCTTCTTGATGAGGAAGCTTCCGCTGGGTCGGGGGACGGCGAGGGTGCCGTCGATGCGGACGTTGGCGGTGATTTCGCCGGTGGCGACGTTGCCGCGGATGAGGATGGGGTCGGCGGTCTTGAGGGTGAGGTCGAGGGTCCAGGCGTCGAAGGGGGCGGGGATGTCGTAGGCCTTGGAGACTTTGGCCTGGTCGATGGTGGGAAGTTTGGGTTTTGGCGCGGAAGTGGTGGGGACGCTGATGGGGATGATCTCGATGTCCTTGTAGTAGAGGCTTTCGACGAGGGAGAGGGAGCCGCTGAGGCGTGCCGTTTTCCAGGGGCCGGTGAGGCCGAGGTTGCTGTTGGTGCGGAGGACGAAGCTTTCGTTGCGCCAGAGGAGGGCGTGGTCGGCGGTGAGGGTGAGGTCGAGGAGGGGTTCCTTCCCGTCGATGCCGACCTCGCCGCCGAGCGTGAACTTGCCACCGGAGACCAGTGCGGAGGATGGTTCGACGATGATGCGTTTGCCCTCGAGGCGGAGGCGGATGTTGGCATCGCGGACGTTGCGGTAGGGCGTGTTGGCGAGAGGGAAGCGCTTGAGGTCGATGTTGGCGGTGCCGTTGATGTTGGGTTCGGCGGGGGTGCCGGTGAGGTGGAATTCGGTGGTGAATGTGCCTTCGGCCTTGGCGAGGATCGGAACGAGAGCCTGGAGGCGGGGGAGGGCAAATTGATTGATGCTGGCGGTGAGGTCGAGGGGGACGGCGCGGAGGGACTCCGGATTTCGGATCCACTGTTCGGAGGTGAGGGGGAGTTTTCCGGCGATGGTGACCACGCGTCCCTGTGTTTCGTTGATGGTTCCATCGAGGAGGAGGATGCCGTCGGTGGTGCTGAGGAGGAGTTTGGTGTCGAAGGTGGGGAGGTCGGCCGGGAAGGTGATGCCGGTGCCGGTGAGGGATCCGTTGAGGGTGGGGTGGGC
>JAQCFL010000088.1 GCA_027619375.1 Verrucomicrobiota bacterium | reverse complement strand
CCAGCCCGATTCCCGGGTTAAGCATCCGTTCTTTCGATCGAATTCTCTAGGATTGCAAAATCGGCGACCTTGCCGGATACCTCCTCCGTCTGACGGGCCTATAGCTCAGCGGTTAGAGCAGGGGACTCATAATCCCTTGGTCCCTGGTTCGAATCCAGGTGGGCCCACTTCATTATCAACTGACCTTTGTCATTCTGAAAAAAGCGGCGAGTGCGACTGATCATCCCGGAGGGATTGAAGCGAGTAGCGCGGGGTCGAGGAACCCGCGGAGGCGGGAGACGAACACCCCGGGAACCGCAGTGATCCGGGAGAGAGCACCCCGGGGAGGGGTGCCAGCAGCGGGCGTTAGGCCATGAACCTGTCGCGGCGGCTGCGACCCCTGCCAGGGTCGGGAGCACAGGAGGCAGCGCACCGGGGGTATCGTCGCTCCACTCCTCAACCCCCGGCTACTGGCTGCAATCCCTCCGGGATGAATGCTACGAACAGGCTACCTGGAAAGTGGTGGCTTGGGCGGGGGTGAGTTCGATGATCTTCCACGGGAGGCCGTGGAGGTTGAGGTCCTCCATAAAGGGATCGGGATCGTTCTGCTCCATGTTCCAGACGCCGGGGCGGAGCCACTTCTGTTCAAGGAGCATCTTGGCCCCGATCATGGCGGGGACGCCGGTGGTGTAGGAGATGGCCTGGGAGCCGACCTCGGCGAAGCATTCCTCGTGGTCGCAGATGTTGTAAATGTAGAGGGCCTTCTCCTGCCCGTCCTTGGTGCCCTGGATGATACAGCCGATGCAGGTGCGGCCCTTGGTGGTCTTGCCGAGGTCGCCGGGATCGGGGAGGACGGCCTTGAGGAACTGGAGGGGGACGATCTTGGTGCCGTTGTAGTCCACCTCGTCGATGCGGGTCATGCCGACGTTCTGAAGTACTTCGAGGTGTTTGAGGTAGTTGGGGGAGAAGGACATCCAGAAGCGGGCCGTTCTGATGCTGGGGAGGTGTTTGACGAGGGACTCCATCTCCTCGTGGTACATGCGGTAGATCTCGTAGTCGCCGACGCCTTCCGGGCAGGTGAAGGCGCGGTGTTCGGACATGGCGGGAGTTTCGACGAAGCGATCGTCCTCCCAATGTCGGCAGGGGGCGGTGACTTCGCGGATGTTGATTTCCGGGTTGAAGTTGGTGGCGAAGGCCTTGCCGTGGTCGCCGCCATTGACGTCGATGATGTCGAGGGTGTGAATTTCGTCGAAGTGATGCTTGGCGGCCCAGGCGGTGAAAACGTTGGTGACGCCGGGATCGAATCCGGAACCGAGGAGGGCGCAGAGGCCGGCCTTCTCGAAGCGCTCCTGGTAGTCCCACTGCCACTTGTATTCAAACTTGGCCTCCTCCTTGGGTTCGTAGTTGGCGGTGTCGAGGTAGTGTACGCCGGCTTCGAGGCAGGCGTCCATGAGGGGGAGGTCCTGATAGGGGAGGGCGACGTTGATGAGAAGGGTGGGTTGCAGTTCCTTGAGCAAGGCGACGGTCTGGGCAACGTCGTCGGCATCAACCTGGGCGGTGTTGATCTTCCGGCCGAAGCGGGTCTTGATGGAGTCGGCGATGGCGTCGCATTTCGAGACGGTGCGGGAGGCGAGGGTGATGGAACCGAAGACTTCGGGGACCATGGCACATTTGTGGGCGACGACGCTGCCGACGCCTCCGGCGCCGATGATGAGGACCTTGTTCATATGACGGGGGGCTTATGGACCGGGAAGGGCCGCTACCGCCAACGATTTTCGGGGTTGGAAGGCACTTTTTCGATCCCGACGGCAGAAAACCGGCCGGTCTGCGGGGGGAATTCGGACGGGGGAGGGGGAAATTGGCTCGGATCGCCCGGAATTCCATCGGATTGACCAAAATCGCACCGAATTCACTGACAACTTTTCGTTCGTCTTGCGTTTCAATCGCTGTAAGTTGCCCAAGAAATTCCAGCGATGTTAATGAAAGTGAACAATTTAGAGCAGGCACCCAAGGTGCGGACGGCAAGAGGCTTCAGCCTTTTGGAGATGGTGATCGTGTTGGGGATCATTGCCTTGATTCTTGGAGCAGCGATCAGTTTCTCCGGGGGGATCACCGGGGCGGCCCGGGATCAGGCGGCCAGTGCCAAGATGAATGAGTTCTCTGCCAAGCTGGAGACCTACCGGATGGTTTCGGGGATGTATCCCTCGCAGAATCAGGGCTTGCAGGCCTTGGTGCAGAAGCCGACCTCCGCTCCCGAGCCACGTCGATGGAAGCAGCAGTTCAAGGAACTGCCCAAGGATCCCTGGAACGAGGACTACATCTACTACTATCCGGGGAAGAAGGACACCTCCACCTACGAGATCGTCTCCAAGGGGGAGGATATGGAGGAGGGAACCGATGATGACATCAGCAGTCAGGATCGGAAATAAGGCCGCGTTCGCCAGTCGGGGCTCGGGCATGACCTTGCTGGAGGTCGTGATCGCGATGTCCCTGATCGTGATCCTGATGGGTCTCGGGATGGTGAAGTATGCGGCAGGAAGCGACGAGCGTGAACTTCGTGAGGCGGTGTCCCGGATCGAAGCGATGTCCTCCCGCGGACATGCCATGTCGATCCTCCACCAGAAGCCGTTCTGGGTGCGCATTGAGGAAGGGCAAGTGGTCTTGGCCGGAGCGGATGTAAGGGCCTCGGCGCGCTCTCTTGATGCGGAAGCCTACCAGCCTGATCTGGCCTGGGACGACGAGGAGGAGGAGAACGCGAACCGTGAGGTTATTTACGACACCTTTCCGACCAATGTGCTGGTTGGGCTGCGACGTTGGGGTGCGAAGGAGGACGCCTGGACCTATCCCGGAGAGAAAGTGGTCGTCACCTGGAGTTTTCAGAGTTCGGGACTGTGTGAGCCCGTTGCATTTCGCCTTGACCTGGGCGAGAGCTGGGTCGTCATGCACATGCATCCGTTGACGGCGCGCATCGAGCAGGAGGAGATGGAAATTCGATGAAGTCCTCCCGATCCAGTCGCCGTGGAGGGTTTATGCTGATGGAGTCCATCCTGGCCCTTTCGCTGTTTGCGATCGTGGGGGTGGCCCTCATCACGGCGCTGACCCAAATCGGAAGGCTGGCCCACGATGCGCGGCGGGAGGGGCGCTTGGCGCGGATTTTGGACAGTGAGTTGCGGGCTGCGATGAGTGTGCCGGTGTTGGAAGAGGGCGAGACGGTGAAATCGCTCGACGAGTTCAAGGCCGACATCAAGACCATCGTCGAGCCGTTGGAGGAGGTGGAAAATCAGGACGGGCAGTTGCTGCAGCAGATGTTTCGGATCGAGGTGCAGGCCTCGTGGTATGAGAACAACGAATGGAACGAGATGTTCGTGGAGACCTGGCGATATGCGCGGCTTTACCAACAATAGTCGGCGGCTGCGGGCCCGGGGTGGCTACCTCCTTCTGGAGGTGGTGCTGGCGCTGGGCGTGGCGGTGCTGGTGTTGTCGGGGGTCTTCGCCCTCGCGGCGGGAGCCTTGTCGATTTCCGAGACCATCGCGGACGAGGGGAGGGCGCAGATTTCTCAGGAGACCTTCCTCACCTTCCTGGAGAAGAACTTCGAGGATCTGCCGGGCAATGCGGTGCTGGACCTGAAGGCCAAGGATCATGGCTCGCACTTTTTGAGTGAGATCACCTTCCAGAATGTGCCGATTTCATTTTCCTGGGCAGGTCAGACTCTTTCGCCGGAGGCCATTCAGCTGGCGACGGTGCTGCGGGCCGATGGGACGCTGGACATTGTCCTGCGGTATTTCGACGAAGAGATCCTCGACGAGACCGCGGACAGTCCCGCCTTGCAGGCGGATCCGGTGGCGGAGATCGTGCTGCTGCGCAACGTGTGGCGGTTTGAATGGCGGGTCTTGGACGGACGGACGATGGAGTGGGACTACGAGTGGGACATCCGGGGGCGGATGCCGCTGCAACTGGAGTTGAACGCGGTCTTCCATCGCGACGGGGAAGAGGTGGTGCACTATTTCTGGATCCCTCCGAAAGTGAACCCGGAGACGATCATCAACAGCAACAACCGCCTGCCGGGCGGCGGGCAACGGGGTGGAGAGGAAGTGCCGCCGGAGGGCGGTGATGCCACACCCACCGTGCCGCCAGTCACCCCCGGACGGGGCCAGCCACGAACTCCTTCCACTGGAGGCCCTCCCGGGGTTCAACTCCCCGGAGGCACCCGATAATGACCGCTCGACGCTCCAGCATTGGTCTTAAGAAAGGCAGCGCCCTCGTGGCGGTGTTCTGGATCATGTCGATCCTGAGCCTCGCGGTGTTCACGGCGATTCAGCTGCTTTACTACGAGGTGGACATCACCACCGCGAAGGTGCAGGGGAATCGGGCGCGGCATTTGGCGGAGATGGGAATGGCCATTGCGGCCAATCCGTCGGTCAAGCGGGACGATCCCCTGCTGAGGCAATCGTTTGAGGGAGGAACGGAAGGCTACGAGGCGCGGATCCGCTCGGAGGGGGCGAAGTTCAACATCAACATGCTGCTCCTTGATCGCGGGGACGGGGCGCCGCCCGACAAGGCCCTGATCCGGGAGATGATTGCGAGCTGGGGGATGGAGTTTGATGAGACGCAGGACATCGTGGATGCCCTGGTCGATTGGATCGATGCGGACGATTTTGAGGAGCTCACCGGGGCGGAGACGGCCTACTATGAGGACTTGGGCTATCTGAACCGGCCCTATAACCGGCCGTTTTTTTCGTTGGACGAGATGCGCCTGGTGCGGGGCTGGGACCGGGTGGAGGCCTTGAACCCGAATTGGCAGAATTGGTTCACGATTTGGACCGCCGGGGGGCTGGATATCAATGAGGCGGATCCGGAATTGATCGCCATTGCCGCGGAAATCACGGTCACCGAGGCCACCGCGATCCAGGACCGGGTCTTCGGGCCGGACGGCATCCGGGATACGGAGGACGATCAGCCCTTTAATAGTTCCGCTGAGGCCCTCGATTTGCTAGGGCTCCCGGACATTCAGCGTGCCGTGGTGGAACCCCGCCTCACCGTGAACGATCCGACCAGCAGGTTGGAGAGCACGGGATGGTCCGGAGACACCCGTCGCCGGATTACTTTGATCCTCCGTAATCGAACCGGCCGACCGGCCATCCTGGAACGTTCGGAGGAAACAGTGCCATGAGCGCAAAGAAGAACAAGAAGAGTACTGCCGTCCTGCTGATCCCTGGTCCGCAGGGCTGGGATATATGGGAAGCTGGCGGCGGTGAGGCGGCGACCCTGAAGGTGCGGACCTCGGAGTTGCGTGCTCTGGATGTGGAAGGTTTGCCCTCGCGGGATCTGCACATGGCCTTTCCGGTGCGGGAGGTATCGGCGCTGCCGTTGAAGAGTCCCGCCACGGAGGCCGGACTATTTCGCGACATGGCGGAGATGCACGTGGAGCGGATGGGGATGCGCCCGCAGATCGAGATGGGGAATCTCAGTGATTTTTTCGAGGTGGCGGTGCGGAAGGATGAATGCATTCTGCTGCCGGTGGTGTTGAGCCAGCCGCCGGAGGGGACCTTGCCGCGCAAGTCGCCGAAGTCGTTTGATGTGTCGGCCCGATGTTTTCCGATGCCGACCGACGGGGTGGTGGTGTGGCGGGAGTTGGGGCGCTGGGTGTTTGGAGTGGGGTTGGAGGGCAAGCCGCTTTATTTTCAGGCGCTGGCCGCGCCGATCCTTGGGGAGGCAGCGGGGCGGGAGATCGCCATGTCCTTGACCCAGTTGCAGATTCAGGGCCTCCTCGAGAGTCGCCCGAAGCATTGCTTCGTCTGGCTGACGGAGGAGGAAATCGGACCGAGCAAGGAGCAGCTGGATGAGCTGGGTCGGTGCTTTGGGGGAACTGCGGCGATCGCGGCGAAGCCCGCGCCGGAGTATCCCAGTCGTCCGAGCGGCTTGCTCCCCGCCGATACGCGGGCCGAGCGGGTGGCGAAGCGCAAGCAGCAGCAGGTGACGGCGGTCGTTGCGGTGCTCGTGGTGGCCTATGTGGGCCTGGCGGGATGGTTTGGCTGGAAGCTGATGGACAAGAACAAGCAGGCCCGGATCCGCGAGATTGAGGCGACGGATTTGGAGGCCGGGGCGGGGGGGCTGCTGGAGCACTCCCAGAAGTGGAACGAACTGGACCCCATCACCGGAACGGATCATTGGCCGGTGGAATTGCTCTATCGCTGTGCGCAGGCCATTCCGGAAGGGGGGGTGCGGTTCAAGCGGGCCGAGTTTTATAACCAACTGGACATGAAGGATGGACAGGCGAAGCTGGTGCGCAGTATCAACCTGCAGGGGGAGGCCGGCGCTTTGGAGCAGGTGAACCAATTCAACCTGAATTTGAAGCGGAGCAACGATTTGGCCTCCTACGACTGGACTACTCCGGCGGCGGGAGAGACAAATACCGGCGCTTGGGGCTTTTCCTACACAGCCGACTACAAGGGAGGCGCGACCAACTGACACATGAGCAATCGCGAGAAAAAACTCCTCTACATCCTGCTCGTTGCGGTATTCTTCATTGCCAACGCCATGGCGTTCAAAATGTTCTACCAGCCCAGGCTCCAGGCGGCGGAGTCGCGGTTGAGTGCGGCGGAGGCGAAGCTCATGGAGCGGCGAGACGTTCTGGAGAATCAGGACCTCTTTGAGGATGAGGTCAATTGGCTGGCGCGCTACGAACCCAAGGAGGCCGCCACCGTTCAGGAGACCCAGACCAAGCTCCAGCAACTGGTGGAGCGGGAGGCCCAGCGGAACAGCCTGGACATCAAGCGGCAGAAGCTGCAGCCGTCGCTGGAGGATTCGGGGCTGTTTTATCATCGGGCGCGGATGGAGATCGAGGTGAACGGCATGGAGTCGGGCCTCTACCGCTGGCTGGACCGCCTACATTCCCCGAATGAATTTCGCGCAGTGACCTTCATGCGGGTGAATCCTCAGAAGGGTGACGATACCCGCATCGACTGCCAGATCGTGGTCGAGCAGTGGTTTGTGCCCGAAGGGGCCGTCAATGGGGGGCCAACTACTTAACAACAAAGAAACCATGTTAAATTTCACGTTCAAAATTTCCGCCCTGACGGGGCTGGCTTGCACCGCTCTTTCGGTCTGCGCCTTCGGTGACGATGTGCCCCGCAAGCAGCCGGTGGGCCGCTACGCAACGCTCTGGACGAACTCTCCGATTTGCGATCCGCCGCCGGTGGTTGATCCCCCGCCTACGGTCAGTGAACTCGATGACTACACCTTGGCGGGGGTCTCTCCGGTGAATGGGGGCTACTCGGTGATCCTCATCAACAAGACGAAGCGGGACAAGCGGGTGCACCTTCTGCCCGGCATGGCCAATTCGGAAGGCTTTACTGTGAAGAGTGTCCGGCAGGATCCTGTCTCCAGCAAGAACACCACCGTGGAGGTCGCCACCGCAAACGGGAAGGCCAGTTGGGTGGGTTACGAAGAGAAGTTTCTCGCCCTGAAGCCCGGGGCGGCCGCCGCACAGCCCGCCGCGACCCCGGCGGGGGGACGTCCACCGAACCCGGCTGCGCCTGCGGCCAGCCCTGCGTCTCCGCAGATTCCCGGTCTCTCCGGCGGTCGACCATCAGGTCGGTCCTCAAGCGGCAGTGCGCCCCGCGTCCGCCGTGTTCCCACTCCACCCACCAAATAATTCTCTCCCTCCATCGATCTCATGAAGTTATTTGTTTTCAGTTTGCTCCTCCTCCTACCCGTCCTGGGTCAGGAAGCCGTTATTCCGGGTCTTGTGCCGCCAGCGGAAGCCGTGAATCCCGATCCCAAAGATCCTCCGCCGGTCGCCGCGAACCGCGGTGTCGGCCTTGCCGTGGACCCCGATGTGATCGCCATTCCGATCGGTCAGGTCTTCGACTACCAAAACTTGACCGGACAGGAGGCGGCCAACCTCTACAACAAGCACACCGGCATCAGGGTCATCGTGCAGTCGACCGCCGCGCAGGCGGAGTTGAAAATCACGCAGCCCGGTCCCCTGACGAATGCTGAACTGGCCTCCATTCTGGAGAAACAACTGCTCTTGGAAGGCTTCATGCTGATCGCGAGTGGCGAGAACGAGGTCAAGTTGGTGATGACCACGGGGCCGGAAGCCGGTCCGAAGGTCCTGGGGACGGGGGACGAGTTGCCGGAGGGCGATGTCTTCCTGACCTATGTGATGCAGCTGCAGTTTTTGAAGCCGGACGAGGCGCTGCGAGCCTTCCAGCAGGTGGTGGGCAGCTACGGTCCGGGCGGGAAGGTCGCGGCGGTGCCCAATGCGGCCTCTGTGGTCATCAACGCCAACACCGCGTTGATCCGGTCGCTGATCGCGCTGAAAAAGCAGATCGATGTGCCCTCCTCGCAGGTGGGCACCAAATTTGTGGAAGTGACCTACGCCGATGTGGAGGAGTTGGCGGAGCGGTTGAACGAGATTTTCAACAACAACCGCCAGCAGCAGTCGGCCGGAGTGCAGCGGACGCAGCCCACCGGCGCGGCTCAGATTCCCGGATTGGTGGCTCCCGACACCCCCGGGGCAAGTGCGGCGGGGGAAGACACCCCCATCAACATTCTTCCGGACACCCGGACCAATCGCCTCTTCCTGATGGGGCGGCCGGTGGACCTCGTCTTCGTGGCCGGGCTGATCGAGGACTTCGATGCGCCGAGTTCGAAGCGGAACTTCCTGCGTCACAAGCTACGCTATCTACCGGTGGCGGAATTCATGCCCGTGGCGGCGGACGCGCTGGAGCGGACCTTGGAGTCGGGGACATCCAGCAGCGGGGGTGGCGTCGGCGGGGCCTCACGGTCCACGGCCAGCCGCTCCACGGGCACCAGCAGCCGCAACACCTCGAACAACACCAATGGTGTCGGCGGTGTCGGGGGGGGCACCGGGGGAGGGGGATCCCGAGCCGAACTGTCGCAGCAGAGTGTGGAGACCGCACCCGAGTCGATGCTGGTCGGAAAGACCCTTCTGGTGGCGGACAAAATTTCCAACAGCATCATCGTGCAGGGACCTCCCCATCACGTGGAGATCGTGGAGAACCTCATCCGGGAGCTTGACCAGGCCTCCGAGCAGGTGGCCATCACGGCGGTGTTCGGGCGTTATGACGTGACGAAGGGCGGCTCCTTCGGGGTCGATCTGGTGCACATTCTGGAGAACGTGACCGGAGATTTCAGTCTGGCGGGAGCGAATCGCAATGGAGTTCCTTCGGTGATTGATCCCGGCACCCTGACCGACCTGGCCACCACCATCGGAGCGGCGGGCAGCGCGGGCAACGGTCTGTCGCTTTACGGGATGGTGGGTCAAGAGTTCGGGGTCTTCGTCAATGCGGTGGAGAGCAACTCCAACTTCGTGGCCATTTCCCGACCGACGGTCTTCACGACCAACAACCACGAGGCGCGGATTTCCTCGGGTGCGCGGATCGCGGTGCCCACGAGCACCTTCACCGGAAACAACGTCAGCGGAGGTCAGTCCACCAACGTGGAGTTTCGTGATGTGGTGCTGGAGCTGGTGGTACTGCCCCTGGTGAACGATGAGAACACCGTTACGCTGCAGATTTCGCTGGTGCGGGATGATGTCGGAGAGGACCGGAACGTTGGCGAATTGATCGTGCCGGACATCATCACGGACGAGCTGACCACCACGGTCACCGTGCCGAACCGTTCGACGATCATCCTGGGCGGCTTGATCACGGAAACCAACCGCAAATCCAAAACCGGCATTCCCATTCTGAGCACCATTCCGGGGATTGGACGCTTGTTCGGCCGGACCACGGATGCGATCGAGCGCCAGGAGTTGGTCATGATGATCCACCCGTCGATCATCACCACCGAATCCCAGTTGGACGACTATCAGCGGGAGTATGATGCCGGCAGCGAGGTTTCGCCCGATGCGCGGGCCTCGATGGGCGGAGCCGGGGTTCTTCCTCCCCGGGGGGAGGTGGTTGCCCCGCTCTACGACAAGGCCAGCGACACCTATCAGGAGCCGGTGTCCGCGCCGATCGAGCAGGCCCCCCCGCAGGCCCGGCCGAGCGTGGTGACCTCCCCGAGCCAGCTGGCGCGGGAGCGGGCCCGGACTTCCCTCCAGAACAAGCGGAGGCGCTAATTTTTAGGCCAATTTAACGACCGGTCCCGCAGTGGGCCGGTCGTTTTGCGTGCAGTCGGTGACTGGCAGAGGCGTCAGTCCTGTGCTAGTTTTGATTTCAAACGGGGTGCTTGCCTTGCCACGCGGAAGGGGCTTGAATGGTGCCCACAGCATTACCCCACGTATGGCAGAGCAACCGACCACCGAAGAGCATCCGATCGAAACCAAGGAAGAAGATCTTCCAAGAAACCTCCGTGAACTGGTCAACAAGGCCTTGGGCGCGGTGGAGATGAAGAACTACAAGTACACGATCAGCCTGATGCAGAACGTCCTGCGGGAGGCTCCGGGCTATGTGGATGGTCGCAAGATGCTCCGATCGAGTGAGGTTGCCCTGGTGGGGGGCAAGAAGAAGAAGTCACTCTTTGGGGGGGGTGGACTCGGCACCATGAAGCTGGCCTCGGTCGCGAAGAAGGATCCCCTGGGGGCGCTGGATGCGATCGAGAAGGAGTTGGAGAAGGATCCCTATAATTCGGGGGCGAACGAGCTGTTGTTTGAGACGGCCCTGAAGCTGAACTTTTTGGAGACTGCGGCATTTGCCTTGGAGACGATCCGCAGCGGGGCGCCGGAGAACACGAAGCTGCTGCACAAGCTGGCGGAGTTCTACCTGAGCCGCGAGCTGCCCGAACGGGCGGCGGGGGTGTACCGCGACATTTGCAAGCAGGATGTCACCGACACCGCTGCCGTGAAGGGCGAGAAGGACGCCACGGCGCGGGCCTCCATGCAGAAGCAGCGCAACGCGAAGGGTGAGTATGTTTTGGGCAAGAAGGACGAGGCGGAAACGCTGGCGGTCGAGAAAGCGGCCCGGGCCGCGCTGACCAAGGATCAGCTTGAGGAAAAGGCCGCCGCCTTGGTGGAGGTCTATGAGCAGGACCCCAACAATGTGGCCGTGGTGAAGGACCTCGCCGCGACCTACGAGAAGATGGAGGACTGGAGGAACGCCCACACCTTTTACGACTGGGCGCACCAGATCAGTTCGGGCGACGTGGCTCTGAAGAGCAAGGCGGCCTTCATGAAGGACAAGGCCGCCGATCATCAGCTCAAGGGACTCGAAGCCAGCGTGGAGGAGAATCCCGATGACCAGGATGCCCGGCAAAAGCTCGACGAGGTCCGTGCCGCACGAATCGCCGAACAGGTTGATGAGCGCCGCAGGCGGGTGGAGCAGAACCCGACCGATCCGCAGTTGCGTTTCGACCTGGGGCAGGCCCTTTACCACGCCGGAGATTTCAGTGGGGCCATTCCGCATTTGCAGCAGGCCACCCGCAACCCGCACATCCGGACCAAGGTCCTGTTGTTGTTGGGGCGGACCTTTGACGCGAAGGGCATGCACGACCTCGCCGTGAAGCAGTTGAGTGACGCGAATACGGAACTCATGGCGATGGACGCCACAAAGAAGGAGATTCTCTACGAACTGGGCATCATCCACGACAAGCAGGGCAAGAAGGACGCCGCGCTGGATGCCTTCAAGCAGATCTACGAGGTCGACTACGGCTATCGTGATGTCGCGGCCCGCGTGGAGGGTTCCTACAGGAAGCGGATTTTTTTCCGTTAAAACGTTAGAATGGATTGGTGCTGGTTGATCGGGCGATGTTCCGAC
>JAQCFL010000087.1 GCA_027619375.1 Verrucomicrobiota bacterium | reverse complement strand
GTGATCGGAAGGCTGCCAAATTGAAGCTTTCACTCCTCATCCACCCACTGATTCGGCGGAAGAGGCTAAATTGAATGCCTCTGCAGAAAGTGAAGCAGGCCGCTGATCGCCGGCGCACTTCCATAGGCGTCCTGCCAAGCGAACCGGATGCCTGCACGAGCGGCATTCTGAGCCGCTATTGCTGCTAGGAATTTGCTTCTGACGGGTGGCCCCTGAGCCAGCCGTCGGGCCGGACCGGAGGGCGGGGAAAAGGGGGTTGATCAGAATGCCCGTGCGTAAGGATAACCCATGCTATGTCGCCTCTCTCTTTATTATGTTTCGAAAACCAAGACCTTAGACGCGGCAAATCACCTTTGCTTCCGCAGTCGATCAGATAGTCCTTATTTCCCTCGAGTAGGTAAGAATTCGATGAGGACAGTTGTATGCGGTGGATTTTCATTTCTTCTCCAGAACGTCGAAGGCCTGGCACCCGCTACCGGGAGCGCCCCTCCGATTCAGGTTGATGTTTGTCACTGCCCTCCGGCTCCGACTCGGAACGGATAGCGGGTTGTTCAGCGCCGCCTTGTTCTGCCTTGTCGTTGGCACCGTCTGCCGGGGGCTCCAATACATCGGCAATCAGATCACTCCATACCAGTTCGAAAGAAATCAATCCCAACGGAATCTCGCCGACATCTTTGGCGTTGACTGTGTAGGCGGAACTTTGAATTCCAATCAGTCGTCCATCTTTTAGAATTGCGCCGCCACTCGAACCGACCCGATAATACCCCTTCGCAAGATATTGGATTCCACTCGATGTTTGCGCTACCCCTACGACCTCCACCGGATTCATGAGGAAGAAGGGGTCACCTGGTTTGTGAGGAAAAGTGAAGTGGCAAAGATGCAGATTGTCTCCGGCCGTCAGGGCTGGCTTTGTCTTGGAAAAGAATTCCACCTTCGGAAAGCTGCCCTCATCAACGCCGATTCGGAAGATTGCCAAGTCGCTTGCTGCGATAAATCTCGAACCACCCTGTTTCTGAAGCCTTGCAGGGAAATAGTGCTCAAAATACGTGGCATCCTCACGATCGGAAAATACTGTTTTGTGAATATGGGCTGGATCGCTCGGCAACCCTCTGCCAGTGCCCCTAAAGCTGATCCGGAAATCGTCTGTGAATGCTTTGTCAGCGTTGATCCATGCGATGTGGCCGACGGATAGCACATGCCCCTTCGTCGATACAACGACTCCCTGCGCCCTGCTCTTCGATGCTTTTCCGCTCCCTTCCACAATGACAAACGGTTTCGGGTCAGCTTCCGCAAGTTGCTCAATGACTTTTAAGGTGTCCTGAGCTCCTGCTTGAGGAATACAAAACGCGAAAACGAGTAATTCAATGTTACGAAATGCGTTCATAGACTGTAGATAGCGCTCAAGTGCGGCGATTTTCTCGGCAGAACGTTTGAAGTGTGGCACGGCGTAGAAAGGAAGTCTAGAGCGAAGCGAACTACGGGCTTTGTCCGCCGTTGCCACTACTGGCTTGTTGGCCTTTGGTTAGCTGCTAGGAATTTGCTTCTGACGGGTGGCCCCTGAGCCAGCCGTCGGGCCGGACCGGAGGGCGGGGAAAAGGGGGTTGATCTCACGCACCATGAGGGAAACGGACAGTTCTGGATTGTGAACGAAGCCGGTGATTTGATTTTAGCGAAGCTTTCGAAAGAGGGTTATCAAGAGTTGGGACGTCAGCATATTCTTGAGCCCACGAACGAAGCCTTTGGTCGACCTGTGGTGTGGAGCGCTCCTGCGTTCGCGGACCGGAGTATCTTCATGCGCAACGACAAAGAGTTGGTCAGGGTTGATCTTTCGGTAAAATAGAGTGCCGTGGCTGGGCTTCCCTTTGACCGGTTGAGACTAGGTATTTTTCAACAACAAGGAGGGAAATCAGGAGTTCCTCATCGGAGTTGGTGAATTGAGCGTAGTAGGCATTGAGGTTGGCAATGATCTCCCGGGCCTCGTCCGGATGGGCCAGGTAGTAGTCCATCTTCTCCGGGAGATCGGAGTAGTCATCCCGGAGCTCAACGTAGTGTTTTGAAGCCTCCAGTCGTCCTTCCATGAACCACGATTCGAACTTGGGCTTCGTCATGAAGCAGAGGGAGTTTGACTGGGCGATCCATTTGAGATTGGTGGCGACTTCGTTGCCTTCGATGGAGAGGATGAATTTGTAGCGAAGTTGTTCTTCGATACTCATCCAGGGAGTTTTCCATGCGGGATTCTCGCCTTCGTTGAGGTCGTTGGTTTTGCCGAGGTTGCAGAGGGGATTGCCGAAATGTTGTTGGAAAATGGTTTGGCGGTGATCCTTATTGACCTTTCCCCGCCAGACGATGCCATCGATTTTATGGGCGTAGGGGGCATTGTCGGTGCAGGGGCGGAAGTGTCGGACACTGTTCAGCTTCAAAAGGATGCTGTTTTCGTTGGAGCCCTGAATGGGGCGGGTTTTGACGATGCGAGGGAAGTCCGAGACGTCCCGGACGTCGCCAAAGCGGGTGGCGACCTTCAGGGTCCTCGGGAAGTATCGCAGGACCTGCCGCAAGTCGTAGTAATAGGCGGTCTTGGATGTGGGCTTGAGTTGGGAGAGTCGGACTGCGGACTCGGGGATGGGGGCGAGGGAGTCGAACTTATTGTAGTATCGGACACGATCCAGAATCCGGGCTTGGTTCTCCGGATTGAGGGCTTCCAGTTTTTTCCCGAGGCGTTCGCGGAACAGGCAGTCTGGAATCACATGGTGCTCCAGGAATCCCCGGGCATAGAAGAGCGGTTTATGAAGGCGCTGATTTGATCTGAGTTTCATGAATCCGAATCAGCCTATTCTTGGGCTGACGGTTCAGTCAATGGCAGATCCTGAATGAGAGAAGGATGAGACGGTGGCAATTCGGTCACTGGGGCGGGGCATGGGAGATCAGCCCAACACATTCCTATGAGACTCCGAAGCGGGAGAGGTCCTGGACGTCCACCAGCCCGACTGGCTCGCCGCGGTCGTTGACGACGATGAGGTCATCGATCCTGCTTTCGCGGAGGATTTTGACGACTTCGACGGCGAGATCGTTTTCGTGGATGGTGATGGGCGTGCTGGTCATGTGATTTTTGACCGGGGTATCTCCAATCTGGTGATCGTTTTGGTATCCCCGGACGAAGTCGCCGTGGGTGAAAATACCTGCAAGTCCGCCTTGGGAATTGACCACGACGGCAGCGCCGGCCCGGCACTTCAGCATGGTAAGGATGGCATCCTGCACTGGGGTCTCGGGAGTGACTTTGGCGAGATCGTCGTCATGCCGCATAATTTCGGTGACGCGGGTGAGGAGGTATTTGCCAAGACTGCCGCCGGGGTGGAGTTCGGCGAAGTCCTCGGCCCGGAAGCCGCGCTTTTCCAACAGAACCATCGCGAGGGCATCACCGAGGGCGAGCATGTTGGTGGAGCTGGAGGTCGGGGCGAGGCGAAGGGGGCAGGCTTCCTCGTCAACACTGGTGTCGAGGACGATGTCGCTGTGCTTCGCAAGAGTGGAAGAGGGATTGCCGGTGATGGCGATGACTTTCGAGGCCCGCTTTTTGACGTGGGGAAGAAGGGTCATCATCTCGGTGGTCTCGCCCGAGTAGCTCAGAGCGATGATGACGTCACCGTTGGAAAGGAGTCCGAGGTCGCCGTGCAGGGCGTTTTGACAGCTGAGCGCGACGGCTGTGGCTCCGGTGCTGTTCAGGGTGGCGACTAGTTTTTTGCCAATGCTTTCCGATTTCCCTACGCCGATGACGACGATTTTCTTCTCGCGTTGGAGGGTTTCGTGGAGGGCCTCCACGGCGAGGCAAAATCGACCATCGAGGCGATCAGCGAGACGCTGGAGCTGGGCGATTTCGATTCCAAGGCTGCTAGGAATTTGCTTCTGACGGGTGGCCCCTGAGCCAGCCGTCGGGCCGGACCGGAGGGCGGGGAAAAGGGGGTTGGCCGGACCGGAGGGCGGGGAAAAGGGGGTTGGTCGTGGCGACGCCCGCACCCACGGTTCCCGCCCGGAAACAGATAGACCTTGTATTTCATCCTTCGTGGGGTCTCAGGGCTTCGGTCTAGGGTTGTAGCGTTTCCTCCTCTCCCACCACGTCTGGATCATGGCGACCACGAGGATCGGCGCGATGAACAGGAGCAGGCTCACCGAACACCCCCTCCCAGCAGTTCGTTCCTGATCGTCCGGGCGGCGACCATGTCCTCCACCTCGTGGATCTTGTGGCCGGGCACCTTGACGATGTATGGAGGGCGGCGGTAGATGTAGCGGTCGCACACCAGGGCGAGTTCGGGGGACCCGGCCCTCATGGCCCCTTTACCTTCCAGGTGGGCATAAATCTGGTTCCGGAGCCTGCGGGCCTCCCGGGCATCCTTGGTCCCGAGGGTCCGGGTGCGCTGCCTGCCCCCCTCCTCCCAGCGGACGTAGTAGGTGCCTGCGGACGTGCGGTGGAGACCGTGGTTTGGCCCTTTGTCTCTCGGTATGACAATCCTCATTTGGACTCCCTCCCTTCGAGCTCCTCGATATTCTGGTCGAGGTCCTCGATATTTTGGTTGGCCTCCGCCAGGTCTCCTGCTGCTAGGAATTTGCTTCTGACGGGTGGCCCCTGAGCCAGCCGTCGGGCCGGACCGGAGGGCGGGGAAAAGGGGGTTGCGGGGGAAAAGGGGGCAATCGCGGTGTTTCGGTGTGTCGGCGGGCGGTGTTTTGGCGAGAAATCCTCCGGAGTTGGCCGGGATATGGCGCCATCAGGTGATTTTGGAGGGAAAATCATTGATCGCGAGCGTAGCCCTTCCGGCCGCCTTGCCAAGATTTTTTTAGGCAGCGGTTGTTTGGACGGAGCGCTTCGGGTCTTCAGGCGTCGTCGAGAGTCAGGATGCGGCCGTCTTCGAGGGGCATTTCCTCGGGCTGCCAGCTGGGACGCTGGTCGAACCAGTCTGGATCGGGATCGGATGGATTTCGGGGACGGTTAAACCAGTCGAGGTCGGGTTCGTCGTCGGGGATCCATTCCTTGACCGCCTGCCACGGTGGTTCGATGGGCTCCATGGTGTCGATGTCGAAGGGCGGCGGCGGTGGGCGCGGGAGCTGGATGATTCCCTCCCAGAGGCCGTGGAGGCGGAGGAAGAATTCGATTTCCTCGCGGCGGATGACTTTGCGGACCGGTTTCATGGTGCCCTTGCAGCATGGGCATTCGAGCGGATCGCCGCCCCATACCTGGATGATCAGGTCGCGCCAGAGGGGGCGCATGTCGCGAGCGGATTGCTTCGGAGGGGCGGGGACGAGGAGGATTTCGGGGTGGGAATTCTGGATTTCGGATTGAGGATTGTTGATTTCGGATTGTTGAATTGAAGAGGGTTCCGGAGGACGGATGATGCGGTCGGGGATGAGGGAGGTTTGACCGCGGGTTTTGTTGGAGTAGAGGCCGTAGTAGCGGACGGTCTGCTGGCCCTTGGGCGGGAGGTGGAGAAGGGCGGAGGCGATGAAGTCGGGGGCCTTGAAGATCTCGAAGTTGCGCTTGGTGGCGTGGTGGCGCTTGGAGCGGTAGATGACGGTCTTGGTCGTGGGGTTCCAGGTGATCTTCTGGAGGGAGAACGGGTGGCGAAGGAGATATTCGGCGAGGCGCTTGCGACCGGCTTCGTCGTAAGCGGGGACGGGTTGTTCGCCGCCGTGGTGGATCGAGAAGCCGGAGTGCTTCCAGGCGAGGAGGTCGGCGAGCTTGCGGGGACTGATGAGCTTGGCGTCGCGGAGGGGCCTCCCGCAGAAAGCAAACTCCTAGCAGCGACGCCACGGTGAAGACCGGCAGTAAACCCTCGGTCACACTCATCAGCCGCCTGGATTACATGGACGACGTGACGACCGACACTGGCATCCGGCTGGCTCTGGATGTCGCCGCGGGACGCCTGCGCAAAGCGCTCGCCACCTCGCTGCGGAAGATCCATACTCGGGCAAATCGGGCTCTGAAACGCCGGAGCGGATAATGCTTGATTTTCTCTGGAAAGTTGCCATATTTACAACGTTCCAGTCGAAAACATGCAGACCACGATTCCCAACGACCCCATTTTGGACATGAGCTACATGCGCCATGTGCTGGCGGGAATCGCGGATCGGCGGGGGAAGATCGCCCGTTTGCTTGAGACCGGCGAATTGATTTCACTCCGTCGCGGGCTCTATGCCAGCCGTCGGAATCTCGATCCCCTTTGTCTGGCGGGATCGATCTACGGCCCGTCCTACATCAGCTTTGAGACCGCGCTCTCTTGGCACGGAATGATTCCGGAAGGAGTCACCGAAGTCGTCTCCGCCACCATCAAGCGCGCCGCCTCATTCGAGAACGACTTTGGTCGTTTCCGATACCAGCCGATTCCCAAGGCCGTCTATCCGGTCGGCATTCTCCGCGTCACCGATTCCGACCTCCCGTTCCTCATCGCCAGCCCGACCAAGGCGATCATCGACCGGATTGCACGTGAGTCCGGATTCCGCTCCATGGCCGACGTGGCCCGCTGGTTGGAGGGGATGCGAGTCGAACTGCCCTCCGGACTGGATCGTGCGCAGCTCGTTGAGTGCGCGGATGGCTATGGCAGGCCATCGGTGCGTTGGCTCCTGCGCCATGCCGAAAAGGACCGCCTCATCGACTCATGAACGCCGCCCTCCAGGACATGCTGGACGCCTACCAGCCGAAGACGCCGACGGACTATCAGAACGCGGCGCGGGAGGTCGTTCAGGAAATCGCTCTGCTCGGGCTGTGGCGGGGAGGATTTTTCGACCATGCCGCATTCTATGGAGGCACCGCCCTGCGGATCTTCCACGGGCTCCGTCGTTTCTCAGAGGATCTCGATTTCACGCTGCTGAGTGAAGGCGACGGTTCACGGCTCGACCGCTTTCTTCCAGCCGTTGCTACGGAACTTGAATCCTGGGGTTTCACCTTCGACGCCGAGCCCAAATCCAGCGGCGAGGCGAGCGGCATCGAGTCCGCATTCCTCAAGGGAAACACCCAGCTCAACCTCCTCCATATCGGGGCGCCGGCCGACCTTGCTCGCCGCTTGCCGAAAACCCAGACGCTCCGGATCAAGCTGGAGATGGACCTTCAACCGCCACCTCACGCCACCACCGAGGTGCGCACCCAGCTTCTCCCCAGTCCCTATCAGGTTGCGCTCTACGACTTGGGCAGCTTGTTCGCGGGCAAGCTCCATGCCGTGCTTTGCCGGGGATGGAAGCAGAGGGTCAAGGGCCGGGATTTCTATGATTTCGTCTGGTATGTCGGGAGAAAGGTTCAGCCCAACCTCAAGCACCTCGACGCGAGAATGCGCCAGTCCGGACATTGGGACGGCGAACTCATCGATGGCGACACCCTGAGGCACTTGCTGTGCGAGCGCTTCGAGCAGGTCGACTTCAAGCAGGCCGCAGAGGAAGTCCGGGTGTTCCTGCCGGATCCACGTGAACTCGACCTGTGGTCGCTGGCGTTCTTCAACGACCTTACCGCGAGAATGAACGCCGGTTGACGTCATCGCCCGGTCAGATGTCCAACCTGATCGAAGACGCTCTCACCTCCAACCTGGCCGCGTGGCTCAACGACAATCGGCCCGACGCCATCCCTGTCACCATCCCGATCCAGGTTGCCAATCGCGACGAGCTGCGGACCCGACCGTGCATCGTCGTCGCCGCCTCGGACACCAAGCCAGTGTCTGCCATGCGCCACACCGCACGCATCAAGCTTGACCTCCACCTCTTCACTCAGGTCGACGACACGCCTGCCTCCGAGCATGCGATCTGGGCATCGGAATTGGTGCGCCTGCTCGCTGACGTGGCGACGCTCCGCACGGACCTCAACGACGATACCTTCTGCCTCCACGATCTTCTAATGCGCGAATCCGCCACGACGCCCGACGAGACCCGCGGACGGGAGACGGTCGTCAGTTACGAGGCGGTTGTTTCGGCGGTGTAGTTGACATGCCCGCCGGAGGCAAATGGCGGCAAATCTCATTGGCACGACCGGCAACTGGGGCATCCCCCAGGATGAGGACGGCGTCCTGATCACCGACCTTGGATTCAGCTACTCCAACCAGGAGAAGATGGTCCTCGACAAGGGAGGAGAGATCACGGGCCTCTCGCTCTATCAGGAGCAGATCGAGGCGAAGATCTCGGGGCTCGTGAAGAAGGATTCTCCCTTCGCGGGAAAGCTTGGAGCGTCCCTGGCCCTGGCCAACGCCATTCCGACCCACCTCAACACCAGCGGAGGAACCACCGTGATCACCCAGATCGAACGCAGCCTCAACAACGAGGACTTCGAGAAGATCGACATCACCGCCAAGCACTACCCGTTCGTCACGACCGGCGGCTGATCCTTCAACCAAACAACTGAGATCCCAAAATGAACGCCGTATCCCACCTGTCCTCCACCGCCACCAGCAACACCTGTCTGGCCGCCGCACTCACCGCCGTCGGAATCCCGCTCGCGGAGAAACCCTTTGTCCGTGTCGTCGGCGACGGCATCACCGGCGAGCGCATCGTCTGGTTCTTCGAACCGCAGAGCGCCGATGGCAAGTTCCATACCAAGGAACTCATCCAGGCGTGGAATGACGACGCCTGGCACCTCGCCAATCCGGAGCATCCGTTCGCCTACATCAAGTGCGGCCTGCTCAACCGCGAGCGCCTCGTCGACAAGGTGAAGCGCGACGTGCCGCTGGCGTGCATCAAGCGCCGGGGCAAGATCGCGCTCCTGCCGCTCAACGCCACTCCCCGCACCGAAGAACTGTTCCTCCGTCACCTCTGAAACCATGGACGACCGCGAAAAACTTCTCTCTGCCGCGTTTCACGACGTGGAAACGATTGTCGGTGGCCATGCCATGCGGCCACTCTCCCTCGCAAGCTACGACGTTCTTCTGCGCACCGACAATCCGCTGGTGAAGGGCGAGATGCCCGAGGAGGGAACGCCCACCTTCACCTCCGCGCTGATGGGCTTCGTGTATGCCCATTGCGCCCCATGGCCGGACGTTGTTCGTGCGTCCTTCGACCAACAGCGCTTCCGCGAGGAAACGCTCATCTTCTGCGGTGGTCTCACCCCGGCCGACTTCCAAACCGCCTTCAAGCGGCTGGAGGAGCAGTCAAAGGAATTGGAGGCGGCACAGGTTGAGCCCGTGTCGGGGATCGGAAAAAAGCCCCTCCCTGCGACGAGCCCGGCTTCCTAGCGGCCCAGGTCTTCGCCGTCGCCGCCGAAACTGGATGGCCCGAAGAACGCGTGCTCCACCTCCCACTGGCGCGGCTCGCCCAATATCAACACTGCCTCCTTCGCCGGAACGCCGTTCGCACCCACTGGAGCATCTCGGAATCGTCCGCAGTCAGCCTGAAGGATCACCTGGCCCAACTCAGGATCCAATGGCGCGAGGCGGTTGACGCTGAAACGGAACCATGAGCGCCCTGACCGTCACCCTTGGAGCCGACATCACGGCCCTGAAGCGCGCCATGGCCGGGGCGACCAGCCTCGTCGCTTCCTCCGCGCGCCGGATGAGCCGCCTCACGGGAGCTGGACTGGCTGGCCTTGGCAAAGGCGGCGCGGTGGCGTTGCAAAAGGGATTCAGCCTCGCGGGAACCGCAATCAAGGCCTCTCTCGGAACGGCGCTGGCTGGCGGTGCGGCAGCGGTCGGGGTCGGGGTGAAAGCCGTCAACGCGGCGGCTGACTTCGAGCAGACGCAGGTCGCGTTCACCACCCTCATCGGCGATGCAGCCAAGGCCGAGGAGACGCTGACGAAGCTCCGGGAGCTCGGCGCCCAGACGCCCTTCGAGTTTCCCGAATTGGCCGATGCCGGCCGCAAGCTCATCGCCTTCGGGGAAAGCGCAGACACCGTTCCTGAAACCCTGCGACGCATCGGCGACGTTTCTGCGGGCATCCAGGCCCCGGTCAACGAGATTGCCGAACTCTATGGCAAGGCACGGGTTCAGGGGCGGTTGTTTGCTGAGGACATCAATCAGCTCACGGGCCGGGGAATTCCGATCATCGGCGAGCTGGCAAAGCAGTTCGGTGTCTCGGACTCGCAAGTCAAGAAGCTCGTCGAGTCGGGGCAGGTCGGTTTCCCGGCCATCGAGCAGGCATTCATCTCGTTGACCTCAGAGGGCGGCAAGTTCTCCGGGATGATGGATGCGCAGAGCAAGACGACCTCCGGGCTTTTCTCGACGCTGAAGGACACGATCAACGAGGTCTTCCTCACCCTCGGCCAGCCGATCAACGATGCGATCCGCCCGCTCATCGCCGAAGCCATCGCCCTGGTTCAGAAACTGGCCCCGCTCGCCGCTGAGGCCGGGAAGCGTGTGAAGGATGGAATCCAGTTCGTCATCGCCGCATTCAAGAGCGGACAGATCCTCGATCTTGTTTCGTCCTCGCTGAAACTCGGATTCGCGGTGGCGGTCAACGCGCTGGTCAACGGCTTCCGCGTGGCGGTCGAGTTCTTCTGGAACCTGATCACCGACGGAGCGATGTGGCAGAGCCTTGGAACGACCTTGCTGGGCCTCGCTGCCGGATTTGGCGCGGCTTTACTTAACGCATTCCAGACGCCTATCGTCTACCTCCAAGCGGGCATGGAGTGGGTGGTCGCCCATCTGCTCAAGGGCCTGCTCAAGATTCCCGGCATGAGTGAGCTGATCGGTATCGACGCCGAGAACGTGCTCACCAACTTCGACCAGATCCTCAAGGAACGGAAGGCGGATGGAGCCGACCTGTTCGGCTTCAACATGAAGGAGCTCGCCGACCAGGCCGATGCACTGCTGTCCACAGGAGCCCCGGCCCTGGCAGAAAGGGTGGCCGAGGCCGCCAAGCGTGCGGGGGAATCCAGCGGCTCAGAGTTGATCGACACGTCCGGCCTGCGGGACAGCTTCGGCAAGGTCATCCAGTCGATCCGCAACACGATGCCGAAGCCTGAGGATGCCAAGGCGGCGTCCCAGGCAGCAGGCAAGCCGGCGACATCCGACACGACGGCCGCCGCCACTGCCGGCCAGTCCGCAGCGCTGGCCCCGATCGTCACCTCCCTCGGCAAGGTCGGCGGTGGCGGCTACTCGTCGGGCACACTCGATGCACAGCGGGAAAACAACCGGCTCACCGGCGAGACGAACCGGCTTCTCACCGATCTGAATCGCCGAGTCGGCCGGCTTGGCGGCACAGGACAGGCGGCCTTCGGTTGACGCGGCGACCCGACCAAGATGCCGAGACACGTTTCGATCCAGCCGGGGCGCCTCTACCCTCAACCGGGATACTCCGTTCAAATCGACAAGGAGGGAAAGTGGACTGCCACCCAGGTCTTCCTCTGTCACCGGAATTCGGCGGTCTCACTGATGCCCCGCCCGGGCACAGTCCACCCGGAGATCAATTTCATCGAGGTTTCGCAGGCGGTCGCCAATTTCACCGAGGGCGACCTCGCCGAAATCACCTGCACCTATGCCGGGGCCGAGGACAAGCCCGAGGAAGACGAGAAGGCGAATGCGGTCTACACGATGGGCCTGTCACTGAGCGAGGAGCCGATCCTCAGCCACATCCGCTACAAGGATCTCGACGGCAAGGAACGCGAGGCGATCCAGCTCATCATTTCCGGCAAGGAGAAGGATGACGAGGGGAACAAGCTCCGCGACAAGGTCGAGAGCAACCTAGGCATCGAGGTGCTCGGCAAGATCGACCGCGGACAGACGAGCTACTACAGCCCGCGTGTCACTTGGAGGGAAAGCTGGGTGCGCGACAAGCCGGCCAAGGCGTCGGAACTCAATGACATCGGCAACATCGCCACTCCGAACGGACCGGCACCTGGTCTGGCAGGCGGGCGGAACTGGCTGCTA